>JANWJQ010000082.1 GCA_025451875.1 Rhizomicrobium sp.
ATTTCAGCGACGACGAGCAGGATAAAGGCGGGCGTCGCCAGCTGGGTGGGATCGATATGCATCAGGCTTTTCCCATCCGCATTTCCCAGTCGCGCGCGACATCTTCATCGTGGAAGGCGATCACGGCAGCGGGGAAGGTGAAATCGGAGAACCGCAGACTCAGCGCCGCGCCATCGCGGGACGCCGCTTTCACATCGCGGCGCGAAAGCCTGCGCGTGACAAAACCGTCGCCGCGCGCGGTGACCAGCCAGACCGATCCGTCGCGCGCATCTTCCAGCATCGCCGAACGACAATCGGCGGAGAGCGCGCTATGCCCCAGACGAAACTCCGGCACGTCGCAGCCCAGACGCGCAGCGGCGGTGCGCGTGTCAAGTTTTGCCACCTCGCGGCCGAACAGAAACGCGCACAGCCCCACCATCGCGGCCACGCCGGCAAGAGAAATCGCCAGATAAAGAAGCTGGTCCGTCATCCTTCGAGGCCCTCTCCGCTTCGCTTCGTTCGCACCTCAGGATGAGGATTCCTCATGCTGAGGCGGCCGCGGATATGCGGCCCTCGAAGCACGCTTGGCGGCTTTCGCGTTATGCCGTAATCGTTTGGCAGAGAAAAGCGGCTGGGGAGACGCGGGCATGGACGGCGGGAAAAGGGGCCGGTTTCGGCTTATCCATCTTCTTCTGATCGTGCCGTTCGTGGCGACCCTGTGGGTGCCATTCTACAACCGCACGCAACCGGACCTTGCGGGCATCCCTTTCTTCTATTGGTACCAGATCCTCTGGGTGGCGCTGACGGCGCTCATCCTTTTCATCGTTCATCTTGCCGAAGGCCGGGAATAGGACGATGGCCCAGCTCGATCCCGTGGCGCTCGGCGTCTTCATAGCGCTCTTTGCCTTCGTCACCGTGCTCGGCTTCTTCGCCGCGCGCTGGCGCAAGGGCGATCTAACTCTGTTGTCCGAATGGGGTTTGGGCGGGCGTCGTTTCGGCAGCGTGGTGACATGGTTCCTGCTCGGCGGCGATCTCTACACCGCCTACACCTTCATCGCCGTGCCGGCGCTGATGTTCGGCGCGGGCGCGTTGGGCTTTTTCGCCGTGCCTTACGCGGCGGTCGGCTATGTCTTCATGTTCGTCGCGTTTCCGCGCTTCTGGTCTGTGGCGAAAGCGAAGGGCTATGTCACCGGGGCGGATTTTGTGCGCGGACGGTTCGGCAGCAAGAGCCTGGCCCTTGCCATCGCGCTGACCGGCATCGTCGCGACCATGCCTTACATCGCGCTGCAGCTTGTGGGCATGGAAGTGGTGCTGGCGGGATTGGGCATTCACGGAGAATGGCCGCTCATCATCGCCTTCGTGGTGCTCGCCATCTACACCTATGCCAGCGGCCTCCGCGCACCCGCGATGATCGCGGTGGTGAAAGACTTCCTGATCTACGCGACCGTGATTGGCGCCATACTCATCATTCCGCATGAATTGGGCGGCTGCGCGAAAATCTTCGCCGCCGTCGCCACCGCGAAACTCACGCTACCGGCGGATGCCTTCTCCAATCCGGGACAGTTCTCCTACGCCAGCCTCGCGCTCGGTTCGGCGATGGCGCTGTTTCTTTATCCGCATGCGGCGACGGGAATGCTGTCGTCGTCCAGCCGCAGCGTGATCAAGCGCAATGCGGTGGCGCTGCCGGCCTATTCCATCGTGCTGGGCCTGATCGCCCTGCTCGGTTTCATGGCGCTGGCGGCGGGCGTGAGCACGATGCCGCGCTATGCCGAAGGGTTCAAAAGCTTCGGCAACAATTTCGCGGTGCCTGCCCTCTTCCTGCAAATGTTTCCAAGCTGGTTCGTGGGCATCGCCTTCGCCGCCATCGCCATCGGCGCGCTGGTGCCCGCCGCGATCATGTCCATCGCCTGCGCCAATCTTTTCACCCGCAACATCTATCGCGAGTTCTTCAAGCCCGATTGCACGCCGCGCGAGGAGAGCCAGGTCGCCAAGATCGCGTCCTTGGTGGTGAAGGCCGGTGCGCTGATCTTCATTCTGGAAGGGCAGGCCAAGACGGCCATCGAACTGCAATTGCTGGGCGGCATCTGGATCATCCAGACTCTGCCCGCCGTGCTGCTGGGCCTCTACACGCGTTGGCTGCATCACCGCGCGCTCTTGATCGGATGGATGGCGGGCATCGGCGCGGGCACCTGGATGGCGGCGCAATCCGGCTTCAAGGCGTCGGTCACTGTGCTGCATTTCGGCAGCTTCGCCCTGCCCTGCTATGCGGCGCTGTCGTCGCTGATCCTGAACCTGATCGTCAGCGCCGCGCTCAGCCTTGTCTTCAACGCGATGTCGGACAGGCGTCAGGATGCAACGCTTGCGAAGGACTATGCATGAGCCTTGCTGCCGCGATTCTCGCCGCCACCATCGCCTCGAGCCCCGTCGTCACCACCAGCGACGCCGTCTGCAGCATCAACGGCTACAACGCCGATACAGACATGAACGGGACCAACCTGCGCGCCGCTCCCGATGCGAAGGCGCCGGTCCTATACCGGCTGAAGCCGGAGATAGAACCGGAGGACAATTATGGCGCCGAGTTCGAGGTGATCGGATCAAAGAACGGCTGGCTTCTCATCCGCAACGCGATGTCGGGCCAGTACGGCGACGGAAACGGCAAGATTGTGTTCAAGGGGCCCGGCTGGATTTCCGGCAGCCTTGTCGGCTTCACGATCAACGACAGCAATATGCGCAGCGGTCCATCATCCCATGCAAAGGTGGTCGCGCGGCTTGAAGGTGATAATGGCGAAGGCGGCGTCTGGGGCCCGGATTCCTTCAGCGTGACCCGCGTCTATGGCTGCTCCGGCGATTTCGCGGATGTCAGCGGCGTCACGCCCACCAAAAAAACCTATCGCGGCTGGGTGACGAAGCTCTGCGGCAACCAGCGCACGACCTGTCCCTAGGCGATCAGCCGAAGCGGCCGGTGATGTAGTCTTCCGTGCGCTTGTTGGCGGGCGCCGTGAAGACCTGTTCGGTCAGACCGAACTCCACCAGTTCCCCCAAGAACATGAACGCGGTGTAGTCGGATGCGCGCGATGCCTGCTGCATGTTGTGGGTCACCATCACGATCGTGTACTCGTTCGACAATTCGTCGATCAGCTCTTCGATCTTCGCGGTGGAGATCGGATCAAGCGCCGAGCACGGCTCGTCCAGCAAAATCACTTCCGGCTTCGTCGCCACGGTGCGCGCGATGCACAGGCGCTGCTGCTGGCCGCCGGAGAGCGACAGGCCGGACTCTTTCAGCTTGTCCTTCACCTCGCCCCACAGCGCGGCGCGGGACAAAGCATGTTCGACCCGGCCGTCGAGTTCGGATTTGGGCATGCGCTCATAGAGCTTAATGCCGAAGGCGATATTGTCGTAGATCGTCATGGGGAACGGCGTCGGCTTCTGGAACACCATGCCGATGCGCGCGCGAAGCAGATTGAGATCCTGATTGCCTTCCAGGATGTTCTGGCCGTCGAAGATCACTTCGCCCTTGGCGGTCTGGTTGGGATAAAGCTCATAGATGCGATTCAGCACGCGCAGCAGCGTGGACTTGCCGCAACCCGACGGGCCGATGAATGCCGTGACCTTGCGGTCATGCAGCGGCACCGAGATGTCCTTCAGCGCGCGGTTCTTGCCGTAGAAGAAATTGAGGTTTCGCACATCGATGCGAACTCCCTGCTCCACGCGCGTCATGTCGTTCATGGTTTTTCTCTGCGCTTATTTTTGTCTGGATTCGATAAGTCGGGCGAAAATGCTGAGGGTCAGCACGGCTGCCGTGATGAGGAGCGCGCCGGCCCAGGCAAGCGTATGCCAGTCTTCATAAGGCGAATTGGCGAACTGGAAGATCACGATGGGAAGGCTCGCCATCGGCGCGTTCGGATCGGTGGACCAGAACTGGTTGTTCAGCGCGGTGAAGAGCAGCGGCGCCGTCTCGCCGGAGATGCGCGCCACCGCGAGGAGTACGCCCGTGACAATGCCGGCGCGGGCCGCGCGCCAGGTCACGGCGCGGATCGAAATCGCGCGCGGCGCGCCGATGGAGGCGGCGGCTTCGCGCAGCGTGTTGGGCACCAGCAGCAGCATGTTCTCGGTGGTGCGCACGACAACCGGAATCACGATCACCGCAAGCGCCGCCATGCCCGCCCATGCGGAGAAGTGATGCATGCGCGCGACGACGAGCTGGTAGACGAACAGGCCGATAATGATCGATGGCGCGCTCAGAAGAATGTCGTTGATGAAGCGGATGACGAAGGCAAGCCAGGTGTGGCGGCCATATTCCGCCAGATAGGTTCCTGCCAGCATGCCGATGGGCGTTCCGACGATAACCGCCACGATGCTCATGAAGATGCTGCCGAAGATCGCATTGGCCAAGCCCCCGGCCGAGCCGGGGGCTGGCGTGTTCTGCGTGAACACCGCAGCGGATAATCCGCCGAAGCCGTTTTTCAGCAGGGCATAGAGGATGAGGATCAGGGCAGCGATGCCAATGAAGGCGGCGGCTGTTGACAGAACCAGAAAGACGCCGTTGACGCCGCGGCGGCGGGCGTAGATCGCGCGGTTCATGCCGATTTTCCTCCCGAGCGGCGCTCGAGGCTCTTGAGCATGATCTGCGCGACGGCGAGCACGATGAAGGTGATCGCGAAGAGAATAAGCCCGAGCGCGATCAGCGATGAAACGTAAGTATCGCCGAGCGCTTCGGTGAATTCGTTGGCGATGGTGGCCGAGATGGTCGTACCCGGCGCGAGCAGCGATTCATTGATGTGATGGGCGTTGCCGATGACGAAGGTAACGGCCATCGTCTCGCCGAGCGCGCGGCCCAAGGCCAGCATGGCACCGCCGACGACGCCGGCGCGGCTGAAGGGCAGCACGATGCGGGACATCACTTCCCAGGTGGTGCAGCCGGTGCCGTAAGCGGCTTCTTTCAGCATGGGCGGAACCGTCTCGAACACATCGCGCGTCACGGCGGAGATGAATGGCAGGATCATGATCGACAGGATGAGCGCGGCGGTGAAGGTGCCGATACCGTAGGGCGGGCCGGCAAAGAGATCCTGCATCACCGGAACATTGCCGAAGGCATCGATGATCCACGGCTCGACCGTCTGTTGGAAGAAAGGCGCGAAGACGAAGAGCCCCCAGATGCCGTAGATGATCGAAGGAACGCCCGCGAGAAGCTCGATGGCGATGCCGACCGGACGCTTCAAGGCGCGCGGGCAAAGCTCGGTGAGGAAGATGGCGATGCCGATGCCCAGCGGCACGGCGATGAGCATGGCAAGCGCCGACGATACCAGCGTTCCATAGATGGCGGCGAAGGCGCCGAACTTTTCCGTGACCGGGTTCCACACGCTGTTGGTGAGGAAGCTCCAGCCGAAGGTGTGAAGCGCGAGCCAGGAACCGCTTATCAGCGATACCATGATGCCGGCGAAGATGGCCACAACCAGCAGCGCCGAAGACAAGGTCATCAGGCGGAAGCGCGCATCGCTGCGGCCGAACCGCTTGAGCGCAGAACTGCGCGATGAGACGGAGGATTCTTCGCTCAAGGCCATGTCGACCATGTGGTGTGCCGGACAGGTTTTAGACGAATTGGGGGGCCGCGATCAGCCCCCCAATCCCAGGAAAGTGCGAGGCGATTTACGGAACCGCCGCGCCATCGATGTTCTTGTGCCAGCTTGCGTCGATTGCCTGGATGGTCGAGTTCGGCAGCGGCACATAGTCCAGTGACTTCGCCAGGTCGTCGCCATTCGCATAGGCCCATTTGAAGAAATTCAGGACCTGCTTGGTCTTCGCCGCATCGCCCGGGTGCTTGTAGACGAGGATGAACGTCGCGCCCGCGATCGGCCAGGCATTCGCGCCCGGCTGGTTCGTCAGCGTGACATAGAAGCCCGGCGCGTGCGCCCAGTCGGTCTTCGCCGAAGCGGCCTGGAAGGCATCCGCCGTCGGATCGACGGCCTTGCCGTCATGGTTGATCATCTTGATGTAGGTGAGCGTGTTCTGCTTGGCATAAGCATACTCGACATAGCCGAGCGCGCCCTGCGTCTGCTTCACATTGCCGGCAACGCCTTCATTGCCCTTCGCACCGATTCCGCTCGGCCATTCGACCGACGTCGCCGCGCCAACCTGCGATGCCCAAGCCGGGCTCACTTTCGACAGGTAATTGGTGAAGATGAAGTTGGTGCCCGATCCGTCAGAGCGGTGAACGCCCAGAATCGCCAGATGCGGGAGCGGCGCCGACGGGTTCAGCTTCTTGATCGAAGCGTCGTCCCAATACTTCACGGTGCCGAGGCAGATGTTCGCGAGCGTCGGGCCATCGAGCTTCAGCTCACCCGGTTTGATGCCCGGGATGTTGGCGACCGGAACGACGCCGCCGATGACGGTCGGAAATTGCGTGAGGCCGGCTGCATCAAGTTCGCCCGGCGAGAGCGGCTTGTCGGACGCGCCGAAATCGACGGTCTTCGCCTTGATCTGCGCGATGCCGCCGCCAGAACCGATCGCCTGATAATTCAGGCCGATGCCGGTCGACTTCTTATAGGCTTCCGCCCACTTCGCATAAATCGGATAGGGAAACGTTGCGCCTGCGCCGGTCATATCGGCGGCCGATGCCGCGCTCGCGGTGCCGAGCAGCAAGGCGCCAAGCGCGATGCCGGCAAGGCGATTGAGAACTGGCTTCATGGAAATTCCTCTCGAATGGTTCGTGTCACGGCTGGAACCGTTTTTGGCGGCGCTGGAAATCCCCACCCCGTGCGCGACGCCAGCCGAGCCGGAGTGAGACCTCACTCGATGCAACGTCCATCACAGTTTTGCGAAGCTTGTGTGACAGCACCTAAGCCGTTGAGAAAAAACAGAAAACCGCGCGGACAAAACCGCGCGGCCTTCCTTTTTTACGCGTTTTAATGTCCGGCTGTCAGCGAAACGTCGAAGGTTTCACCCTGATCGTTGGTGACGCTCCAGCTGTCGCCGACATTGTGCTTCTGCAGCGGCGAGCAAGATGGTGCGGAGCCCGGCGTGTTGGCCGGCAATTTCGGTGCAAGACAAATCGTGCTGCCACCATCTTTCAGCGTCCAGGCGCCGGTGAAAGACGCAGGTTTTCCATCCGCGCCGGTCGCACTGGCGGTGTATGTGCCGTCAGCTGCGAACATCAATTGGCTGCTCGCATTGGTCTTATGACTCTTGGTGGTGACGGTATTGCCATAGGTGTTGGACATGGGATCGTCGGCATAGGCAGCCGTGGCAAAAATTGCGCCCGCGCAGGCGAGCGCCACTATCGAAAATCGCATGAAATCCTCCCCGTGAGTTGGTACCGCAACGAATGGTTGCGGGCGCTTTGCACGCCCGGTGGATATTAACCCTTTCGACCGCGCCATCTACCGCCGGTTAAGCCTTTCTCAAGCGGAACAAGGCACAAATACACGGCTTTCGGAGGGTTTTCGTGCGGGTTCTGCGCATCGCATTGGTTATTTACGGACTGGCGCTGCTCGCCTTGGGCGTCTTCGCCTATGCCGATATTTCCGTGCATGGAAAGCTCACGATTTTCCCCGCCGTCATCCTTCCGGTTGTGGCGGGTCTCGGCCTCGTCATCCTCTTCGGCGGCATCATCGGCGCGCATCGCAGAGCCAGCCAGCTTGAAACGCGCACGACCGAACTCAACACGCTGACCGACAAGCTCGAAGCCACCCTCGCTACCGTGCGCGCGATGAACGGGCGGCTGCATGAAAGCGAAAACCGCTACAAGGGCCTGGTCGATGCGCAGGGCGACGCGATCTTCCGCCGCGCGCCCGACAGCCGCCTGACCTATGGCAATGAATCGTTCCTGAAGCTGTTCGGGCTGACGCCGCAGACCGCGTTCGGCAAACCGTTCGCGCCCGAGCTTCATCCCGACAGCCGCGCGCCCATGTTCGGCTCCTTCGGCGGTTTGGAAAACGGTCAGCCCCGCGTGCGTTACGATCAGCATGTGCGCACGACCTATGGCTGGCGCTGGATCGCGTGGGAAGATTACGCCGTGCGCGACGCAGCCGGCCGGCTTGTTGAGATTCAAAGCGTCGGCCGCGACATCACCGAGCGCAAAGCTCTGGAAGACGCGCTCACCGAAGCACGCGACAAGGCCGAAGCCGCCAATCGCGCCAAGTCCGGCTTCCTCGCCACGATGAGCCACGAAATCCGCACGCCGATGAACGGCGTGATCGGCATGGCGCGGCTACTGCTGGAAAGCAATCCGCAGCCGGAGCAGCGGACCTATATCGACGCCATCCATCAGTCCGGCGAGTCCCTGCTGCAACTGATCGAAGAAATTCTGGATTTCTCCAAGATCGAATCCGGCACCGTGACGCTGGAAGAAGACGATGTGGAACTGCGCCCGCTCATCGACGGCGTGGTCGAGCTTCTGGTCATGCGCGCGCATGCCAAGCAGATCGAGATCGTGTCGTTCATCGCACCGGGAACGCCCGATGCCATCCGCTGCGACGGGCTGCGCCTGCGCCAGATCCTCACCAACCTCGTCGGCAATGCGGTCAAATTCACCGAGAAGGGTGGCGTGCGCGTCAGCGCATCGGTGAGCGAGGCGCACGGGCAGAAATTCGTCCGCTTCGAAGTGCGCGACACCGGCGTCGGCGTGCCCACGGAAAAGCGCGACGAGATTTTCAAGGAATTCATGCAGGCCGATTCCAGCCATGCGCGCAAATTCGGCGGCACCGGTCTCGGTCTTGCCATCACCAAGAAACTCATCGATGCGATGGGCGGCGAGATCGGCGTGGAAGCGGCGCAAGGCGGCGGCAGCCTGTTCTGGTGCTCGGTCCCGCTCATCACGCTGCGCGATGCCAACCCGGACGAGGTATCGTCGCTCGACGGCATGCGCGTTGCGATCATCGCGCGCAATTCGGTGCTGCGCGAAGGCTTGATCGCGCAAATCCGTTGCGGCGGCGGCGAAGTGGTTTCGCTTTCCCCCAATCCGCAAGGCTTCGACGAGCAGGAAGCCGATATCGTGCTGATTGATGCGGGCACCGACAACGCGCCGGAGCTTCCCGCCTATCCGGACGGACGCACGCGCGCCATGGTGCTGTTGCCGCCGGGCGCGCGGTCGCATCTGACGGAACTCAAGAGCATGGGTTTCTCCGGTTATCTGATGAAGCCGATCCGCCAGGGCTCGCTGTTCGCGCGGCTGCGCACGCGCGAAGGCATTGCGCCGACGCCCGAATTGCCGGCGCATGGCGAATTCGAAAAGCCGCCCGCGCGCACGCTGCAGGAGGTTTTTGCGCCGCCGCCGGTGGCCAGAATTTCGCCCGGCATCGTCGCCGCACCGCCGCGGGCCTTGCGCCGGATTTTGCTGATCGAGGACAATCCGATCAACGCCATGCTGAGCCGCGAATTGCTGCGCCGCCGCGGTTTCGAGGTGAAGGACGTCGCCTCCGGCGAAGCCGCGCTGGCCATCCTCGCGCAAGAGCGATTCGATGTGGTGCTGACCGATCTGCACATGCCCGGCCTCGACGGGCTGGAAACCACGCGCCGGCTGCGCGATCAGGAAGCAGACGCTGTGCGCGAACGCACGCCCGTCGTGGCTTTGACAGCCGATGCCAATCAGGGCATCCGGGAGGCTTGCCAGGAGGCCGGCATGGATGGTTTCCTCACCAAGCCGATCGATCCTGCAGAGCTTGACGCCGTGCTCCAGAACATCTTCCAGCCCGCTGCCATTCAGGCCGCATGACCGTCGCTACCGCTGGCGCGAAGCCGCACCATTCCTTCGACGCCTATCTGAAACCCAAAACTCTGGTGATGCTGGCGCTGGGTTTTTCGAGCGGCCTTCCCTTTCTTCTCGTCGGCAACACGTTCGGCTATTGGCTGCGCGATGAAGGCACGGCGCTGACGGCGATCGGATTCCTCTCATGGGTGGGCATCGCCTATTCGCTGAAATTTCTCTGGGCGCCGATCATCGACCGCACGCTGGCGCCGGTGGCCGGAAAGCTCGGCCGCCGCCGCGGCTGGATGCTGCTGGCGCAGATCTTCGTATGCGCGGCGCTCGTTGCGATGGGCATCGCCGGAACATCGCATGGCCTTGCGCTACTTGGTGTGCTTGCGCTCGTCGTGGCCTTTTCATCTTCCACGCAGGACATCGTCATCGACGCCTGGCGCATCGAGATCGCGGACGATGCGGATGAGCTTGGTCTGCTCTCTTCGGCTTATCAGTTGGGCTATCGCGCGGCATTGCTCGCCACCGACGCGCTGATCCTGATCGCGGCCCAGCATCTGAGCTGGCCGATTTCATATGTGCTCTACGGATTGCTGATGGTTGTCGGCATCGCGGCAACCTTCTTTGCGCGCGAACCCAAAAGCGCGGACGCGGTGATGAACACCAAGGAAGCGCTGGAACCGCTCTGGACGCCGCGCGGATTTCTCGATGCGGTGATCGGACCCTTCATCGCCTTCTTCAAGGCACATGGGGTATTCGCGTTTCTGATGCTGGCGGCGATCAGCCTTTATCGCCTGCCCGATTTCGTGATGGGGCCAATGGCCAATCCGTTTTATCACGACATCGGATTGAGCAAGGACGTGGTCGGGACGATCCGCGCCAGCGTGGGGCTGATTGCGTCTCTTGTCGGCATCGCCGCCGGCGGATTCGCGGCGCTGCGGTTCGGTTACATGCGCGCGTTGATCGCAGGCGGCGTCCTGCAGGTGATCGCCGTCGCCGCTTATGCGGTGCTCGCCTATAGCGGAAACAGTCTGGAAGTTTTCGCGGGCGTCATGGCGCTGGACAGTTTCGCGATGGGTTTCGCGGGCGTGGCGCTCGTCTCTTATATGTCGAGCCTCACCAGCCTCGGCTACACGGCCACACAATATGCGTTGCTGGCTTCGACCTATGCCTGGGCGGGGAAAATCCTCAAAGGCTTCTCCGGTGCTGTCGTGGAATGGCTGAGTGCAGGCCACGGCCTCATTAATGCCTACGCCATCTTCTTCGTCGGCGCCGGACTGATCGGGGTTCCCGCGATCCTGCTCTTTGCGCTCCTTAATACCCGCCAGAAGGCGGCGGCGGCCGCCGCATCCTGACCGCCGGGAACCTGGCGGCCATGAATTCGTCATCGAATCGTGGAAGTTTGCGACTGTCACACCCATTTTGTAGGATTGTGACAGCCTGGCCTGCTGGCTCTCCGGGAGGCGGCGCCGGGCGAGGGATTTTCCTTTGGTAAGCGTCCACGATTCCGGCCCCATCGACGAACGCCGTCCCGTCTGGCCGGTGCTTGTCGCCACCGACAATTACGAAATTCGCGTGGCCGAGACGCAGGCCGAAGTCGAAGCCGCGCAACGCGTGCGCTATCGCGTTTTCTATGAAGAGCTGACCGCGGTGCCGACGCCCGCGATGGAAGCAGACCGCCGCGACTTCGACAAATACGATCCCTATTGCGATCACCTGATCGCCATCGACCGTTCCAATGTCGATGAAGACGGCCAGCCCATCGTGATGGGGTGCTACAGACTCCTGCGCAATGAAGGCGCGCTGCGCGCCGGCGGCTTCTACACCAGCGGCGAGTTCGACATCTCCAAGCTGCTGCAAAGCGTGCAGAAGGGCACCAAGCTGCTGGAACTGGGGCGCTCCTGCGTCGCCAAGGAATACCGCACAAAGCCGCTCATCGTGCAGCTGTTGTGGAGCGGCGTGATGGCGTATGTCGCGCGGTACAAGATCGATGTGATGTTCGGCTGCGCTTCGTTCCCCGGCACGGACCCGCAAGCCATCGCGATGCCGCTCTCTTACCTGCACCATTTCCATCCGATGCGCGAAGAGATCCGCGCCCGCGCCTTGCCGCGCCTTTATGTCGATATGGACCTGATGCCGAAGGACCAGATCAATCCGCGCGAGGCGCTGATGGCGCTGCCGCCGCTGATCAAGGGTTATGTGCGCACCGGCGCGCAGATCGGCGACGGCGCGGTGATCGACCACCAATTCTCGACCACCGACGTCCTCATCTATGTTTCGTTGCTGGAAATGTCGCCGCGCTATCGCAAGCGCTTCGGCCTGCCAGATTTAACGAAGCCCTGACGAAGCCTTAAGCGACATCGAACAAAAGCACTTCCGCGGGCTCACGCGCGCGCACGAGGATGCTTTCCTCGTCCACGATGGCGGCGGCATCGCCGGCGGAGAGTTTTTCGCCCGAGACTTCCACAGCGCCCCGCGCCACATGCAGCCACACCTTGCGGCCGGGCTGGAGCATATGTACCGCCTCTTCCTCGCCTTCGAAGCGCGCCACCCAGATTTCGGCATCCTGCGCCAACCGCACTTCGGTGGGCAGCGGCTCGGCTGAGGCAACGCGCGCGAATTTGTTGCGCACCGCATCCGCGTCGATGGCCTTCTGTTCGTAAGACGGTTCGAGATTTTTCTCGGACGGCATGACCCAAATCTGCAGGAAATGCACCGGCTCGCTGGCCGACGCATTGAATTCAGAATGGACAATGCCCGAGCCCGCGCTCATGCGCTGAATTTCGCCAGGACGGATGATCGACCCGGTGCCCAGCGAATCCTTATGCGCCAACGCGCCTTCCAGCAGATAGGTGACGATCTCCATGTCGCGATGCGGATGCGGCTGGAAACCGCCGCCCGCCGCCACGGTGTCGTCATTGATGACGCGCAGAGGGCCGAAACCCATATGTTGCGGATGATGATACTCGCCGAAGGAAAAAGTGTGCTTGCTGTCGAGCCAGTCGATCTTGGTCTTGCCGCGCTCATCGGCTTTGCGAAGGGTCAACATGGATTCCACCCGAAAAAAGAATTCTGTTCCCTGCTTAGATAAGCATCCTGTCAAGGGGGTCCGGCTGAACCTCAGCCTTTGCGCCGTTTTTCGATGGCATCCCACACCAGCGCCGCAATATCGGCGCCGCCGAACCGCTTCACTTCCCAGATGCCGGTGGGCGAGGTCACGTTGATCTCGGTGAGATAGTCGCCGATCACATCGATGCCGGTGAAGATCAGCCCGCGCCGCTTCAATTCCGGTCCGATCGCGGCGCAGATGTCCTTTTCGCGCGCCGTCAGCGTCGTCGCTTCCGCCTTGCCGCCGACATGCATGTTGGAGCGCGCCTCGCCTTCCGCCGGCACGCGATTGATCGCGCCCGCGAATTCGCCATCCACCAGAATGATGCGCTTGTCGCCTTTGCGCACTTCGGGAACATAACGCTGGATGATGACAGGCTCACGATAGAAGGCGGTGAACATCTCCAGCATCGAACCGAGATTTTCATCGTCTGCCTTCACACGGAACACGCCCGCGCCGCCATTGCCGTAAAGCGGCTTGAGGATGATGTCCTTGTGCTCGGCGCGGAAGGCGTCGATCTCCATGCGGTCTGAGGTGATGAGCGTCGGTGGCATCAGTCCCTTGAACTCGGTGACGAAGAGCTTCTCCGGCGCATTGCGCACATGCGCCGGATCGTTCACCACCAGGGTCCTGGGATGGATGCGTTCCAGCAGATGCGTGGCCGTGATGTAGGACATGTCGAAAGGCGGATCCTGGCGCATCAGCACCACATCGGTGGTCGCAAGATCGACGACGGAGGATTCGCCCAAGGTGAAATGATCGCCGCGCGCGTTGCGCACCGAAAGCGGACGGACGCGCGCCGTCACCTTGCCATCGCGAAACGTCAGGTCGCGCGGGCCGTAATAGAGCAGCGAATGGCCCCGCGCCTGCGCTTCCAGCGCCAGCGCAAAGGTGGAATCGCCGCCGATATCGATCCGTTCGATCGGGTCCATCTGGATTGCGACGGAGAGCGCCATGAAGAATTCCTAGTTGAGGCGCCGCTTGAGCGCGTGAAGGCCGAGTGCTGCTTCGTTATGTAGGCTTTGTCCACCCGGCACCAAAGACAGGCATGCCTCATAGGCCCTCTGCGCCGCGCCGAGGGCTCCGGACACTTCGTTCAGCCGCGCCAGATCCATCCACAATTCCGGACGCTTGGGCGCGATGAGCACCATGCGCTTGGAAATCTCCAGCGCCCGCACGCGCTCGCCATTGTTGAGGGCGCGCAGTTTCAGATTGTTGGTAAGGCGCAGGAGCACGTCGATGTCGCTCACCGTTTCGGAGAATTGCGCGCCATCGGGCATATGCGCGCCCATCGCGGGCGGCGCACCCAGCCGCTCACGATCCAGCGCGGCGCCGCCATTGAATGGATCGATCAAGGCTTCATAGCCGCGCAGCGAAACACTGAGCAGAAAATGCCCCGGATAATTCAGGCCCTTCGCTTCGAAGCCCGCCGCACGCGCGGCATGCAGATAAAGAACGCCGAGCGCGACGGGCAAGCCGCGCCGCCGGTCGATCACCGCCATGATGTCGGCATTCTTCGGATCGTCATAGGAAAGCCGGTCGCCGTCATAGCCATAACGGCCCACCATCAAGGCCGCCAGCGAGCGCGCACCGTCTTCAACCCGCGCGGTCAGCCGCGCTTCGGTCTTCGCCGCTTCGGCAATCTCGACGAGATGCGCTTCATAGGGCTCCAGCATGCGGCCCGAATGATCCAGCGCCGACAGCATCAGCGCCGCGCGCGCGATGTCATGCGGGCCATCGCCCGCCTCGCCCAGTTGCCGCAGAAATTCCGCCGGATCGTCTTGCGTCATGGCCGCCAGTTTAGCGCGCATCGTCGTTGCGCCAAGCGTCACGATGATGACGCGGAAGTCGCCCGGGCGCGACGGCAATGATGTCGAACCGCAGGCCTTTGCGGGCCAGTTTGGGACGCTGCGCCAGATAATGCATGGCCGCCCGGCCGATGCGGGCCTTCTGCCGATCACTCAGGGACTGCGCCGCGAGCATTGCCTCGGACCGTGCCTTCACCTCGATGAAACAGACAAGACCGGTGGGCGATTTGGCGATGAGGTCAATCTCGCCCAGTGGCGTGCGCAGACGGCGCGCCAGGATGCGATAGCCCTTCAGGGTCAGAAGCGCGATGGCCGCAAATTCGCTGCGGCGGCCCCGTGCCTCCGCCTTGCGGCGTTTCTGGAGGAGCCCATCAGTCTTCGCCATGCGTCTTCAACGCCAGCGCGCGGCCATAGGTTTCGCGGCGCGGAAGTTCCAGCGCCTCGGCGACAAGATCGGCGGCGGCGCGCACCGGCATGAATTGCAGCGCCTCCTTCAGAAGTTTCTCGGCGCGCGCATAATCCGGCTCCACGTCCAGCGGCGGACCGACGAGCAAGGTCACTTCGCCTTTGGGTGTTTCGTTTTCATAGCCGCGCGCAAGATCGTTCAGATCGCCGCGGCGCACTTCCTCATGCAGCTTCGTCAGTTCGCGCGCGACGGCGGCCGGGCGATTGCCGAAAATCTCCGCCATGTCTTTCAAGGTCGCGCCGAGACGCTGGGCGGATTCGAAAAAAATCAGCGTGGCGCGCACATCGCGCAATTCTTCCAGCGCGCTGCGGCGCTCACCCTGCTTGCTCGACAGGAACCCGGTGAAGAAAAAGCGGTCGGTTGGAAGCCCGGCCAGAGCCAGCCCCACCAGCGGCGCGCTGGCGCCGGGAAGCGCATGAACAGCGAGCCCTTCCGCCAAGGCTTCGCGCACCAGCTTGTAGCCGGGATCGGATACCAGCGGCGTTCCCGCGTCGCTGACCAGAACGATGCGCGCCCCATTCTTCAACTTCGCGAGCAGCTTGGGGCGTTCGCGCGCGGCATTGTGGTCGTTATAGGCGCTGAGCGGCTTGGAGATTCCATGGATCGAAAGGAGCCTGGAGGTGACGCGCGTGTCCTCCGCCACGATCAGGTCGCAGCCCTTCATCGCATCCAGCGCGCGCAGGGTGATGTCGCGCGCATGGCCGATGGGTGTGGCGGTCACATAAAGGCCGGGCGCGAGGCCGTCTTCCTTTTGCGATTTTTGGGCGTCCGGAATAGGCTGTTCTCCCAATATTCAGCGTTTGTCAGCCGAGAGATTGCATGAAACTGCTTCGCCCAATTTGCGCCATTGCCGCGGCACTGGCGATAGCCACGCTTGCCGGTTGCCAGACCGCCGCACCGCCAAAGCCGGTTGCGCCCATCGCGCCGACCGCGGAATTGCCGCCCGCGCCGCCCGCGACCCATCCCATGCTCTCGGAGGAACCGGGCTTCCTGCGCCTGCCCAACATTCCTGCCGGAAAGAATCCGGTGCGCGTCGGCCTGCTCCTGCCCTTCACCAACGGTTCGAGCCAGACCCGTTTTCTCGCCACCTCCATGATGAAGGCCGCGCAGCTGGCGCTGTTCGATGCCGGCAATCCCAACATCATCCTGATCTCCGCCGATGAAGGCTCGACACCCGACAGCGCCGCCGCCGGTGCGCGCTCGCTGCTGGCGCAAGGCGCCGAAGTGATCGTCGGGCCACTGTTCTCCGCATCGGTGAGCGCGGTCGCGCCCATCGCGCATGATCGTGCGGTGCCGGTGATCGCGTTCTCCACCGACGTGAAGACCGCGGGCAATGGCGTCTATCTTTTGAGTTTCCAGCCGGAGAACGAAATCCGCCGCACCGTCTCCTATGCCGTGCAGACCGGGCACAAGCATTTCGCCGCACTGGTGCCGTCCACGGCCTATGGCAATCACATCGCCGACGCGATCCGCGCCGATGCCGTGGCGCTGGGCGCGGATGTTGCCGATATCGAACGCCTCGATCCGGCCACGCAGGCGACGTCGCTGCACAACATCGCGGCATCCAATGCTGACGTGCTGATCGTTGCCGCCGGCGGCAACACCTTGCGCGAACTTGCGCCCGCGCTTGCCGAAAACGGCATCGACCGCGCCAAGATCAAGCTCGTGGGAACGGGCCTGTGGGACGATCCGTCCCTCACCAAGGAAACATCGCTGGAGGGCGGCTGGTTCGCGGCGCCCGCACCGGATATCGATTCCAGCTTCAACACGAAATACAAAGCCGCATTCGGCAGCGATGCGCCGCAACTGGCGTCGCTCTCCTATGATGCGGTGTCGCTGGTGGCATTGCTGTCGGCAGGCGAGCCCTATCATCGCTTCACCGACGCCGCACTCACCGATCCCAACGGCTTTGCCGGCGTGAACGGAATCCTGCGCTTCAACCCGGACGGCACGTCGGAACGGGGACTTGCGATCCTGGCCGTGGAGCCGGATGGCTTCCGCGTCATCGATCCGAGCCCACGCACCTTCGAAAAGCCCGTGACGCCACCGCCGGCGAAAACGACGAGCAGCCTTACGCCGCGATCTCCGCAATCAGGCGGTTGAGAACGAGGCGTCCCTGCGGCGTCGCGATCAGCCGGCCGTTTTCGGTTTTGAGGAATCCCTGTTCGGATAATTCGGCTACGCGTGCCGCGTCCGGCTCGGTGTTCCAGCGTGCGCGATAGGCGGCCAGATCGATTCCTTCCGTGAGGCGCAGATTCATCAGCAGATGCTCGCGCGCGGCATCGTCATTAGCGACTTCGCTTTGTTCGACAATGCCATGGCCGCGGCGCGACACCGCCTGCTGCCAGCGCTCCGGCAACTTCTCCGCCATGGTCGCAATGCGCTTGCCGCCGATATCCAGACGCCCATGCGCGCCGGGGCCGACACCGGCATATTGGCCGTAGCGCCAGTAAAGAAGATTGTGCCGGCTTTCTTCGCCGGGCTTGGCATGGTTGGAGATTTCATACGCCGGACGGCCCGCCGCTTCCGTCACCTCCTGCGTGATTTCATAAAGCGTCGCCGCATTGTCGTCATCGAGCGGCCTGAGTGCGCCGGTTCTGGCGAGCGTCGCGAATGGCGTCGCCGGTTCGATGGTGAGCTGGTAGAGGGACAGATGATCGGTGCCGAAGGATAGCGCCTCCTTCAATTCGTCGCGCCAGGCTTCCGGCGATTGATCGGGCCGCGCATAGATCAGATCGAGCGACACGCGCTCGAACGTTGTCATCGCCATGGCAAGCGCGACTTTGGCTTCCGCGACATCGTGCAAACGGCCCAGCATTTTCAGGTCTTTGTCGTTCAGCGCCTGCACGCCCAGCGACACACGGTTGACGCCGCCCAGCCGATAATCCCGGAAGCGTTCGGCGTCAGCGCTGGCGGGATTGGATTCCAGCGTGATCTCGACATCGTTCGCCATGCGCCACCGCCGCGCGATCTTGTCGATGGCCGCACCGACCGCCTTTCCGCTCATCAGCGACGGCGTACCGCCGCCGAAGAAGATGGTTTCGACGATCGGCTTCTCGTCGCCCTGCCATTGCGCGACATGTTCCAGTTCGCGCGTGATGGCATCGATCCACGCATCTTCATCGATGCGCGCGCGGACATGGGAGTTGAAATCGCAATAAGGACATTTGGCGGCGCAGAAGGGCCAGTGGACGTAAATGCCGAAACCGCTCATCCCAACGCCTGTTTAAGCTTCTCGAAAGCCTTCGCGCGATGGCTGATCGCGTGTTTGCGGTCAGGATCGATCTCGCCAAAGGTCTGATCCATTCCGTCCATGACGAAAATCGGATCGTAACCAAAGCCGCGCTCTCCGCGCGGCGGGAACGTCAGCGTGCCATGCACCTCGCCAAGGAAAATCTGATGTTCGCCCTTTGGCATCGCTAGCGCCAGCGCGCAGACGAATTTCGCGGAGAAGTCTTTGGCATTCTTCTCGTTCAACTCGCGCTCAACGCGCGCCATCGCGCCCGCGAAATCTTTCGTTTCGCCAGCCCAGCGGGCGGAGTAGATGCCTGGCGCGCCGCCCAGCGCCATCACGCACAGGCCGGAATCGTCCGACAGCGCTGGCAATCCGCTGGCATCGGCGGCGGCGCGTGCTTTCAGCAGCGCGTTGCCTTCAAAGGTAAGTTCGGTTTCTTCCGGTTCGGGCAGACCCAGCTCGCCCGCACTCTTCACGTTCAGGCCGAAGGGCGCGACGAGATCGGCGATCTCGCGCAGCTTGCCCTTGTTGTGCGAGGCCAGAACGAGAGAAGAGCCGCGCGGCAGTTTCACGCCAGAGCCTTCTTCTGCAGTTCGATCAATTCGCCGATGCCCTTGCGCGCGAGCTTCATGAGCTGGCCGAATTCGTCATCGCTGAACGGCGCGCCTTCCGCCGTTCCCTGAATCTCGACCAGACCGCCCGAACCGGTGATGACGAAATTCGCATCCGTCTCCGCCGTGGAATCTTCGTCGTAATCGAGGTCGAGCACCGCCGCGCCCTGATGGATGCCGCAGGAAATCGCCGCGACATGATCCTTGATCGCGGGCTTGGTGATCATGCCGGTCTTCTGCATGAACTTCACGCATTGCGCCAAGGCGACGAAGCCGCCGGTGATGGCGGCGGTGCGCGTGCCGCCATCGGCCTGCAGCACATCGCAATCGATGGCGATCTGCCGTTCGCCCAGCGCGCTCATGTCCACAACGGCGCGTAGCGAGCGGCCGACGAGGCGCTGGATTTCCTGCGTGCGGCCGGACTGCTTTCCCTGTGCCGCCTCGCGGCGCATGCGCTCATGGGTGGAGCGCGGCAACATGCCGTACTCCGCCGTCACCCAGCCCTTGCCCGTGCCCTTCAGGAAGGACGGGGCTTTTTCTTCCAGCGAGGCCGTCACCAGCACATGGGTGTCGCCGAATTTGACGAGGCAGGAGCCTTCGGCATGCTTGGCCACGCCGGGAACCAACGTCACCGCACGCAATTCATCGAAAGCCCGTTTGCTGGGACGCATATCTGCTACCTTGAAGTTGAGGATGCCGGGCGCTACCTAGCCTCCCCGGACCCCTGCCTGCAATGGCGGCGGTCCGCCACAAATAGTCTTGAGAGAACAACAGCTTATTATGGGTCAGGGACCGATCGATATCGCGAGTGCCAAGCTCCTGGCCGAAGAGTTGGGCGAGCGGCCGCGCGAGGTGTTCCGCCATCTGGTCGATGCCTTCCTGAACAATGGCGAGCCGGTGGGTTCGCGCACGCTGAGCCAGCGCCTGCCCCATTCGCTCTCGCCCGCCTCGATCCGCAATGTGATGGCGGATCTGGAAAACATGGGCCTGCTCTATGCGCCCCACACAAGCGCCGGCCGCGTGCCGACCGAGAAGGGCCTCCGCCTCTTCGTCGATGGCCTGATGGAGATTGGCGAGCTGGCACCGGGCGAGCGCACCGCCATCGAAGCGCGCATCGCCAACCAGAATCGCGGCATCGAGGATGTGGTGACGCAGGCGACCTTGATGCTCTCCGGCCTGTCGCGCTGCGCAGGGCTTGTCGTCGCGCCGAAGCTGGACAGCGCGCTCAAGCATATCGAGTTCGTCGGCATCGCGCCGGGCAAGGCGCTGGTGGTGATCGTCAGCGAAGACGGTTCGGTCGAGAACCGCGTGCTCGACATTCCGCTCGGATTGCCGGCATCGGCGTTGAGCGAAGCGACGAATTATCTGAACGCACGGCTGCGCGGACGCACGCTGGATTCGGCACATGCCGAAATCGCCGCCGAACTGGAAAGCGAACGCGCTGAACTGGATACGCTGACAGCGAAGGTCGTGTCGGAAGGACTTGCAACACTGGCGCCGTCGGGCGGGCAAAATCTGTTGGACGACAAGATCCTCATCGTGCGCGGCGCGTCGCATCTGCTGGAAAGCGTGGAGGCGCAGGCCGATATCGAACGCGTGCGCACCCTGTTCGACGACATCGACCGCAAGAGCGATCTCATCCGCCTTATGGAACTGGCGAAAGAGGGCGCGGGCGTGCGCATCTTCATCGGTTCGGAAAACCGGCTGTTCAGCCTCTCCGGTTCCTCGCTGGTGGCTGCGCCTTATGCCAATGCGCAAGGCAAGATCGTGGGCGTGATCGGCGTGTTGGGTCCGACGCGGCTCAACTATGCGCGCATCATTCCGATGGTGGACTATACTGCAAAAGTGGTGAGCCGGTTGCTCGCCTGAGACGTTTGAAAGACATGAGCATGAGCGACAACGACAATAACGACCCGCAGAACGCCAATGGCGCGGACAATCCGCTTGCCGCGGAACTGGCCGTGCTGGATGCGCTGCGCGCCGAGAACGCGGAGCTGAAAGACCGCGTGCTGCGCGCACTGGCGGAAACCGAAAACACGCGCCGCATTGCCGCGCGCGAGAAGCAGGACGCCTCGCAATATGCGGTGACCAAATTCGCGCGCGACATGGTGACCATCGCGGACAATTTCGCGCGCGCGCTGCAGGCGCTTCCGGCCGATAAGCTTCAGAGCGCCGATCCGGCGGTGAAGGCTGTCGTCGAGGGCATTGAGGCGACGGAGCGCCAGTTGCTCGCAGCGCTGGAGCGTTATGGTGTCAAAGCCATCGACACCGCGGACGGCAGATTCGACCCCAATCTGCACCAGGCCATCGCCGAAGTGCCGGGGAACGGCAGGCCAGGCGGCAGCATCGTTGATGTGGTGCAGACGGGTTATGTCATCGGTGACCGGCTGCTGCGCCCCGCGATGGTGACGGTGGCGCGCAAGGACGGCGCGCCGGAATCCCCAAGAGTCGATACGCAAGCTTGATCCTGGCCTGATCCCTCGACGGATGCCCGTGACCGCGCCATGCTCCCGGGCATGAGCGATGCCGCCGCGCATGCCGACCTGACCGCCGAATGGAGCCGTTCGGATCGCAGGGCCTATTTCGAGCAGCGCCTCTTCGTGCTGTCGCCGCTGGGCGATTTCTGGACAGCGTTCCTGATTTTCGTGGCGATCGGCGGCGTATTCATCGCCATTGCGGGGATAGAGAATCTCGCGCTCTTTGCCGTCACCGCAAAGGGCATCGTCATCGCCGGCCCCGCGGACACCGCATTCGCGCTGGCGGCAACGCTTTGTGTCTCGCTTTACATCCAGCGTTATACCCGCGTGCGCGAGCGCGCGGATTATCCCGCTTTCGAACGCTCGCTGAATCCGGGGGCGGTCGAGAGACACAACGTTGTTGTCCTGACACCGGTGAATGCGCGGCTGGTGCCCGCGACATGGATCGGATTTTTCGGCGGCATCGTCGCCAGCGTTATCCTCTATTCCCGCTATCTTTCCGGCCCGCCGCATCCGCTGCCCGGAATCTTCGCGTGGTTCATGGTGGTGACGACGATCCTTGGCATGGCCTTTACGCGCGGCGTGGAATTGTCACGCACCGGCACGCAAGGGACGAACGAGGTGATCGGGCAGGATCTGAAAGTCGATCTTCTGCGCATCGACCATCTGTCGGTATGGGGCCGTTCGGCGGCGCGCTTTGCGCTGATCTGGTTCACGGTCGGCGCGGTGTCCTGCCTGTTCTTCCTGGATTCAGGCCTTAACATTTTCACGGTCGCGCTGGTCGTTCTGTTTCTGGCGCTCGGCGTTTGGGTGTTCCTGCGCACCATGCAGCCGGTACACCGGAAAATTCGTGGTGCGAAAGCAATCGAACTTGAGCGCGTGCGCGGCGAAATCGAAACCGCACGGGCGACGGCCGCCGGCGACGCCGGGGCCGCAACAAGGATGCAAGGACTTCTGGCTTACGAGGCGCGGATCGAAGCCGCGCCGGAATGGCCATTCGACCAGACGACGCTATTTCGCGTCTGCGCCTCCGCCCTCATCCTCACCGTGCCGTGGTTCGGGCAGGCCATAGCGCAATTTGCCATCGACCATCTCGCGCATTGAACGGCAAAACGGCATGATGCGGGCATGAGCAAGATCAAGATCGTTGTTGCGGGCGCCACCGGGCGCATGGGCCAGACGCTATTGCGCGCCATCGCGGAGTCGAAAGACTTCGCGCTGCACGGCGCCCTGGAGCGCGCGGGCCATCCCGATCTGGGCAACGATTCCGGAACGCTGGCAGGGCTGAAGCCGATGGGCGTTGCGCTCAGCGACGATCCGCTGATGGCGCTGAAAGACGCGCAGGCGTTGGTGGACTTCACCTCGCCGCAATTTTCCGTGGAGTTGGCAACGCTGTCAGCGCAGGCACGCATTGTTCATGTGCTCGGAACAACCGGATTGTCCGCAAGCGACGATGAGAAAATTCGCGCCGCGGCGCGTCATGCCGTTATCATCAAATCCGGCAATATGAGTCTGGGCGTCAATCTGCTGGCAGCTTTTGCGAAACAGGCGGCGAAGACGCTTCCCGGTTTCGATATCGAAATCGTGGAAATGCATCACCGCAAGAAAGTCGACGCACCGTCCGGCACCGCCTTGCTGCTCGGCCGCGCGGCAGCGGAGGGACGAAACATTTCGCTGGACAACAGCGCCGTGAAAAGCCGCGGCGGCCATACCGGCGCGCGCGAAGAGGAAACCATTGGCTTTGCCTCGCTGCGCGGCGGCACCGTGGTCGGCGAGCATGATGTGATTTTCGCCGGCGAAGGCGAGCGCGTGGTGCTTCGCCATGTCGCCGAGGACCGTTCGATCTTCGCCACCGGCGCGCTCACCGCCGCCAAATGGGGACAGGGCAGGAAGCCCGGTCTTTACGCGATGGCGGACGTTCTGGGGCTTTGACGCGCTTCGCTGCGCGCCGCTTCCATCGCCAGCATCGAGCGCTTGCGCACGAGGCCCCAATGATAGCCATGCAGCGCGCCATCGCTGCCGAGCACGCGATGGCACGGGATCAGCCATGACACCGGATTGCGGCCGACCGCGGTTCCCACGGCACGCGAGGCTTTTGCATCGCCCAGCCGTGTCGCGATCGTGCCGTACGTCGTCATCTTGCCTTCGGGAATCTTAAGCAGCGCTTCCCAGACCTTGATCTGGAACGGCGTGCCGAGCAGATGCAATCCGATTTCCGTCTTGCCGTCATGTTCGAAGATCGCTTTCGCGATCTCTTCGGCCAGCGCGGTGTTTTCGACGAAGTCCGCCTTCGGCCAGCGTGACGTCATGTCGGCCAGCATTCTTTCGTCTTCGCCATCGTCGCCGAAGGCGAGGCCGCAAACACCCTTGGCCGTCGTCATCACCAGAACGCGGCCAAACGGACAATCGGCGAAGCCGTATTCTATTGAAAGTCCGCGTCCGCCCCTGGCATATTCGCCCGGCGTCATCGCTTCGATCTTCAGCGACAGATCGTGCAGGCGCGACGAGCCCGACAGGCCCGATTCAATCGCTGCATCCATCACACTCGCGCCATGCGCAAGCTCGCGCTTGGCATGTTCGAGCGTCAGATGCCCGATGAAGCTTTTCGGGCTGACGCCGACATAGCGGGTGAACAGGCGCTGGAAGTGGAACGGCGAGAGGCCCACGGCGTCGGCAGCATCTTCCAGCCGCGGCTGTTCGGTGTAGCGCTCGGCGAGGAAATGGATGGCGCGTCCGATGCGCCGCCAGTCCCGCGTGGATTCATAATCTTCGAGGTTGATCAGTTCGCTCATGGGCCAAAGATGGGGTGACGGCAGGTAATTATCGACCCGTTTCTTGCGCCCCGAAATGACGATTTTTCGCCGCCGAAAGCGCGGATTTCAGGGCATCTGCGAAGCCTTCGCGCACCGCGGGCGCGAGAAAATCGCCCACCAGCATTTCGCGGCCATGGCTGCGCAGGAACAGGCGGTTGGAGAATTCGGTCGGTCGTTGAAGATCGACCTTCACCCAATAGGGATTGAACTCCGCTCTCGTCGCCGCGCCTTTCACCGGATGCTTTTCCACGCGAAGCAGAGACGGTGTCAGCGTCACATGCTCAAAGCGCCGCGCCGCAAGGCTGCTGGCGCGAAACGCCCAGGCGAGCAACGCCACATCCAGGC
>JANWJQ010000083.1 GCA_025451875.1 Rhizomicrobium sp.
AATATGCGGCGAACCAGCTCGGCGGCCGCGTCACGCTAAGCGCCTTGACCAAGCCGATGCTCGGCCTTTTCAATGGCAAGCCCGGCGCGCGCCTGTTCCGCCGCCATCTCAGCGAACATGTGACGCAACGCGGAGCGGGTATCTCCGTGCTGCATGACGCGCTGGCACATGTCCGCAGCGTCCGCGCCGAAGCCGCCTAGTTTCACAGAAACTTTCGCGTGTTGCGGCTGCCGGATGGCGCTGACACATTCGGTTTGCACTCAGAGTCAAAAAACACATGGCGTCGTTTTCCGATCTTCTGTCATCCATGGAGAAAAGCGCGGATACGTTCCGCGTCGCGCTCGACGACACCTGGGCGCAGGGCCGCACCGCCTATGGCGGATTGTCGGCGGCGTTCTGCGTGGAAGCGGCGTTGCGCGCGGTGCCCGATCTTCCGCCGCTGCGTTCGGCGCAATTTTCGCTCATCGGCCCGGCCTCCGGCGTGTTGTCCATGAAAGCGGAGGTTCTGCGGCGCGGAAAATCCACGGCCTTCATCGGCGTCGATCTCACGGGTGAAGCGGGCCTCGCGGCGCGCGCCATCCTGAGTTTCGGTGTGGCGCGCAATTCCGCGCTCACCTATGCCGATCTGCCGATGCCGCTGGTGAAGACAATCGAGAACAGTCCGTCTTTCTTCGGAGACAGGCCGGTCATCAGCTTCCAGCAGCAATTCGAAAGCCGCATGGCGGGTGGCGCGCGCCCGTTCCAACCGGATGAAGATCCGGAATACCGCATCTGGTTCCGCCATCGCGATGCAAGGGCGCGCGAAGGCATCGTGCCGCTGATCGCACTGGCCGACGCGCCGCCGCCGGCATCCATGGTGATCTTTCCGCAGCCCGGTCCGATCAGCACAATGACGTGGTCGATGGACATTCTCACCGACGATCCGCAAACCCGCGACGGCTGGTGGCTCATCCAGAGCAAAACCGAAACCGCCTGGCAGGGCTACTCCACGCAAAGCATGATGGTGTGGAACGCTGACGGCAAACCCGTCATCGCGCACCGCCAGAACGTGGCGATCTTTATTTAGCCCCGTTCCAGCAGCGCGACGGTGCCCTGCCCGCCATCGGCGCAGACCGACACAATCGCGCGCGAACCGACCGGCATCGCACCCAACTCCTTCGCCGCCATGCTGAGAATGCGCGCACCCGTCGCGGCAAAGGGATGACCGATGGCCACCGATCCGCCATGCGGGTTCATGCGCTCCCATGGGGACGGCCCGATGTCCCAATCCACTTTCGCTTTCTCTTTGCGATAGACCGGATCGGTGATCGCTTTGATATGCGCCAGCACCTGCGCGGCAAACGCTTCATGGATTTCCCACAACGCGATATCCATCGCCTTCAGCTTGTGGCGCGCCAGAAGACGCGGGATCGCGCGCGCCGGCGCCATGAGGATTCCCTCTTCATGGAAATCCATTGCCGCGATTTCCCAATCGACAAGCTTCACCTTCGGCGGGTTGCCCAGCCGCTTGAGGCCTTCCTCGTCCGCAACCCAGATCGATGCTGCGCCGTCCGTGTTCGGCGATGAATTGCCCGCCGTCAGCGAACCTGCGGCAGTGTGATCGAACGCCGGCTTCAATGCCGCGAGTTTTTCCAGCGATGTGTCGCGGCGCGGGATCGTGTCGTGATCCACGCCGTTGAACGGCAGCACCATGTCCTTGAAGAAGCCGTCATCCTGTCCCTTGATCGCGCCCTGATGGCTGGTGAGGGACCATTTGTCCTGATCGGCGCGCGCGATGGCGAAATGCTTCGCGGTGTCTTCGGTATGCTCGCCCATCGAACGGCCGCTGACGCGATTGGCCCAGCCATGAAACGGCAGATTGAAATCGTCGGGCTTGGCGTTCTGTACGACGGCCAGGGCGTCCGCCGGACTCTTGCGGAACAGCCCGACAATCCGGTCCGCCACATCCTGCTTCAATGCGATGGGCACATGGCTCATCGTCTCCGCCCCGCCCACCAGCGCCAGATGCGTGCCGCCCTTGCCGATCATCCCGGCGGAGAAAATCGTGCCGATGAAACTTGTCGAGCAGGCCATGACATCGGAGAAGGCGGGCAAGTCCGGCGTCAGCTTCGCTTCGAACACCAGTTCGCGCGCGATGTTGGAAAGCGTGGGATCGGGGATCACCTGGCCCCAGACGAGAAAGTCCGGCATCGCGCGCGCCGCCATCGCCGCGGCGATGGGCGCGGACAATTCCAGCGCGGTGTTTTTCGCGAAGAAGGTGCCTGCTTTCACGAACGGCGTGCGCAAGCCGGGGACAAGATATGTATCGCTCATGGCGTCACCTTAAGTGGGAGAGATGTCATTCCTGCGGGAACGCTACACCCGGTGCGAAAGCTTGGTAATGCCGTCCGTGTCGCAGCGCCATGTGACGGCAACCCGACAACAACCCCGCGCCCCGCATGGTCGTCATGCGCCGCAAGAATATCTGGATGCCCGCGCCACGCCCACATAACATCTCACACTTGGGGAGAATGCCAATGTTGAAAAGCCTTCCTTGGCTGGCGCTGACCGGCGCCGCCTTTATGACGGTCGCGCCCGTTCACGCCGGCACCATCGAACCCAAAGCCGCAGCCGCGGCCTTCGCCGAGCGTCAGGCATTTTGCGACCGCGACGGCGGCGCGCTATGGGGCAAGAATATCTGCGGCCCGCTTTTCTTCGTCGATCCGGACACGCGCGACGTCGTCGCCAACCGGAACACGCCCGATGGTGCGCTCAACAAGGACGGCGAAGTGTTCACCGGGAAGCTGGACAAGGACGTCCTTATCTCCAGCACGACGACGACGTGGAAAGGCCTGCGCTGGTCGATGATCCTGTGGCCGCTGCCCGACGACGCGGCGATGCGCAAAACCGAGCTGGTCCACGAAGCCTGGCATGTCATTCAGGAAAGCCTCGGCTTTCCCACCCGCTCGCCGGTAGAGGGTGCGCTCGGCACGCCGTTCGGCCGCACGACGATGCGCATGGAATGGCGCGCGCTCGCGGCGGCCTTGACCGCACCGGACGCGGCAGCGCGCAAATCGGCCATTCGCGATGCGCTCATCTTCCGCGCCTGGCGCCGCAACAAGGTGAAGGATGCCGCCCAAGATGAAAACGAACTCCTGTTGAATGAAGGCCTCGCGGAATATACCGGCCGCCGCCTCACCGGGCAGAGCGATGCGGACGTCGCCAAAACGCTTGGCGAGATGGAAGACAACAACGCCTATGCGCGCCTCTTCGCATTTGTCTCCGGCCCCGCTTACGGATTCCTGCTGGACGACACCAGCAAAGATTGGCGCAAACGCGTCAACGCGCAATCCGATCTTGGCGACATGCTGGCGCAAACGGCGAAGGTTTCGCTTCCCGCCAATATCGAATCCGCGGCGCACGACGCCGGGCGCCGTTATGACCTTGCGGGCGTGGAGAAGGATGAGGCCGGACGCGCGCAGGCCCATGACGAACAGGCAAAGGCTTACACCGCAGCGCTGGTGAATGGCCCGCTGCTGCGCTTGCCCGGTCATCACATGAATACGGAGTTCAACCCCAGTCTTCTTTTCCCGCTGCCGCCTTACGGCACCGTCTATCCGACGCTGCATGCCGTTGGCGAATGGGGAACGCTGACGGTGAAGGATGGCGCGCTGCTCGACGACAACTTCACAATCGTCACCGTGGCCGCACCGACAAACGTGGCGATGCACTCCGGCAAAGGCTGGACGCTGGACCTGAAACCCGGCTGGTCGATCGTGCCGGACAAGAAGCCGGGCGACTTCACCGTGCAGAAGAAGAACTAGATTCCATCATGTCCCGTCAGCCTCCGGCTCATGCGGGCCGAGCGAACCGTCGCGTGTCTCGAAGCGCGGGTTGGAGATGTCGAACGTCTCCTGGCCGCAGACCGGGCATTTGGGAATGAGGTCCCCGAGGGCGAGATGGATGTGGTTGTTGCAATTCTCGCAATGATAACTCGCCGTTTCCCGGGCGATCTCGCCGGTTTTCTCGCTCATGGGGCCTCTTTGGGATGGTGCGGGTTGGAAACGCCCCCGGCGCTTAATGCGTTCCGGGGCTTGCGGAAATCGTTTCTCCAATTACGTCTTGTGGTATAATGCTATTCACCGAGCGAGAATGTGAAATGTCCGAGCCCGATCTCAAGAGCGCCACAGACCGCACCTCTATCGCACGCCTCGCCGCGGCGCTGGATCTGCCTGCGTTCGAGAGTGGTTGGGTCTGGCTCGCGGGCGCGGGCCCCGGCGATGCGGGACTGGTCACGCTTCTCGGACTCCATGCCATCGCGAGCGCCGACGTCATTCTCTATGACGCGTTGGTGAATGAGACACTGTTGAAATTCGCGCGGCCCGGCGCGGAAGTTGTTTACGCCGGCAAGCGCCGCGGCAAGGCGAGCGCGAAACAGGGCGACATCTCAAACCAGCTCGTCGCACTCGCGCGCAGAGGCAAGCGCGTGTTGCGGCTGAAAGGCGGCGATCCGTTCGTCTTCGGCCGCGGCGGCGAAGAAGCGCTGGCACTCGCGCGCGCGTCCATTCCTTTCCGCATTGTGCCGGGCGTGACGGCGGGCATCGGCGGTCTCGCTTATGCGGGCATTCCCGTCACCCATCGAGACACCAACCATGCCGTGACCTTCATCACCGGTCATGGCGTGGACGGAAACATCCCCGCGCTCGATTGGACCGCCGTGTCGAAAGGCTCGCCCACCATCGTGCTCTACATGGCGCTCGCCCATGCCGATGAGATCGCGGCAAAGCTCATGGATGCTGGCCGTCCCGCGAGCGAACCCGCCGCGATCGTCAGCGATGCGACCTCCGGCAAACAGACTGTGCGCGTGACGACGCTGGCCGAACTCGGCAGGAGCGCGAAGGAAAGCGATGCTCCGGCCATCCTCGTCATCGGCGAGAATGTGAAATTGCGCGAAGGCCTCGATTGGCTCGGCGCCATGTCCGGCAAGCTGCTGGACGCCGATCCGCTGAAGCGCGGCCTTCTGAGCGACGCGATCTAGTCAAAAAAGTTAGAGGCGGAGGCGAACTCCGTCCGCTATAGCTGGCTCGCTGCATCGCTGGGCCGGGCCATCATGACCGAACGCGTATTGCCGGGCTCCAGGTTGCGCCCGGTTTTCTACATCATGCTTTTCCTGCCGATGGGCATCACCAATGGCTATGCCGTGGTGTCGCTTGCCTACCTGCTTTCGCAGGCGGGCGTCAGCGTCGGCGCCATCGCCGGTCTCGTTGGATTGAGTCTGCTGCCGCAAACATGGCGCGCGCTGTGGGCGCCGTTCGTGGACGCAACCCTGTCGGTTCGCGGCTGGTATCTGATCTCAGCAGTGCTCAGTGGCGTGATGATGGCCGCCACAGCCTTCGTTCCGATTACCAGCGGCAATCTGGGAATCTTCGAAGCGCTCTGCTTCGGCTTCTCGTTCACGGCCACCATCACCACCATCGCCGGCTCAAGCCTGATGGCGCACGGCACGTCCGAGGAAGAAAAAGGCCGCGCCGGCGGATGGAGCCAGGCCGGCAATCTCGGCGGCACCGGGTTGGGTGGCGGGCTGGGCCTTTGGCTCGCGCAACATGCGCCGCTCTGGACGTCCGGAACGGCATTGGGCGTCTTTTGCATCGCGACATCATTGGCCCTGCTCTTTTTGAAAGAGCCCAGCGCCGAACATCGCGTGCAATCGCTTCTGGGAAGCCTTGCAAATGTCGGCCGCGAATGCTGGACGCTGCTGACCTCGCAACGCGGCGCGCTCGTCTTTTTCCTGATGCTGCTGCCCATCGGTGTTGGCGCTGCGCAAAATCTCTGGTCTGCCGTTGCCGGCGACTGGCATGCCAGTGGCGATGCCGTGGCCCTGGTGAATGGTGTGCTGGGCGGCCTTGTCGCGATGGTAGGTTGCTTGATTGGCGGCTGGATCTGCGATCTGATGGATCGCAAGACCGCTTATATTCTCTTCGGCGTCGTCATTGCCGTGGCGACCGTTCTGATGGCGCTGTCGCCGCGCACGCAGACGATGTTTGTCGTCTTCGTGCTGCTCTACGCCTTCCTGACGGGCTTCAGCTACGCGGGCTATGCCGCCGTCGTGTTCGAGGCCATCGGCAAAGGCGCGGCGGGCACGAAGTCCAACGTGTTGAGCGGCATATCCAATGTGCCGCTGATCTATGCCGGCATCTTCGATGGTTGGGGGCACGACCGTTGGGGCTCCAACGGCCTGCTCTATACCGACGCGGCGCTCAGCCTTCTCGGCGTGATGGTGTTCGTCGCCGTGGCGTTCATGGTGCGGATGCTCGCAGCGCGAACACCCGCCGCCGCATGATCAGATGCCCCACTGCGTGGATTTGGTGAGGTCTTCGTAGAACTTCGCGGTGTAAGCCGTTTCCGGCGCCTTGCGCACCTGCTCGTCCAGATATTCGGCGTCCTTGCCGACGAGGATCCGCCATTTCTCCGCGCGCACGCCGTCGAGGATGATTGTCGCCGCCTGCGCCGCGCTGGTCGGCGCGTTGTCGCGGAAGGCGATGGCCTGCATCTCCACCGCCTGCGCGATCTGCGTGTCGTCGAGCACAGAGGTGTCCATGCCCATCGACGCCATCATCTTGCGTGCGCCCGCGACATCCACCTTGTCGCTGCCGCTGAGCACCTTGCGCGAATTGGCGACGATCTCCGTGCCGATATGGCCCGGCATCACCACCGCACATTTGATGTGCGGCGCGTTCATCTTCAGATCTTCCTGCAGCGCTTCGGTGAATCCCTTCACGCCGAACTTCGCCGCGGAGTAAGCCGTGTGCGGGCGGCCCGGACCGATGGAGGCCCAGAAGCCGTTCACGCTGGAAGTGTTCACGATGTAGCCCTCGCGCGCCTTCATCAGCATGGGCAGGAACGCGCGGCATCCGTTGATGACGCCGTAGAAGCAGACGTCGAAGGTCTTCTCCCATTGCGCGCGGTCGCCATTCACGAAGCTGCCGCCGCCGCCGATGCCGGCGTTGTTGATGAGCAGGTGGATGTGATCGGTGTCGAGTTCCTTCTTCACCGACTCCGCCCAGTCGTTCATCTGCTTTTCGAGCGAGACATCGGCCTTGAAGGTGGCGACGCGTGTGCCTTGCGGCGCTTCCTTCACACACAGTTCTTTGGTCTTCGCCATGTTCTCGGCGGAAACATCGCACATCGCGACATTGCAGCCTTCGGCCGTGAGCTGGATCGCAAGTTCGCGCCCCATGCCCGTGCCGCCGCCGGTGATGACCGCATATTTCCCGCTGAAATCCTTCATGGTGTCGTTCCCTGTGCTGGTTTCAAATTCGCGGCGCGCATCCGTTCGGGCAGTGCGCGCATTGTTTCTTGGCGCTCGGCTTCCGACATGGAGCCCCAGCGCGCGATCTCTTCCAACGAGCGGCCGCATCCCATGCAAAGGCGGGATGGCGCATCAATCGTGCAGACTTTCGTGCAGGGCGACGAGATCATCGCCCTGCACTAGCGCGTTTTCAGCCCGCCTTGAAGACGCAGAGCTTGTTGCCGTCCAGATCGCGGAAATAGGCGCCGTAGAACGTGTCGCCACGCAGACCCGGCGCGCCTTCGTCCTTCGCGCCCAGCGACAGCGCCTTTTTATAGATCTTGTCGACCATGGCCTGGTCCGGCGCCGCGAGCGAGAACATGGTGCCATTGCCCACCGTTGCAGGCTTGCCGTCATAGGGCGTGCAGACGGCCAGCATCGCACCGCCCTTGCTGCCGTAGCCCTGCATGCGTTCGCTGCCGAATGTGGGCTTCGCGCCCATCTCCTCCGCCAGCGCGCCGTAGAATTTCTTCGCCTGTTCCAGATCGTTCGTGCCGATCGTGACGTAACCGATCATGTTGTCCTCCCAGACTTCGTTATCTTCGGAAATTCATTTCCACCGTAATGCCGTTCGGGTCGCGGACAAAAACCTGATGCAGTCCGAAATCGCGGATGTGGTTTTCGCGATACGCGACGCCGTGCTTCTTCAGGTTTTCCAGTGTCGTGGCGACGTCGCTTCCACGAAACGCGATGTGGTCGAACGAGCCCGTATCGCCGCCCGGTTCGCAGCCGCGATTTTCCGGCAACGCGCCGTCTGCGCCTAGCAGATGCACCACCGGCACCTCGCCGCAATAGAGCCAGTGCCCGGCAAAGCCCAGCTTGGGCCGCGGGCCTTCCTTCAAACCCAGCACATCGCGATAGAAGTCGCGGGTGCCCTCGAGGTCCAGGCAATGGACGGTGTAGTGCTCGAGTGCTTCCAGCGGCATGCTTACCGGCCCGCCGGCGCCTTGTTGAACGGCACATCCTTGTCGACGCGGATATCCTGCGGCAGGCCGAGCACGCGCTCGGCGATGATGTTGCGCAGGATTTCGTCCGTGCCGCCCGCGATGCGCAGGCCCGGCGCGCTCAGCCATCCCATCTGGAACATGCCATGCGCCGGTGCATCGGCGCCTTGCAGCGCACCCGCCTCGCCTTCGAGTTCGGTGGCGAACGCGGAAACATCCTGCAGCTTGGACGCGACGACGATCTTGGCGATCGATGCTTCCGGTCCCGGCTGTTTGCCTTGGCTCAGCGCCGTCATGGTGCGATAGGTCGTGTACTTCAGACCGGCTTCACGCACATACCAGTCCGCGATCTTCTCGCGCACGGATGCGTTCTTCAGTGCCGGGCCGTCTTCCAGTTCCAGCGTGCGGGCGAGACGCAGCAGCTCTTTGGAATCGATGCCGCCACCCTGACCGCCGCCGACCGCCAGACGCTCATGCATCAGCGTGGTGAGCGCCACTTGCCAGCCCTGGCCGACGTCGCCGAGACGCTGCGAGTCTTTCACGCGCAGATTGGTGAAGAACACTTCGTTGAATCCGCTGCCGCCCGACGCCTGCTTGATCGGGCGCACTTCCACCGCCGGATCGTGCATGTCGATGTAGAACATTGTCAGGCCCTTGTGCTTGGGCACGTTCGGATCGGTGCGCGTGAGCAGTATGCCGTAATCGGAGAATTGTGCGCCGGTGGTCCAGATCTTCTGGCCGTTGATCACCCACTCGTCGCCGTCCTTCTCCGCTTTCGTGCGAAGCCCCGCGACGTCGGAACCGCCCGCCGGTTCGGAGAAGAGCTGGCACCAGATCTCATCGCCCTGCACCGCCGGCCACACATAACGCTTCTTCGCGTCCTCATTGCCGTACGCCATGAGCGTCGGAATGCACATGCCCAGACCGATCGCGAACGGTCCACCCGTCGCGACGTCGTACTTGGCTTCTTCCTGCGCAAAGATGATCGACTGCATCGGCGTGCCGCCCATGCCGCCCATGCCTTTGGGCCAGGTGATGCGCGCATAACCGGCCTTGGCCTTCTCTTTCTGCCACGCCTTGCTCGCCGCCATATCGACGGACGCACCGTTCTCCATCTCTTCGAGATCGCGGTCCTCGCGCTTGCGGCGCGGCTTGGCATGCGCGGACAGCCACTTCTGGGCTTCGGCGCGGAAAGCGGCTTCTTCT
>JANWJQ010000084.1 GCA_025451875.1 Rhizomicrobium sp.
CATAGGCGCGCAGCTTTTCGCGGCCTTCGGCGCTGATCCAATCGGTGCTCCAAGGTGGCGACAGCGTGGTTTCGATCTTCAGCGCGGAAAGTCCGGCTTTGTCGAGCGCGCTGCGGATATCGGCTTCGATGGCGAGCGTTGCCGGGCAGCCGGTATAGGTCGGCGTGATGATCACCGCGGCATCCGTCACATCGCGCACGATGCCCAGATCGACGACCGAGACGCAGGGGATTTCTGGATCGGGCACATGCGCGAGAATCTCGAACACGCGATCCCTGAAGGAGTTGGTGGTAACCGCGGCCGCTACCATCGCGAATCCGGATAGGCGCGCTGCAGGAACTGCATCTCACTCAGCAGATGGCCCAGATGCTCGGAGTGATGGCCAACGCGCCCGCCCACCGTCGCGCGGCGTGCCTGGGGCAGTTCCAGCGTCGCCTCTTTCAGCACCCTGCCGATGCGCGCATCCCATTCCGGCCGCAGCTTGCGCACGTCGCAGGCGACGCCGGACGCGATCAAGGGCTCCAGCGCAGCATCGACCTCGAACAATTCATCGGAGAAACGCCACATCCAGTCGAGGCCTTCGACCATGCGTCCGTGGCTTTCCGCCGTGCCATCGCCCAGACGCACCATCCATTCGTTGGCGAGGCGCGAATGATAGATGACTTCCTTCGCCGCCTTGGCGGCGATGGCTGCAATAGTCGCGTTGCTGGATTTGCACAATTCGCGGAACAGCAGTTCCTGCCAGTTGGAGAACAGAAATTGCCGCGCGATGGTCTGCGCGAAATCGCCGTTCGGCTGCTCGGCCAGCAGGCAGTTCTTGAAATCCAGCACGTCGCGATGGAAGGCGAGCTTGTCTTCGTCGCGGCCCTTGCCTTCCGCTTCGCCCGCCAGCTTGAGGAAATGGGTCGCCTGCCCGATGAGGTCGAGACCCACATTCGCGAGCGACAGATCGACTTCCAGCATCGGCGCATGGCCGCACCATTCTGACAGGCGCTGGCCGAGGATCAGGCTGTCATCGCCCAAACGGCACGCATAATCGAAGAGCGCGGTGTCAGCCATCAGATGTTCTTTATGTTCTCGGGGATCGAATAGAACGTCGGATGGCGATAAACCTTGTCCGCCGCCGGCTCGAATAGCTCCGCCGCGTCGCCGGGATCGGATGCGATGATCGCCGCACTCGGCACCACCCACAGGCTCACGCCTTCCATGCGGCGTGTATAGGTATCGCGCGCAGCTTCCAGCGCCATCTTGGCATCCGCCGCATGCACGCTGCCGGCATGGCGATGCGACAGGCCATTCTTGGCGCGGATGAAAACTTCCCAGAGCGGCCAGTTCTTCGACATGACTACTCCGCCGCCTCGCGCGCTTCGTGTTTCGCGGCATGCGCGGTCGCGGCATCGCGCACCCAGGCGCCGTCTTCCCACGCTTTCACGCGCGCCTGCATGCGCTCTTTCGCGACCGGGCCTTCGCCGCGCACGACCGCATAGAACTCTTCCCAGTCGATGGCGCCGTAATCGTAAGAGCCGCGCGCGTCGTTCCATTTCAGATCGGCATCGGGGATTGTCAAGCCAATCGCTTCGGCCTGCGGCACCGTCACGTCGATGAATTTCTGGCGCAGCTCGTCATTCGTCTCGCGCTTGATGCGCCAGCGAATGGATTGCGCGGTGTTGGGCGAATTCTCGTCCGGCGGACCGAACATCATGATCGACGGCCACCACCAGCGGTTCAGCGCATCCTGCGCCATGCGCTTCTGCGCGTCGGTGCCGCCGGCCAGCGCCATCATGATCTCGTAGCCCTGGCGCTGGTGGAAACTCTCTTCCTTGCACACCCGCACCATCGCGCGCGCATAGGGACCGTAAGACGTGCGCTGCAACGGCACCTGATTCATGATCGCCGCGCCGTCCACCAGCCAGCCGATGGCGCCGATGTCGGCCCATGTCAGCGTGGGATAGTTGAAGATCGTGGAATATTTCGCGCGGCCCGAATGTAGCGCCTCGATCATCTCTTCGCGCGAGGTGCCAAGCGTTTCGGCGGCGGCATAAAGATAAAGTCCGTGACCGCCTTCATCCTGCACCTTCGCCAGCAACACCGCCTTGCGGCGCAGCGACGGCGCACGCGTGATCCAGTTTCCTTCCGGCAGCATGCCGACAATTTCCGAATGCGCATGCTGCGAGATCTGGCGCACCAGAGTCTTGCGATAGGCCTCCGGCATCCAGTCTTTAGGCTCGATGAAATCATCGGCGGCGACGCGCGCTTCGAAGGCCGCGAGACGTTCGGGATCTTCGACCACCGCAGCAACTTGCGGCTTCTGGTTCTTGTCTTTCAGTTCGGTCGTGTACATGCCGCGTTTCCTCGCCGAATTTGTTCGAATATTATAATAAACCGACCGGACGGTCAATTAATCCGTCTTGAGCACGGGGTTGCCCAGAGACCTTGAAAGACCTTGGAAAACCGCGATTTTCTCGCCCTTCTGGTTGGTCACCGTCACGGCATAAACGCCCGAGCGGCCCGTCAGCGCCTGCTCTTGGCATTCCGCCACCAACCGATCGCCTTCTCGCCCCGGTGCGAGGAACGCGATGGTCGCGTTCTGCGCCACCGTCTCCATGTTGCGCGAATTGCAGGCATAGGCGAACGCCGTATCGGAGAGCGAGAAGATCATCCCGCCATGGCAGATGTGATGGCCGTTGAGCATATCCTTACGCACGATCATCGCAATGCGCGCATAGCCTTCGCGCGCTTCCTCGATCTCGATATTCCATGCCGCGCCTGTGCCTTCCCGCGCGCGCATATGGTCGGCGATCTTGCGGGCAAGCTCGTCTGCACTGCTCATGATTCCTCGCGAAAATTGACCGACCAAGCGTTCTATTTTAAGCCTATCGCCCATAGCGGGGCTAGCCCGCAGCGCTGTTTGGGAGGTGGTGGCCATGGCTTACGAAACCATTCTGTTCGATGTGGCAAACGGCGCTGCGAAGATCACGCTGAACCGCCCCGACCGTCTCAACTCCTTCACCGTGCAGATGCATAGCGAAGTCGCCGATGCGCTTTCCAAGGTGGAGAGCGATGCGAGCATCCGTGCACTGCTGCTCACCGGGGCGGGCCGCGGCTTCTGCGCGGGACAAGATCTGTCGGATCGCGCGGTGGCGCCGGGCAGCGAAGGCGTCGATCTCGGGGCGTCGCTCGAGAACCGCTACAACCCGCTGATCAAGCGCATCGTCGCGCTGCCCAAACCGGTTGTCTGCGCGGTGAACGGCGTTGCCGCCGGTGCCGGCGCGAACATCGCCTTCGCAGCGGACATCGTTCTGGCGGCAAAGAGCGCAAAGTTCATTCAGTCGTTCTCCAATATCGGCCTTGTCCCCGATTCCGGCGGCACATGGATCTTGCCGCGCCTTGCGGGCCACGCACGAGCGATGGGCCTGGCGCTGACCGGCGAAGCCTTGAGCGCGGAGAAAGCCGAACAATGGGGCATCATCTGGCGCGCGGTGGAAGACGCAGAGTTGCAGACGGAAGCCGACAAGCTTGTCGCCAAACTCGCCAGCGGACCAACCAAAGGCCTCGCCGCGATCAAGATGGCGATGCAGCACGGCTGGAGCAACGAACTGAATGCGCAGCTCGATCTCGAACGCGATCTGCAGCGCGAGTTGGGCCGCTCATCCGACTACAAGGAAGGCGTTGCCGCCTTCGGAGAAAAACGCGCACCGAAATTCACCGGGCGCTAGGAGACATCCATGAAATTGCAAAGCTACGTCGCGGACGCTTGGATCGCGCCGGAAGGCAAACTGACGGCCATCGCTTCGGCTGTGACGGGTGAGATTGTCGCCGAAACCGGCACGACGGTGCGCGACTTCAAAGCCATGCTCGATCAGGCGCGCAAAGTCGGCGGCCCTGCCCTGCGCAAGATGACCTTCCATCAGCGCGCCAAGATGCTCAAAGCGTTGGGCGATGCCGTGATGGCGAAGAAAGATGAGTTATACGAACTCTCCTACAACACCGGCGCCACGAAGGCCGATAGCTGGATCGACATCGAAGGCGGCGCGGGCACGCTGTTCGCCTATTCGTCCAAAGGCCGCCGCGAACTTCCCAACGACACCATCATCGTGGAAGGCGCGCCGGAAGGCTTGTCCAAGCGCGGCACTTTCATGGGCCAGCATGTGCTGACCTCGCGCCAGGGCGCGGCGGTGCATATCAATGCGTTCAATTTCCCGGTCTGGGGGATGCTCGAAAAGCTCGGCCCTACATTGCTGGCCGGCATGCCCGCCATCGTGAAGCCTGCGACGGCGACGGCCTATCTCACCGAAGCGGCGTTCCGCATCATGATCGAAGCGAATGTGCTGCCGAAGGGCGCGCTGCAACTCATCATCGGGCCGACCGGCGATCTGTTCGATCATCTCACGGGGCAGGACGTCGTGTCCTTCACCGGCTCCGCCGAAACCGCGCAGACGCTGCAGCGCCATCCGGTGATCGCTCGCGAGAGCGTGCGTTTCATCGCGGAACGGGACTCGCTCAACGCCGCCGTGCTGGGGCCGGATGCCGTGCAAGGCACACCGGAATTCGACCTCTTCGTGAAAGAGGTCGTGCGCGAGATGACGGTGAAGGCGGGCCAGAAATGCACCGCCATTCGCCGCGCACTGGTGCCCGCCGCGCAGATGGATGCGGTGGAAGCCGCACTGAAAGAGGCGCTTGGCAAGATCGTGGTTGGCGATCCGCGCGACGAAAAGACCCAGATGGGCGCGCTCGTCTCCACCGCGCAGCGCAACGATGTGCGCGAGAAGATCGACACGCTGTCGAAAGAAGCGCGCATCGTGTTCGGCGATCCGTGCAAGGCAGAGGGCAAAGGCGCATTCCTTTCGCCTGTGTTGCTGCGCTGCGACGATCCGGCGAAGGCAAGCCGCGTGCATGACACCGAAGCATTCGGCCCCGTCGCCACGCTCATGCCTTACAAAGATCTGGGCGATGCCATCGCGCTGGTGAATCGCGGGCAAGGCTCGCTGGTGATGTCGCTTTATACTTACGATCCCAAGGTCGCGCGCGACGTGCTGACCGGTTCGGGCGCGTTCCACGGACGATTGTTCATTCTCAATCGCGATTGCGCGAAGGAGTCCACCGGGCACGGCTCACCGCTGCCGAACCTTATCCATGGCGGCCCCGGCCGCGCGGGCGGCGGCGAGGAGATGGGCGGCCTGCATGGCGTTCATCATTACATGCAGCGCACCGCGTTGCAGGGTTCGCCCCGCATGCTCACGGGCGTCACGCAGGAATGGATGCGTGGGAGCCCGGAAATGCGCGAAGGCCCGCATCCCTTCCGCCTGCGCTTCAACGAACTGGAACTGGGCAAAACGCTCGTCACCCAGCCGCGCACCATCACGCTGGAGGACATCGAGCATTTCGCCCATTTCACCGGCGATACCTTCTATGCCCACATGGACGAGGAAGCGGCGAAGGCCAATCCGCTGTTCGGCGGGCGCGTGGCGCATGGCTATCTGCTGCTCTCCTTTGCCGCCGGATTGTTCGTCGATCCGCCGCCGGGGCCGGTGCTGGCAAATTACGGCCTCGACAATCTGCGCTTCACCAAGCCGGTGAAGCCGGGCGACAGCATCACGGTGCAGCTCACCGCGAAATCCAAATCCTTGCGCAATCCGGAAATGGGCGAAGTGCGCTGGCAGGTGATCGTCACCAACCAGAACGGCGACACGGCGGCGACTTACGAATTGCTGACGATGAACGCGGTCTAGATGCTGCCCGTCTTCGCATCGCGGGCGGAGCTAGAGGCTTTTCAACTCGAAAAGCTGAAATGGTCCGTGACGCATGCTTACAACCACACGCCTTATTATCGCGCAAAATGCGATGCGGCGGGCTTGACGCCGGACGATGTGAAAACGAGGGCCGATCTGGCGCGTTTTCCGTTTACGTTGAAAAGCGATTTCCGCGAGAACTACCCATTCGGCATGTTCGCCGTACCGCATGACCAATGCGTGCGGCTGCATGCCTCGTCCGGCACCAGCGGCAAGCCCACCATCGTGGGCTACACGCAGGCCGATCTGGATTTGTGGAACCACCTCATCGCGCGCTGCATCCTCGTGGCCGGTGGGCGGCGCGGCGATGTCTTGCACAATGCCTATGGCTACGGCCTTTTCACCGGAGGGCTTGGCCTGCATGGCGGCGCGGAGAAACTTGGATGTGTCGTCGTTCCAGCGAGCGGCGGACAGACAGAAAGGCAGATCCAGCTCATCACCGATCTGAAACCGCGCATCATCTGCTGCACGCCGTCCTACATGCTGGCGCTGGGCGAAGCGCTGGAACGCGCGGGCATCGACCCGCGCGAAACGTCACTGGAAATCGGCATCCATGGCGCTGAGCCGTGGAGCGAAGAAATGCGGCGCGAGATCGAAAGGCGTTTCGGTGTTGTGGCGCTGGATATTTACGGTCTTTCAGAAGTCCTCGGCCCCGGCGTGGCGCAGGAACGGGCCGATGCGCGCGGCGCGCTCACCGTTTGGGAAGACGCCTTCCTGCCCGAGATCGTCGATCCCGAAACCGGCGCGCCGCTGCCCGATGGCGAAGAGGGCGAACTCGTCTTCACTTCGCTGTCGAAGGAGGCATTGCCGATCATCCGCTATCGCACCGGCGATCTTTCGAGGCTCTCCGCGCCGGTGGACAATGTGCCGATGCGACGCATGGATCGCATCGCCGGCCGCAGCGACGACATGCTCATCATTCGGGGCGTGAACATCTTTCCGCGCCAGATCGAGGAATTGATCGTGTCAGAGTCCGCCTTGTCGCCGCACTACCAAATCGACGTGCATCGCGACGGCACGCTGGACCGGCTCGTCGTCACGTGCGAGGCTGCGGTGGCTTGCGACATCGCCACCTGCGATACGGCCCGACAATCCGTGTCGGTGCGAATGAAGTCGCGCTACGGATTGCACGCGGAGATCATCATCGCCGATCC
>JANWJQ010000085.1 GCA_025451875.1 Rhizomicrobium sp.
CTGCCAGAAGCGGCCAAGCTCCAGATACTCCCATCCCTGATCGCCGAACCAGAACCACGTTTTGGGAAGCCATTGCAGGATGCCGACCCATTCGCCCAGCATGCTTCCGGCGACGACGACGATAAGCGCGCCGAAAAGAAGATGGATGCCCAGCCGCTGGCGGGGCGGGCTTTCCCGGCCCAGCAATTCGGCGACGAACAGTGCGCCGGCGACGTAAGATGTCGCGATCCAGAAAATCGCCGATTGCAGATGCCATGTGCGCAGCAGATTGCTGGGGAACCATGCCGCGAGATCGAAGCCGTAAAAGTCGCCCGGCTCGGCGCGGTAATGCGCTACGCCCGCGCCGAAGAAGGTCTGCGCCAAAAGCAGCACCGACGCGACGGCCATGTATTTGAGCGTCGCTTTCTGCGCGCCGCTCAGCACCCATTTTTCCATCGGCGCCGGTTCGCCGTGCCAGCCCAGATAATCGAACTTGCCGAACGCGAGCAGGACGAGGGCTATTCCGCCCAGAAGGAAGATGAAGCTAATGCCCGTCCACAGCAGCGCCGCACCGGACGGACGATTTCCCGCCAGCGGATCGTAAGGAAAATTGTTGGTGTAGGAGTGGCTGGTGCCGGGCCGTTGCGTCACCGATCCCCAAGCCGCCCAAGTGAAGAAGGCGGTGAGTTGGTGAAGCTCCACGGGATCGGAAATCAGATTGGCGGACAATCCGCCATTGCCCGCCGGATCCTTGAAATAGTCCTTCCAGCGCGCGGTTTCCAACGCGAACGTCTCCGCGCCCGCCGGAAGCAAAGTGAGTGTATCGGTCGCCGGATCGTAGCGGTTGGTCTTCAGCAGCGTCGCGACTTCGCCGTCCACGGCGGCGCGTTCGCCGCTCGAAAGCGCGGTGTAGTCTTTGGCGAACCGCGCTTGCGCCCTTTGCCCGGCCAGGTCTTGCGCCCAGTGATGCAGCACGGTTGCGCCGAAATCGGGGCCCAGATAGCCGCCATGGCCCCAGATCGTGCCGTTGTCCATGAGTCCGTATTTGAGAAACACCGCCTGGCCCGCACGCACATCGTCGCCGGTGAAGACGGTCTGTCCGGATGCGTCCACGGCGCGCGCGGGTATGGGAGGCGCGTTCTGATAGGCCTTGAACGTCAAAAGGATCAGCACGCCGAATCCGAAAACGAATGTCAGCGCGACGGCGCGCGCCCACCACGGCGAAAGTTGTTCGATGGATTCGTTCGATTGTGCGCCGGCCATGATGCCCCCGATCCGGTTGCGCGTCTCACGGACAAGATTGATCCCCGGCCGCAGCATCGTAAAGCCCTGCGACAGGTAGTGCGGCGTTATCGTCTGCGAATGAGTATGAGAGACCTTTGCGCGATTCGCGCCAGCCATTTCTTCCGGCAAAAGTCAGGGTAAAGTCCGGCGGCGTTCCACCAAGCCGCCCCGGAGATTCTGCTTTGCAATATGATGACGTTGTTTTGGGCCGCCGAAGCATCCGCGGTTACAAGCCCGATCCGGTGCCCAAAACCCTGATTCGGGAAGTCCTTGAAATTGCGATGCGCGCGCCGTCTTCGCTCAACACACAACCTTGGAATTTCTACGTCGTTGCGGGCGCGCCTTTGGACCGCATTCGCGCGGGCAATACCGAGCGCAACCTCGCGGGCGTTCCGTCATCGCGCGAATTTCGCGGCCATGGCGAATATGCGGGCGCGCATCGCGAGCGGCAGATCGAGATCGCAAAGCAGTTGTTCGGCGCGATGGGAATCGAAAGGCACGACAAAGCCAGGCGTCAGGACTGGGTGCTTCGCGGCTTTCGCCAGTTCGATGCGCCGGTCTCCGTGGTCGTGACCTACGATCGGTCGATCCATGGCGGCGACATCGCGCCGTTCGATTGCGGCGCCATCGCCAATGCGCTCGTCAACGCAGCCTGGTCCCGCGGTCTCGGCTGCGTCATCAACAGCCAGGGCATCATGCAGTCTCCCGTTGTGCGCGAACATGCGGGCATTCCGGAAGATCAGGTCATCATGATCTGCATCGCGATGGGTTATCCCGACGATACGTTTCCGGCAAACGCCGTCGTTTCGCGCCGAAAGCCGGTCGATGACGCGGCGGTTTTCGTGGGCTTCGAAGAGTAATTCTTGCGGCGTGATTGACCGGTCTGTCGGGCCCAAAAGGCCCGTCGCGCCTTTCTCAAGAGCTTGGGCGCGACGGGCTACGCGTTTTCACATGTCGCTGTAGCGGACGGGGCCGCTGTCCGCGCCGATCTTCAGCACCGTCAGCGTGCGGTTCTCGCCCGAACGTCCCACCCACGGAATCGTTTTTCCCTCGGAGAGCCCGACCAGCGCGGCGCCGATGGGCGTGAGAACGGAAATCCGGCCGGCTTGCGGATCGGCTTCCGCCGGATAGACCAGTTGGATGGCGCGCACGCGTCCCGTCCCGTTGTCGCGGAATTCCACATGCGATCCCATCTTCACGCGCTTCGTGCATGGGTCATCTTTTGGAGTGACCTTCGCGCGATCGAGCTCACGCAGCAGATAGTCCGCCACAGTGGGGACAGTTCGCTGCGCCGCCTGCGCGATGTTGCTCAGGCGTTCGTGATCCTGCGGGGACATCACGATGGACGGCAGATTGGTCATGGCAGTCATGATAAAGCCTCCATGGGAATTGCTTGCGAAATCGGTTTCGACGAACCGAGCGCGCCGGCGGAATGTTGCGGCCGTTCCGCGGGCTCCGCCTCCACCACGGTGAGAAGCCGGAATCCGCGATCCTGCGTGAAGAATGGCATGCGTTCTCCGGCGCGAAGTCCCAGAAGCGCCACGCCCAGCGGCGAGAGCAGCGGGATCTCATCGTCGTTGCCGCTGAAGTCTTCGGAATAGACCACGCGGCAGGATGCAGAGTCCGGACCCCAGTCGATGCGGTAACGCAGAGGGCCGTTCATGACGGCTGTATGCGCGGGAAATTCCGGTTCAGCGCAGAAACGCGCGCGCCGCAGTTCCGCGCGCAGAAATGCCGCGACCGGAGATTTGTGGTCGCTCGCGGCGGCCGCCGCCGCGGAGAGACGCCGCTTCTCGGTGAGCGGAACGAAGATGTCGGGCAATCTGGGCAACATGATTTGACCTCACGCATATGCTGTTGCAGCGGCAAGGCCGCGCGGACAGCAGATGAAAACCGGGAAAAGCGATGAAGGCCCCGGACGGCAGATGCCGTCCGGGCTATTGGCCTGCGTGAAGGCGGCTCGACCGTAATGTTGTGCGAAACAGGAGCGTGTTCATCGTGCTTGAGATGTAGGGACGCAAAACGCGCGCATCAATGGCGCGCGTGGAAACATCGCAGCAATTCGATGCTGCGACGCGTCATTACAGGAGCGTTAGATTATTCGGCCGCCAGGCGTTCCGGCGCCGCATCCGCCACGGCGTTGTTCTGCTTCCACGCATCGAGATTGCGCAGGCCGTCGCGCACGAATGGGCTGGCGCGCAGCGCGGAGAAGAACAGGTCACGCAGGACAGAGCCGGGGAATTTCAGCGGCCGCTTGATGTGAACGAGCAGAATGATGCGGTCTTCATCGGTGTCGTTCCACACTTCATGCGGGAACATGTCGTCGAAGATGACGATCTCGCCTTCTTTCCAGACGACATTGTTATTGTCGCCGACCGTCATGTGGCATTTCTCGCGCTCGCGCGGAATGATCAGGCCCAGATGGGTCGTGAGGATCGCTTTGGTGGGTCCGGTGTGGAGCGGCACATGCGCGCCCTTGAGCATCACCGAATAAAATGCGGTCAGAAGTCCGGGGATGTTCTCGAGGATCTTCGCCGTCTCGGGGCACTTCGCGCAATTGTCGGTGATCTTGACGCCGTATCCCCACAGGAAGAACGAACGCCATTTGTCGTCGACTGCGATCTTGGCATGATCGGGAGAAATCTCGCGCACCGACGGCACCGACATGCGATCTTGCAGAAGCTTCTCGGCTTCGGCGCGAATGACCGGCGTCTGTGCCTTCAGATAGTCCGTCCAGGGGAAAAGCGAATTGGGGAAAATCTCATACTCTTTCGTCGCCGCGCTGCGCATCAGCAGGCGGTCGAAAGCGGGCAGAATCCGCAAGGCAGTCGTAATCAATGTCTCCCGATCGAACTTGAATCGGCTCATCGGGAATCCCCGTCGAATATGGCGCGCACTATCATCGCATACTGCGCTGAAAATGCGGCATGGGTTAGGCGCTGATCCACGGCGCAGGATCGTGAAACGCGCCAAGAATGTGTGCCGTTCCCGCCGCTTAGCGGCAAGGGCCATGCCGCTAACTTTTTGCCAATCTGCGCGCCAGCGCCGGTATGTCGCGGAAATCGCCGGTCACCGCGTCCGCGCCCAGCGTTTCCACAGGGTCCGGGGTGTAACCATAAGAAAGAAGAATAACCGGCACATTCGCCGCCCGCGCGGTCTTGGCGTCCGTGGTGCTGTCGCCCACCATCAGGGCCGGTGCGTTCGCGTGGCCGGTCAAATCCTCCACGACGTGATGGAATACGCGCGGGTCGGGCTTCACATAGGAGAAACGCCCGGCGCCGTGGATCGCGCCGAAGAACTTGCTCATGTCCAGCGCATCCAGAAGCGGCAGCGCCAGCTCATGGGGCTTGTTGGTGAGAACACCCATCGGCACGCCTTGCGACGTCAGCATGGTCAGGGTGTCGATGACACCCGGAAAAGGCACGCTGGCGTCGGCGATGTGCTCGCCGTAATGCACCACGAAATCGTCGACCAGCCGGTGCAACATGTCCTCGGCCACGGGATCGCCCGTCGCTGTCATCGCCTGGCGGATGAGCGATGCCGCACCGAAGCCCACCATATGGCGCAGGGTTTCCGGATCGACCGTTTCTCGGCCTTGCGCCACCAGCACGGCATTCATCGCCCCCAGAAGGTCGGGCGCGGTATCGACCAATGTTCCGTCAAGGTCGAAGATCAGTGCGGGCAGGGAAAGGGCGGTCATGGCTCTCGTTAACCGGCAGCAGGCGGTCCGCGCAACATAATGTTGCAAATCGTCATTTTGCCTTGATTTATGGGCAGGTTATCGCAAAACACGGCGCTGCATCTCCACCAATGGACAATCCATGACCGCGAAGGCGGGAATCATTCTGGCGGCAGGCCAGGGTACGCGGATGAAATCCGCCAAGCCCAAGGTCATGCACGAAGTCGCGCATCTGCCGATGCTGGGCCATGTCATCGCCGCCATGCGCGGTGCGGGCATCGAGCGCATCGTGGTGGTGACGGCGCCGCAGATGGAAGACGTGCGTGCGCTCGCGGCGCACTTCGGCGCGGAGACGGCGATCCAGGACAAACAACTCGGCACCGGCCATGCCGCCGCTTCCGCCAAAAGTGCGCTTGGCGATTTCACGGGTGCGGTGCTGATCAACAATGGCGACATGCCGCTCGCGCGCGCGGACATGATGCGCGAGTCTCTCGATTCTGCCGCGAAGAGCGGCCTCTCCGTCGTGGCGTTTCGTCCGCAGGATCCCGCGCATTACGGCCGTGTGATCCTGGACAAGGACGGCCTTCTGGATCGCATTGTTGAATACAAGGACGCCAGCGCAGAACAGCGCGCCGTCGATCTGTGCTGTGCGGGCACTTATTCGGCCGCGAACGCCGCGAAGTTTTTCGAATGGGCTGCGAAGCTGAAAAGCGACAATGCGCAAGGTGAATATTACCTGCCGGAGGTACCGCTGGTCGCCAAAGCCGATGGCGTGAAGAGCGCGGTCACCGTGACGGACGAGGTCACCGTCATGGGCGTGAACTCGCGCGCAGAACTGGCGCTCGCCGAAGCCGCCATGCAGCAGCGCCTGCGCGCGAAGCTTCTGAACGATGGCGTCGGCATGCTGGCTCCCGAAACGGTTTTTCTCAGCCACGACACAGTGATCGAGGCCGACGCGCAGATCGGGCCCTATGTCGTGTTCGGTCCCGGCGTCACCGTGCGCGGCGGGGCGCAGATCAAATCGCATTCGCATCTGGAAGGTGCGGAAGTTGGCAAGGGCGCTCTGGTTGGGCCTTACGCGCGCCTGCGTCCCGGTGCGGTGCTGGAAGAGGATGTTCACATCGGCAATTTCGTTGAGGTGAAGAAGGCGCGGATTGAAAAAGGCGCCAAGGCCAACCACCTCACCTATATCGGTGATGCGCGCGTCGGCGCGGGCGCCAATATCGGCGCGGGCACCATCACCTGCAATTACGACGGCTACGACAAGCATTTCACCGATATCGGCGCGGGCGCCTTCATCGGATCGGACACGGCGCTGGTGGCGCCGGTGAAGATCGGTGACGGCGTGATCACCGCCGCCGGTTCGGTCATCACCAAGGATGTCGAGGCGAACGCGCTGGCCGTCGCGCGCGGCGAGCAGAGACAGATCGCGGGTTGGGCGGCGAAATTCCGCGCCCGCAAGGCAGCCGAAAAAGCGGCCAAAGGGAAAAAGTAAGATGTGCGGAATTGTCGGAATTTCGGGGCGCGACGACGCGGCCCCTCTGATCCTCGAAGCGCTGCGCCGTCTTGAATATCGCGGCTATGACTCCGCGGGCATCGCCACGCTGACGGGACATCACATCGACCGCCGCCGCGCGCCGGGCAAATTGTCGAAGCTCGCCGAAGTGCTGGCGAAACATCCGCTGTCTGGCCGCACCGGCATCGGTCATACGCGCTGGGCCACACACGGCGCGCCGACCGAAAGCAACGCGCACCCGCATGCCTCCGCGCGCGTTGCGCTGGTGCATAACGGCATCATCGAGAATTTCCGCGAGTTGCGCGATGAACTGCGCGCCAAGGGCCACAAATTCGAATCCGAAACCGATACCGAAGTGGCGGTGCATCTTGTCACCGATTATCTCGACCATGGACTCGCGCCGGAAGAGGCCGCGAAGGAAGCGGTGCGCCGCCTGACCGGTGCTTATGCGCTCGCGATGATCTTCACCGATGAAGAAGGCCTTGTGATCGGCGCGCGCAAGGGCAGCCCGCTTGCCGTGGGCTATGCCGAGAAGGAAGCCTATCTCGGTTCCGATGCGTTCGCGCTCGCGCCGTTCACCAACCGCGTCTCCTATCTGGAAGACGGCGACGTTGCCGTGCTGCGCGGGCCGCAGGTGTCGATCTACAATGAGAGCGGCGCGCCCGCGAACCGCGAGATCAAGATCACCTCGGCGACGGCGGGTCTTGTCGACAAGGCCGGCTTCAATCATTTCATGGCCAAGGAAATCCACGAACAGCCGGAAGTCGTGGGCCACACGCTCGCGCATTATATCGACGCGACCGGACCGTTCGTCTCGCTGCGCGAGAAGGGCGCGATGGAAGCGCTGGGCAAGGCGTCGCGCCTGATGATCTCCGCCTGCGGCACGTCCTATTACGCGGCGCTGGTCGGAAAGTACTGGTTCGAGAAGTTTGCGCGTCTTGGCGTTGAGGTCGATGTCGCGTCCGAGTTGCGCTATCGCGATCCGGTCTATCCGAAGGATGGCGTGGCGCTGTTTATCTCGCAATCGGGCGAAACCGCGGACACGCTGGCCGCGCTGCGCGATGCGAAGGCGCAAGGCCAGACCACCATCGCCATCGTCAACGTGACCGAAAGCTCGATCGCGCGCGAAGCCGATGTCGTGCTGCCGACATTCGCGGGACCGGAAATCGGCGTCGCCTCCACCAAGGCGTTCACCTGCCAGCTTGCGGTGCTGGCATCGCTTGCCATCGCGGCGGGCCGCGCGCGCGGTATCATCGACAAGGCGCAGGAAGCCAAGCTGTGCGCTTCATTGCTGGAAACGCCGCGCCACATGGTCGAATTCGCCAAGCAGGATGCGAAGGTGAAGGCGCTCGGCGTCGAACTCGCCAAGGCGCGTGACGTTCTTTATCTGGGCCGCGGCGTGAATTTCCCGCTCGCCATGGAAGGCGCTCTGAAGCTCAAGGAAATCTCCTATATCCACGCCGAAGGCTATGCCGCCGGCGAGATGAAGCATGGCCCGATCGCGCTGATCGACGAGAACGTGCCGATCATCGTCATGGCGCCGCACGATGCGGTGTTCGAAAAGACGATCTCCAACATGCAGGAGTCGATGGCGCGCGGCGGCAAGGTGGTGCTGATCTCCGATGCGCGCGGCATCTCCGCCGCCGGGCAGCAGGCCTGGGCGACCATCGAAGTGCCGGAAACGGACGAGCTGATCGCGCCGCTTGTCTATTCGCTGCCGATGCAGATGCTCGCCTATCACACCGCCGTCGCCAAAGGCACGGATGTCGATCAGCCGCGCAATCTGGCGAAGTCCGTCACCGTCGAGTGACAGGCGTCACAGATACGACTTCACCGCCGGTTCGTGCATCCAGTCATTGTCGCGGCCGTTGCAATACATGATCGGGATCGCGGCGAGTTCTGCGTCGCTGACGCCGTCCAGGCACGCGACATTCACGGCCACGAAGTCGCCGCCCATCTCCGCGATATGCCCTTTGCCGTAAACCCGCAGGCCGCAGGTCTTGCAATGGTGCAACTGGATGGAGCGTGTGCCGAAGCTGTAAACAAAAGTGTTGTCCTCGCCATGGATAGCGCGCACCGCATCCGGCTTGGCGCTAATGCCCCACCAGCGCGACTTGGAACAGATCGAGCAGTTGCACCGCGCCGATCCCGCCGCGAGATCCAGATCCGCTTCGATGCTGACCGCGCCGCAATGGCAGCTTGCCTTGTGGGTCTTCAGGGTCATGAAGGGCCTCCATCGTTTGACGCGGAGGATGTAGCACGCGCCTGGCAGGATTATGTCAGCAGCGTGCGGGCGCGGTTCCGCTCCGTGCCCGGTCTGCTAAAGTCACTCGCATGACTCGCAAAACCGCCGCAGACCTGAAACGCGATGCCGCCATCAAGGCGCTGGAGTTTGTCGAAGACGGCATGAAGCTCGGCCTCGGCACCGGCTCGACGGCGGAAGCCTTCCTGGAAGTC
>JANWJQ010000086.1 GCA_025451875.1 Rhizomicrobium sp.
CCCCATTTTGCGCCCGGCTGGTAGCAGCGGAGGGATTTGAACCCCCGACCAAGGGATTATGATTCCCCTGCTCTACCACTGAGCTACGCTGCCGGATGGCCAGCCAAGGAGGCGCGGTTTAAGGGCGAGGACCGGGGGTGTCAAGAACAGCTATTCGGCGGCCATCCGCGCAGGCTCGCCGCGCATGATCCAGCCGCCGCCAAGCACGCGGCTGTCCTTGTCATAGAAGACGCAAGCCTGACCAGGGGCGACGGACTCTTCCGGTGTCAGCAATTCCACCATCGCGCCGTCGCCCATCGGGGTCACGCGCGCAGGCACGGGCGGACGCATGGAGCGGACCTTCACCGCGCAATCGAAAGGGCCGCTTTTTTCGACAAGCCAGTTCACGTCACGGAGCGTGACCGTCTTCGTCGCCAGCGCCGCGCGCGGACCGACCACGACACGCGCGCTGGCAGCGTCGATGTTCAGCACGAACAACGGTTCTTCATTGCCGGAAAGTCCCAGGCCTTTGCGCTGGCCAACGGTAAAATGGATCACACCGTCATGTTTTGCCAGAACCTTGCCGCCCTGATCGACGACATCACCCGGCTTCACGGCATCCGGCTTCAGCTTTTCGACCACGCTCGCGTAGTTGCCGCTGGGTACGAAACAGATGTCCTGGCTGTCCGGCTTGTCGGCGACGATCAGTCCGAGTTCGACGGCGATCCTGCGCACATCGCTCTTGGGCATGCCGCCGAGCGGGAAGCGCACGAAATCCAACTGCTCACGCGTGGTGCGGAAAAGGAAGTAGCTCTGGTCGCGCGCGGGATCGGCGGCAACGTGCAGTTCCGGACCGTGCGTGCCATCGATGCGATTTATATAATGACCGGTCGCCAGCGCGTCCGCGCCCAGTTCCTTCGCCGTCACCAGCAGATCGGCGAATTTCACCTTCTCATTGCAGGCGACGCAGGGGATCGGCGTTTCGCCCCGCGCATAGGTGGCAGCAAAATCTTCCATCACCGCTTTCTTGAAGCGGGCTTCATAATCCAGAACGTAATGCGGAATGCCGAGGCTCTGTGCCACGCGGCGCGCATCGTGAATGTCCTGGCCGGCGCAACATGCACCCTTTTTCTTGGCAGCCACGCCCGCATCGTAAAGCTGCAGCGTCATGCCGATGACGTCGTAACCCTCGCGCTTCAAAAGTGCTGCAGTGACAGACGAATCCACGCCACCGGACATGGCGACGACCACGCGGGTTTCGCGCGGTTCCTTCGCAAATCCGAGGCTGTTGCGGGCGCCGGTCATGCGCCGCCCTATAAGCCCCTCAAGGCAGCGCTTCAACCCTTAAGCCGCCGGGGCCGGCAAATAGTTCAGGAGGGAAACCTGGCTAAGCTGCGAGGTGACCTGAAGCGCCGCCTGCAGCGCCACCTGGTTCTGGTTCAGTTGGGTGATCGCCGTCGGCATGTCCACCTCCTCGATATTCGAGACAAAGCCACCGAACAGGGTAGACATGGTTTTCTGGTTGGCGCTCGCGTCCGTAAGCTGGCTATTGATGTTGCCGTTGGCGGCGGCGGCGTCGTTGATCTGCGTTGCCGCCGTCGTCGCTGTCTGGATTTCACCGGACAGGAAGCTCGACTGCGTGTCCGTCAGGCCTGTCGAGAAGTTGCCGTTGGAGCCCGCGTTGAAATCGGCGAGGTCTTTGAGCGTTTGCATCAGCCCGGTTCCGATATTGGACGCGAGCATGCCGACCTGAACACTTTGTCCGTCGCCGACCATGACAGAGTTTGCGACCGTCCCGTTCTGAAAAGCGTTGGATGCTGAGCTCATCGATATAAGATCGTTAAGACTCGTTGCGGTCAGCGGCGGTTGACCGTTTTTGTCGCCGCCATAGAGGTAATTTCCGTTCCCATCCTTCGAATTCAGGATTTGCGACGCCTGATCGAAAATACTCTGCGCCGTCGTCATCAAGGTGGAGGCGTCATTGTCGCCCACCGCCGTCGTGATCGCCTGTCGCAGCTGGTTGGCAAGATCCGACAGCGAACTCATCTGGCTGTCCTGCAGGTTCGACTGATTCAACGCGAGCGTCGTGGCGGACTGATACGCCGTGGTACGGTTCGCAGCCGAACGCGTGGCTTCGAGCATCGCAGTCTTATTCCCGATACCGGCGTAGTCTGTAGAGACCATGCCGCTCGTTACCTGCGTCTGGGTTTTGGTCAGCGCGAGTTCCGCCTGCTGAATCTGCGTGAGCAGAAGCTGGCTCTGCGAATTGGTTCCGACGCGATCAATGGTCATGGCTTAGTCCCTCAAACCGGCATTTGCAGCAAAGTGTCGTAAAGCGTCTGGCCGACTTGCAGCATGCGCGCGCCGGCAGAATAGGCCCGCTGGTAGGTCATCATGTTGGAAAGCTCTTCATCGAGATTGACGCCGGATTCGCTCGATTGACGCGTCTGCGCTTCGGACAGACGATCGCCCTGCGTGGTGGCCGCGGTCGATGCTGCGTTACTGCGCGTCGCGACATCCTGGTAGAAGTTCGCGGCATAATCGGTCAGCGTTGACGTCTGCGCACCCATTCCGCCGGCGGCGGTGAAATTCTGACGGCTATTGGCGAGATTTTGCAGCGCGATCAACCCGCGCGCATCGCCAGAACCCAGAATGGAATCGCCGGCCACCGTGGTGGATGTCAAATTCGACTGCGCGAAGGGCAGAGATGACGGAGAGGAAATCATGCTTGCATTGACGGAGAAGCCTTGAGCCTGCATCGCCGCCTGATTGGCGCCGATGCCGAAAAGCCCGGTGAAACTCATTCCCGTGTTGCCACGCTGCGTGGTGTCGGAGGTGACGTTCAGCGTATCGCTGCTGTTGCCACCCGATGGCGTGAATTTCATGCTTCCGTCGGAGCCGAGTGCGAAAGTGCCTGCGCCACCGAACGAGGTGTTGAGCGCGGTGACAACATCGCCAATGCTCATGCCCGCGGCGATAGTGACGCTCGCCTGCTTGTCGATGGTTCCGTTCGGGTTCTTGAGCACAAAGCTCATGGAGCCGCCGGCGGCCAACCCACTGCTGTCGCTTGCCGAAAGTCCGGTCGAAAGGATCGAAGGCGCGGCGCCCTCGAACACATCGTTCAACCCGAAGAACAGCGAAAAGCCCGCGCCGCCGCGGCTGGAGGGTGTTGTCGCATCGTCCTGCACGACTACGCCGTTCGTACCATTGGCGGCAATCGACAATTGCCCACTGGAGAAACTGGCGCTGCCATTGCTGCCCAATGCGCCATTGAGCGCGCTCGCAAAACTTCCGACCGTGGTGCCGATACTGACCGGGGGCGCGGCGCCATCGACCGAGAGCGTTCCTGCACCGAAATCGACATCGATCCGGCTGACAAGATTGCCGCTCGAGTCCGCAACCGCGATGGTTGTCTTGCCGGAGAAGTTCAAGCTGTCGGTGGCAAGAAGCCCCGTGTCGCGTCCGCTCATCACCGAAGGCGGCGGCGCCGCCGAGTTGGCGTTGGACTGCGCGTTGAACGCAAGCGCCGTTTGACGCGCCAGATTGCCGAGTTCGTTCTGCATCGCGGGCAGCTGGTTATCGCGCATGTCGATCAGGCCCTCGATGGAGCCCGAACCCAGATGCGGGTCTATCGCCTGCGCTTGACCGACCTGCTTGCCGCTCATGCCGTTGATGCTGGTCATCATGATCTGACCGTAAGTGCCGTTGGCGTTTCCACCCGCATAAGAAAGCTGCGCGTAGGAGTCGCCGACCAGGTCCACCCCGTCCTGTGTCATCACGGTCATCTGGCCGTTGGCCTGCACGGAGGTGCGTACGCCGATCAAACTGGAAAGCTGTTGCACGGCCAGATCGCGTTGGTCGAGAAGGCCGGAAGAGGTGTCGCCTCCCAACGTCGCCGTCTGAATCTGCTGGTTCAGGTTATAGATGTTTTTGGTCAGCGAATTGACGCTGGAAATCGAGGAGCTGATCTGCCCATCGACCTGGCTCTGCAGGGACGAGATCGAGGACGACGTGCTGTTGATCGTGTTCGCGAATCCCTGCAGCGCGGTCAGAACACTCTGCTGGCTGGTGCTCGTGTTCGGCGCCTGCGAGGCGGTCGCCAACGCCGAGAAAATGTTGTCGAGCTGCGATCCCAGCGAATTGCCGTCGCCAGGCGACCCCAGCAAGCCGTTGAGCTGGGAGTAGACATCGCTCTGTGCGCTATATTGCGCCGAGCCCGCGCTGGCCGATAGCGTTTCACTTTGCAGGAACTGATCGGTAATGCGCTGGATGTCGGCGATATCGACGCCCGTGAGACCACCGCCGGCCACCTGGGTAGTCTGGTTCACAACCCGGCGCGAATACCCTTGCGTATTGATATTGGCGACGTTGTCCGAAACGACCTTGAGCGCGGCCGTATTCGTCTGCAACGCGGTCATCGCACTGGCAAGAATACTGTTGATCGACACGGGGCGCCGCTCCAAATGCTTTTATGCCGTGGCCAAGGTCGCAAACACCGTGCCATACGAAAGTCACGCTCTATCTGGGAAATTTGAATGATCGAAAGATGAAGCGCGCGGCAGAGTTTGCCGGGTGCGGCACTTCATGCCCGCGCAATCGCGTAACTGCACAGAGATCCGCTGCGCCAAAATCCGAGGAATTGCGCGGCCAATCAAACTGGTCCGCCCCTTGCTTTTGTTCTGGCGGATTATTGCGGATCGATCATGGCTATCAGTTCGGCCAGTGCAGTTTCGACGGCGCCCGCGGTGGACAACACCGCGAAAGCAAACCCGTCCGTGGCCGCCGCCGGCAGCGGAAACGCGGGCTCATTCACCGACAGTCTCGATGCAGTGCTTGCGGAACCCGGCGTCACAAACGCCAATACCTCTCCCAAGAACGACAATGATGCAGATGGCGCGTCTCATGCGCGCGGCAAGCACACGAGCCTGAAAAACAAATTGAAAAATGGCGACCTTGGCACCGCTCTCACCCCACAGATGCTTCAACAGCAGCAAGCTTTCATCGACAAGCTCGAAAACGCCGGAAGTGGCATCGATATGCCCGCACTGCGCGCAGCGATGGGCCAGAACGGGCAAACGCCCGCCAAGACATCCATCTTGCCATCGGCCAATCCCCTGACCGGGAAGATCGAGGCACCACAGCCGCCTGCCGCGAATGATACAGCCGACATTCCGGATGCAGCGGCAGCAGCCAACGCCACACAAAGCGCACCGATTCCGCAGAGCCCCGTTACCGACGGTACAGCAGCAGCGACGAACACCGCCGCTGCACCGACAACAAAAAACGCCGCACGGGCAACAAGCAGCGCCGGTGATCAGTCCAATGACGCTGCTCACACGGCAACTCAGGAACAGCTCATCGCGGCATTGGTCAAGACCACGAATACGCCAGTGCTGAAGACAGGCCAGGCGGACGGCAGCAAAGTGCCCAACACCAAAATCGCGCATCATGCGAACAAAGCCGCGGCCGCTGACGCAATGCCCAACGGAGAGACGGTGCAGTCCCTGGCAGCGAAGATCGCTGCCACCGCCGGCGCCACGAACGACCCCGACAGTGCGCAGATCGCCGCCAAAGGCGTGGCCGTAGCCGAAGTCGCGACCAGGATGACTCCCGCCACGCCGACCGTAACAAAGATCGAAAGCGCCGCGATGGCGAACGCCACACAGACCGCAACGCATGCGCCCACCGCACAGGTGAAAATCGAAACACAGGCTTTGCCAGTGCAGTTCGACGCGCCGCCCGCAAATTCGAAGGATGGCGACGCGAACGCGCAGAGCGGCAATGGCGACAAGAGCCAGGCCCAGCCCGGCAGCGCGCGAACGACCAGCGACGTGCAGAAGCAGCCGGACGCACCCGCGCCCACCTTTAACAACCCGCAGCCGCAGGCACCTTTGCCAGCACACACCAATGCCGCGCCGACAGATGCCAGTTTGACGATCACTGCTGCGAACAGCACCAGTGCGAACCCCATCACGCCGCCGCAGGTCGCCGTCACGCTGCACGTCTCGCCGCAGCCGTTGCACGATGCCCCGACCGACGACACGACCTTCGCCGCACTGGGCGTCGCCATCGCCGCGAAATCGAAAGATGGCGACAAGCAGTTCGACATCAATATGCACCCGGCCGAACTTGGCCGCGTGGACGTGCGCATCTCGGTCGATCCTGACGGCAAAACACAAGCGCATGTCAGCGCCGAGCATCCGCAGACGCTTCAGCTTCTGCAGAATGACAAGGCCACGCTGGAACGCAATCTGCGTGACGCGGGCCTCGACGTCGCCAACAACGGATTGAGCTTCTCGCTGAAAGGCGAGCAGCAGTCGTCCACGCCGACCTTCAATGCCCGCAGCCGCGCGCTTTCGATCGCAGCGGTGCAGACAGCCGATATTTCTTCCGCCAGTTCCAACGCGAACGTCGCACCCGGCGACGCGCGTCTCGATATCCGGGTTTGAGGTAAGTTATGACCACGGTTCCTCCCGCGACAGCCAACACGCCCGCGAGTTCCAGCAGCACCGGCACGAACAGCGCGCTTACCGACCTGTCGGGCAATTTCGACACGTTCTTGACGCTGCTCACCACCCAGTTGCGGAACCAGGATCCGATGAATCCAATGGATTCCGATCAGTTCACGCAGGAACTGGTCTCGTTCTCCGGCGTCGAACAACAGATCAACACGAACGACAATCTTAAAACTCTGATTTCGCTGCAGCAGGGCAACACCACCAGCAACGCGATCAGCTATCTGGGCAAGAGCATCACCATCACAAATGGCAGCGGGGCTCTATTGGATGGGGCCGGGCATTGGAGTTACGCAGTCGGCGGCGCCGCGGCATCCACCACGCTCACCGTCACCGACTCGACTGGCAAAGTCGTTTACACCGGCGCTGGCGAAACGGCGGCCGGTCAGCATGACTTCAACTGGGACGGCAAGGATAACAACGGCAACCAGCTCAACGATGGCACTTACACATTGTCCGTGGCGGCGACAGCGCCTGACGGCAGTGCACTTCAGGCCGCCGTCGCCAGCAGCGGCGTCGTCAACGAGGTGAACTTCACCGGATCAACGCCTTATCTGATGGTCGGCACGATGGCCGTTCCCGTCAGCGCCGTGTCCGCGGTCGATAGCGCGAGTTGAAGAATAACCGGCCGCCGAGAAACGGCGCCACAGAAAACAGCACGGCCACGTAGGCGAAGCCGCGGGATGCCGGACACGAAAGGAAGTAAGACAATGTCACTCTATAGCGCACTCATGATTGGCGTCTCGGGTCTGGACGCGAACAGTCAGGCCCTCAGCATCGCCTCCTCGAATATCGCGAACGTCAATACCGTCGGATACAAGGCATCCAGCGCGAACTTCTCCACGCTGCTCGCGTCCGCAATGGGCAGCGGCGACGTCAGCAACGCGGGCGTGATGTCCTCGGCGACGCAGAACATCACCACACAGGGAACCATCGGCACCGCCTCTTCGCCGACCGATCTGGCGATTTCCGGCAACGGCTTTTTCGTTGTGAGCAACACGCCGGCCGCCGCAGGGTCCGTCAATTCTCAATACTACACGCGCGCCGGCGATTTTGCGCCGGATCAGAACGGCAACCTGGTCAACTCAGCGGGCAACTACCTGATGGGCTGGCCGCTCGACTCTACGGGCAACGTGCCGACCAACCGTACCGATATGACCGCCGTGAACATCAACAACCTCTCCGGCAAGGCTGAAGCCACCACCACGATGACGTTGCAGGCCAATCTGCAGGCCAGCACGGCAGCAGATGCCACCTACACCAAGGGCGATATGACCGCAGGGACTGCTACGCCAGACTTCCAGCGCACGATCAACGTCTATGATAGTCAGGGCGGATCGCAGCCTTTGCAGATCTCCTACGTGAAAACGGCTGCCAACACCTGGTCGTACGAAGTATCCTATCAGGGCGCTGCGGCAAACCTCGGTTCCGCCACAAACCCAATCGCCACCGGCGATATGACTTTCAATTCCGATGGTACGCTGGCGGGCATTACCGATACCACGAACTCACCGGCGGTCCCCTCGACCGACGGCACCGTGGGCATCACGATCCCGTGGGACACGGCCGCGTCCGGCCTTCAACCCCAGGCGATCACGCTGAACATGGGCACGCTGAACAGCTCGAACGGCGTAACGCAGTTCGACAGCCCGTCCTCGCTGACATCATCGACGGTCGATGGCTCGCTGTTCGGCAGCCTTTCGGGCGTGACGGTCGATACGAGCGGTTATGTGACGGCCAACTTCTCGAACGGCCTGTCGCAGAAGATCTACAAACTGCCGATCGCGACCTTTTCGAATCCGAACGGACTCACGGCCGTTTCGGGCAACGCATATCAAGCGTCGAACGCCTCGGGCGTTGCCACGATCAACGAAGCGAAAACCGGCGGCGCCGGCGCCATCCAGTCGAGTTCGCTGGAAGCCTCCACCGTGGATCTCGCGACGGAGTTCACAAACTTGATCACCACGCAACGCGCTTATCAGGCGTCGTCCAAGATTATTACAACCGCGTCGCAGATGCTCGATCAGCTTTTGCAGATGCCGAGTTAAGGAATGAGGCCGGTGTTGCGCGGAATCGCAGCGCCGGCCTTCTCCGAAACCGACAAACTGATGCTGAAAGTACAGAGTCTTTTAACCCTGTGTTTTGGCCGTTTGTTAAAGGCGAGACGGTTACTTTGCGCGTGGGTGATGGAGTTGAAAACGAGATGACAATGGGAGATGACCGCAAGGGACGCGTGAGTTACGTCATCGGGCCGGACGGCAGCCCGTTGACTCTCGCTGACCTTCCGCCTCCGGGTACCAAGCGTTGGGTGATCCGCCGCAAGGCCGAGGTCGTCGCCGCCGTGCGCGGTGGATTGCTGAGCCTCGACGACGCGTGCCGCCGCTATACGTTGACGGTAGAAGAATTCCTCGCGTGGCAGCGTGCGATCGACCGCCATGGTCTGGCGGGCCTTCGCGCCACGCGCGTGCAACAGTACCGGAATTAGTTAGCGAATGGTGAATTGCGAATAGCGAATGGGGAAAAGAATTCCATTCGCTATTCGCAATTCGCTACTCGCCTTCTTTCACCGTTAAGCCGCCCTTTACCAAGACACGGCAATGTTTGCCTACCAGGGCGCGCTCCTCATTCGTGCGCCCCGAGCGGAGGGCGTGCATTGCCGGAATTTCTCAAAGGTAACGGACCAGCGCGGTTCGGCGTCATGGCCGGCGTTGCCGCGGTTCTCACCGTATTCTTCCTCTATGTCGCCGGCGTGATCTCCGAACCGCCGAAGACGATCCTCTATTCCGGCCTCGACCCGCGCGCCGCCGCCCAGGTGACGGCGAAGCTCGACGCCATGAATGTAAAGTATGATGCCAAGGGCGACGGCAGCACTATCCTCGTTCCTTCCGATCAGGTCACCAAGCTGCGCATGGAATTGGCGTCGGAGAATCTTCCGGCCGCCGGCACGGGCTACGAGATTTTCGACAAGTCGGATTCCTTCGGCACCACCGCTTTCGTGCAGAACATCAATCGCCTGCGCGCGCTGGAAGGCGAACTCGCCCGCTCCATCGAAACCATCGACGGTATCGACAGCGTGCGCGTGCATCTCGTCATCCCTGAGCGTCAGATTTTCAGCCGTGAAGATCAAAGTCCGAGCGCCTCCGTCGTTCTGCGCACGCAAGGCACGATGGATCGCGGCGAGGTCACCGCCATTCAGCATCTCGTCGCCGCCGCTGTCGCGGGCATGATGCCCAACCGCGTCGCCATCGTGGATGACAAAGGCACGCTGCTCGCGGGCGGTGATGACAAGACCGGACCAGACGCCGCGGCGGCCGATCAGGAACAGCACACGACCGATATCGAAGACAAGTTGCGCCAGCGCATCGAATCCATCGTCGCCAGCGTTGTCGGCCCGGGCCATGTCCGCGTGCAGGTCGCCGCCGACATGAACTATGACCACACCAGCACGACAAGCGAAACTTTCGATCCGGATTCCAAAGTCGTCCGCTCGACGCAGACCGTCGAACAGAATTCCGCCGACACCAATGCCGCCAATAGCGGTGCCGTTTCCGTTGCCAACGCGCTGCCCAACGCGCAGCAAAGCGGCGGCGACAACACGAAGTCCACCAGCGGCCGCACCGAGGAAACCACCAACTACGAAATCTCCAAGACGACCAAGACCAGCGTCGTCGATGCCGGCACCGTTAAACGCCTCTCCGTGGCTGTGGCTGTGGACGGTACGACGAAAACCGATGCCGCGGGCAAGGACAGCTATACCGCGCGCTCACCGCAGGAGATGACTCAGATCGAAGCGCTGGTGAAATCCGCAATCGGTTACGACAAGGCGCGCGGCGACGACGTGAAGGTCGTCAATATGCCCTTCGCTCATCTGGACATCGTGGATGCGACTCCAGCGCCGAAGCCGCTTCTCGGCCTCGACAGCGCTTATTGGTTCAAGATCATCGAAGCGGGCATTCTGTCACTCACTGCCCTCTTGATCGGATTGTTCGTCGTTCGCCCGTTGATCGGCCGCATGTTCGGTCCGCAGACGGCAGGCGCGGTGCAAGCTCTCTATGCGCAGCCGATCGCGGGACAACTGTCCGGGCCGGCCGATGCGCAAGCAGCCATGGCCGGCGGCGCACAAGCGGCACTGCCTGCACCGACGCAAAGTTCCATAGATATTTCGCGCATCGAAGGACAGGTGCGCGACTCCTCGATCAAGAAAGTCGGCGAAGTCGTCGGCTCTCACCCCGAGGAAGCCCTCGCGATTATCCGTACCTGGCTCCACGAACCGGCGTAGAGAAACATGTCACGCGCAAAAGCCAATGCCAAAGAAGATATCCGCCAGCTCAGCGGCGCCGAGCGCTCGGCCATCGTGATGCTCGCGCTGGGCGAGGAACATTCCGCCAAGCTCTGGCAGATGATGGACGAAGACGAGGTCAAGGAAATCTCGCAGGTTATGTCGACGCTGGGCTCAATCTCCTCGACACTCGTCGACAAGCTGCTCGTCGATTTCGTTTCGCAGATGTCCGGCACCGGTTCACTGCTCGGCTCGTACGAGGCCACCGAGCGGTTGATCGCCAAGTTCATGCCGGAAGACAAAGTCGGCCAGATCATGGAAGAAATCCGTGGTCCCGCCGGCCGCACCATGTGGGACAAGCTCGCCAATGTGAACGAGACGGTCCTCGCGAACTATCTGAAGAACGAATATCCGCAGACGGTCTCGGTCGTGCTTTCCAAGATCAAGCCGGAACATGCCGCTCGCGTGCTGGGTGCGCTGCCGGAAGAGTTCGCGCTGGAAGTCGTCCAGCGCATGTTGCGCATGGAAAGCGTGCAGAAGGACATTCTCGACAAGGTCGAGAAAACCCTGCGCGTGGAGTTCATGTCCAACCTCGCCCGCACCGCCAAGCGTGACAGCCATGAGCACATGGCGGAAATCTTCAACAATTTCGACCGCCAGACGGAAAGCCGCTTCATCGTGGCGTTGGAAGAGCGCAGCCGCGATTCCGCCGAGCGTATCAAAGCGTTGATGTTCACCTTCGAAGACCTGGGCAAGCTCGATCCTGGTTCGATCCAAACGCTGCTGCGCCACGTCGAAAAGGACAAGCTCGGCCTCGCACTCAAAGGCGCCACCGACACGCTGCGCGACACCTTCTTCTCGAACATGAGCGAGCGTGCCGGAAAGATCCTGCGCGAAGACATGGAAGCCATGGGTCCGGTTCGCCTCAAGGACGTCGATGAAGCGCAGATGCGCATGGTCAACGTCGCAAAAGACCTCGCCAACAAGGGCGAGATCATGATCGCCAACAAGGCCGGCGAAGACGAGCTGATCTACTGATGACCGCCACCAAATACACATTCGACGTGGAATTTCGCCCCGAAGGCGATCTGGTTTCTAATGCCGCGCGCGCGCGGCAGAAGAAGCCGTACACCCACGACGAGATCGATCAGCTCTGTGCCCGCGCCCGTGAGCAAGGCATGAAGGCGGGCCAGGTCCGCGCGCAGGAAGCCATCGCCGCCGGTACGCTGGATGTCGCCGCCGTTCTGAAGGACGTGCTTGCGCGGTCGTCAAAAGATGTCGAGCAGGTTCGCGCCGACGCCGCCGGAATCGCACTGGTTGCTGCGAAGAAGCTTGCAAGGGCCGCGCTGGCCACTCTGCCCCACGCCGAAATCGAGACTGCGTTGCGCGAGGCCATGCACCAGGCGATCGGCGAGCCGCGTATCTTGCTACGCACCGCGCAGGGCGTGGCCGACGCCATCAGTGCTCGCCTCAACGATATCGCTCACGACGAAGGCTTCGACGGACGCGTGCAGATCACCGGCGACCCGGCGCTGAAAGGCACCGACTGCCGTATCGAATGGCGCGGCGGCGGCGCGGAACGCAGCGAACACGCCATCGAAAATGCTTTGCAGGAACTTATCGCGCGGCACTTTGCAGAAGCGGCCGCCACCCAGACGACGGAGGAATAGATGACCGGCAACGACGACGTCGAACTGCCCGACCTCGCCCATGAAGGTGCCGCGCCCAACGCGCCGGCCCTGCTGCAGGAGGACAACGATACCGATTTCGACACCAAGCGCACGGCCACCGATCTGGAAGCGGTGTTCGACGTTCCTGTCACGGTTTCGGCGGTGCTGGGAAAGTCCGGCATGGAAGTCAGCCAGCTTTTGAAGCTCGGCAAGGGCACGATCGTGGAGCTGGACCGCAAGGTCGGCGAGGCCATCGACATCTATGTGAACAACCGCCTCGTCGCGCGCGGCGAAGTGGTGCTCGTGGAAGACCGTCTCGGCGTGACCATGACGGAAATCATCAAGGCCGGTCAGTCCTAATACTCACAGTTCGCTTGAAGGAATAAAGCCATGCGTCTTCTCATCGTCGGATCGCTGCAAGGGCAGATCGGAACGGCCACCAAGATCGCGATGGATCGCGGCGCGAAAGTCACGCACGCGAACGACATCGAACAGGCCATGGCCAGTCTGCGCAGCGGTGTGGGCGCGGACCTCGTCTTCTGCGACGTCGGCTACGACATCGGCACGCTGGTGCGCCAGCTTGCCGCCGAACGTATCTGCACCCCAGTAGTCGCCTGCGGCATCGGAACGGACGCACGCAGGGCCGTGGATGCGATCCGCGCCGGTGCCAAAGAATATTTGCCCTTGCCCGCCGATGCGGAAATGATCGCGGCGATCCTGGCCGCGGTGGCCGATGACACGCACCAGCTCATCCACGAAGACGAAGCCATGACGGCGGTCCTCGCGCTGGCCGATCAGGTTGCCGGCAGCGAAGCTTCCATCCTCATCACCGGCGAAAGCGGCACGGGTAAGGAAGTGATGGCGCGGTATATCCACCGCAAGTCGCTGCGCGCCGAAAAGCCGTTCATCTCCGTCAACTGCGCCGCGATCCCGGAGAACCTGCTCGAATCCGAACTGTTCGGTCACGAAAAGGGCGCGTTCACCGGCGCCGTTGCCCGCCGCATCGGCAAATTCGAAGAAGCCAATGGCGGCACACTGCTGCTGGACGAAATCAGCGAAATGGATGCCCGTCTGCAGGCGAAACTTCTGCGCGCCATTCAGGAGCGTGAGATCGACCGCGTCGGTGGCACCAAACCGGTGAAGGTCGATATCCGCATCATCGCCACGTCCAACCGCGATCTGAACGAAGCGGTGAAGCACGGCACGTTCCGCGAAGACCTTCTCTATCGCCTCAACGTCGTGAACCTGCGCCTGCCCGCCTTGCGCGAGCGCCCGAAGGACATTCTCGCCCTCGCCCGCCACTTCGCGCACAAATATGCCGAAGCCAACGGCGTTCCGTTCCGCCCGATCGCCAGCACGACGGAGCGCTTGCTGATCGGTCATCCCTGGCGCGGCAACGTGCGCGAACTCGAGAACACCATGCACCGTTCGGTGCTGCTGGCGCAGGGCAATGAGATTTCGCCCGAAGCCATCCGCCTGCCGGACGGTTCCGCCGTGGGATCACCCAGCAACATGCCCGCCCCGGTTTCGATGGCCGTGCAGGCCGCCAATGCCATCGCCACACGCGGCCTTGTCGGCCGCACGGTTGCCGATGTCGAACGCGACTTGATCCTGGATACGCTCGACCATTGCCTCGGCAACCGCACGCATGCCGCGAATATCCTGGGCATCTCGATCCGCACTCTGCGCAACAAGCTGCGCGAATATTCCTCGTCCGGTCTTGCGATCCCGCAACACGGCGAAGCACGGATGGCGGGCTGATAGTCACCGATGGCTGATATCTCCAGCACCGTTGCCGCGCCGGGGTTCGGACTGAACCTCGCCACAGCACAAGGCATTCTGAAGCGTAGCGATCTGGGTCTCGCGATCGGGATCATGGCGATCCTGATCGTGTTGATCCTGCCGCTGCCGACGTGGCTGCTGGATATCTGCCTGGCCTTCTCTTTGTCGGTTTCGATCCTGATCCTGATGACCTGCGTGTTTATCAGGAAACCGCTGGAATTCAGCTCGTTCCCAGCCGTATTGCTCATCACCACGATGATGCGCCTTGCGCTGAACCTCGCCTCCACGCGCCTGATCCTTTCGGAAGGTGCGACCGGCACGGAAGCTGCCGGCTATGTGATCCAGGCTTTCGGCCACCTGATCATGCAGGGCAATTTCGTGATCGGCATCATCGTGTTCGCGATCCTGGTGATCGTGAACTTCGTGGTCATCACCAAAGGTTCGGGCCGTATCGCGGAGGTTGCCGCGCGTTTCACCCTGGACGCCATGCCCGGCAAGCAGATGGCGGTGGACGCCGATCTTTCCGCCGGCCTCATCGATGAAACCGAAGCCCGCCGCCGCCGCAAGGAACTGGAAGGCGAATCCAACTTCTTCGGCGCCATGGACGGCGCCTCCAAATTCGTTCGCGGCGACGCCATTGCCGGCCTGATGATCGTCGCCATCAACGTGGTCGGCGGCATCATCATCGCCGTTGTGCAAAAAGGCATGAGTTTCGCAGATGCGACGCAAACCTTCACGCTGCTGAGCGTGGGTGACGGTCTTGTCAGCCAGATGCCGGCACTGATCGTTTCGACCGCGGCGGGTCTTATGGTCTCCAAAGCCGGCGTTGAAGGCTCGACGGACCAGGCGCTGATGAGTCAGTTGTCCTTCTATCCGCAGGCGCTGGGCATGGCGTCCGCGGTCATGGCCATCGTCGGCCTTTTGCCCGGCATGCCGACTATCGTGTTCACGCTGCTTTCCGCCGCCATCGGCACCACAGCCTGGTTCGCCTTCAAGCGCAAGGAAGAGACGCGCGTTGCCGAGGAAAAGCAGGAAGAAAAAACCAAAGCCGAAGCCGCGCCCAAGGAAGAGCCTATTGCATCGGCTCTCGCGCTCGACCTGCTGCGCGTCGAACTGGGCTACGGCCTGCTGCCGCTCATCAACGATGTGCAGGGCTATCGCATCACCGACCAGATCAAGGCGCTGCGCCGCCAGCTCGCGACCGAAATGGGCTTCGTCATGCCGTCGGTCCGTATCCTCGACAACATGCAGCTCGGCGCGAACGAATATCGCATCAGCGTCAAGGAAGTGGCGTCCGGTACGGGCGAACTCTTCCCCGGCTCGCTGCTGGTCATGGACCCGAAGGGAGCACCGGTCGACCTGCCCGGCACACACACAACCGAACCGGCATTCGGATTGCCCGCGACATGGGTGTCGCAGAACCTGCGCGAGGAAGCCAGCTTCCGTGGCCTCACCGTTGTGGATCCTGGCACTGTCCTGACCACGCATCTTACCGAAGTCCTGAAGACGCATATGAGCGAGCTTCTCTCCTACGCGGAGACGAAGAAGCTGCTGGACGAACTTCCGGCCGATCACAAGAAGCTGGTGGACGAAATCATCCCGTCACAGATCTCCGTCACCGGTGTCCAGCGCGTGCTGCAGACGCTCTTGGGCGAGCGCGTGTCGATCCGCGATCTTCCCTCTATCCTCGAAGGCATCGCGGAAGCTGTCGGCCACACCAAGAACCCGCTCTACATCACCGAGCATGTGCGCGCGCGCCTTGCGCGCCAGCTCTGTCACGCCAACACCGCGCCAGGCGGATATCTTCCACTTATCGCCCTCTCGCCGGCGTGGGAGCAGGCCTTCGCGGAATCGATCATCGGTCAGGGCGAGGACAAACAGCTCGCCATGGCGCCCAGCCAGTTGCAGCAGTTCATCCAGGGGGTCCGTGCGCGCTTCGACGAAGCGGGGCAGCAAGGCGATGTTCCCGTTCTGCTGACGAGCCCGCAGGTGCGGCCCTTTGTGCGTTCCATCGTTGAGCGTTTCCGTCCACAGACCGTCGTGATGTCGCAGAACGAAATCCACGCAAGCGTGCGTTTGCGCACACTGGGTCAGGTGTAAGCCATGCGGTTGCGCACATTCCTTGCCAAAGACATGCGCGAAGCCCTCGCCAATGTACGCAGCGAGATGGGCGACGACGCGGTTATCATCGCGAGCGAAAAGGCCAAGGGCGGCGGCATCATGGTGCGCGCGGCGCTGGATGAGCCGGAAGCGGTCGAGCGCGCGCTGATGCCGGACGAGCCGGTGACCGAACTCGAAAAGGCCATCGAAGCGCCGGCAAGCCTGGAAGACAATTTCCGCGGCGACTTAATGAAGCGTTTGCGCGGCGTACCGCAATCCCCGCAAGCGCCAAAAGCTCCGTTCAGCCGCGCGGAACTCCTTACCGTGCTGCGCGGCCATCGCCTGCCCGACGGCCTCGCGCATGACTTCGCCAAGACGGCGGAGAACAGCGGCCTGAAGGACATGACGCTCGCGCTCGCCTCTGCGCTGGACCGCCGCATGAAGACACAGCCGCTCGATATTTCCAAAACCGCTGCGCTGCTTCTCGTCGGCCCCAACGGCGCGGGCAAAACCGCTATCGCCGCCAAGATCGCCGCCCATGCGCGCCTTTCCCATCGCCATGTCCTCTTCGTTGCGACGGACGTCGAAGGCGCCGGCGCCCTGGCGCGCTTGGAAGCGTTTGCCGGCCATCTGCGCCTGAAAGTCGAAATCGCGGAAACCGCCGAGGCGCTCAGCAAGATTATCACGCAATGCCGCGACGACAATGCGCTCGTCATCATCGACACCGCCGGTTTCGATCCCCGCAATCCAAGAGCGCGCACCGCTTTCTCCGCTCTCGCGATGATCGACGGCGTTGAGGCGCTTGGCGTCGTGTCGGCTTGCGGCGACGCGGAAGAAACCGTTGAGATCGCCTCCGCCTTGCAGATGCTGGGTGCTCAGCGCCTGATCGTGACGCAACTCGACATGGCCCGCCGTTTCGGCGCGCTCGCTGCCGCTGCCTGCAGCGGCCTTGGCCTCGCACACATTACCCGCTCGCCTTTCGTTGCGGGCGGCCTTGAGACTCTCACACCGCTTTCACTTGCGCGCACGCTTCTGGAAGGCGCAATGCGCAATGCCGATCAGGGAAGCACCCAATGAACACACCGCACATCACTGCTATCGGTTCAGGCAAAGGCGGCACCGGGAAGACCCTTATCGCCGTTTCTCTCGCCCACGCTCTCGCCCATGAAGGTGAACGCGTCCTGTTATGCGATGCCGATCTGGGACTCTCCAACGCGGCCGTTCATCTAGGATTGGATGATGGCGGCAATCTTCCCAGTGTCATGCGCGGCGAATGCACGGTGGCAGACGCCATCGTTCCGGTTCTGGGCGGCGCGGAAAAGCGCGGCGGCTTCGATCTTCTTTCCGCGCCTGCGGGTTCCGGTGCGTTTGCAAACTCGAACAAGGAAGACGCTCGTCGCCTTCTGATCGCACTCAGCGGCGCCGACCGCTATGACCGCATCCTTCTCGATCTGGGCGCAGGCGTGGACGAGACGACAATGATGTTCGCAGCCGCGGCCGACGAAGCCGTTCTGGTGATGACGCCGGACCCTTCCGCGCTGACCGATGCTTATGCCTTCACGAAACTCCTGCATCGCGCTGACAATTCGCGCCTGCCGTCCGTGATCGTGAACATCGCGACCAACGAAACCGAAGCACAGAAGAGTTTCGATGCGCTCGCCGCGACGGCGCGTGCCTTCCTGAAATGCGAACCGGACTATCTCGGTGGCATCCCGCGCGATCCTAAGGCCAACGAAGCCGTGCGGCGCCAATGCCATCTGCTGACGCTGTATCCGCAAGCGCCGGCCGCACGCGCCATCGAAGCCGTAGCCCGCGCTCTCCACGACCGCTGCCCGCAAAAACCTTCGCCTGTGTTGCGCGCGAGCATGCGTTAACCACACTTCTTCAGAATTTCCGCTGCGCCGGAACTACCGCCGGTTGCACAGCGCAAGTTCCCGTCGCCCCAACATTCGTGTACCATTCTGAAACAGAAGCGATTGGCGCCTCTCAAAGGCGCCCGCTTCCATGTGTTTGGGAGTTCAAGGGGGACCCATGTTCGCGCTTACTGATATCTGGAATACCATTCTTCACATCGTGCATTCGGCCGACACCATTCAGCTTGTGCTGATGGCCGTCGTGGCACTTGGCGCGGGCTTCATGATGATGGAATTGGGAGCGGTCGTGACGACCACGCTCATCGCCCTCATCGCCTATGCGGTGCTTACTTTCATTCGCGCCGTCGCGCTGCAGCATGCCGATGCGGGTGCGTTGTTGACTGCAGACTGGAAAGCTTTCGAGACAATGCAGGCGTTGGTGCTGCTCTCCTACGCGATCCTGTTCGGGGTAGTCATCGCTGTGGTCAGCACGGTTCGCGGACTTGTTCTGGGCTAGTCGTCGTCAGACCTACGAGCGATTTAAACCATCTGGTAAAAGAGGAGGCGCGGAGCCATCAGGTTCCGCGCGTTCCACAATAGCTGGCGCTAATCGTCGCCCAATTTGTTGTCGATCGAGAAAGGGCCCGCGCCCATTCCCACGATCAGAAGCAATCCCCCCGCAATGGCCATGTTGCGCGCGAAGATGTCGTAATCGGCGGCGCGCGTGGCGGTATCGCGAATGTGCCAGTAATCGTGCAGCAGCACCGATGCGCACACGGTGAAGGCGAAGAGCATCAGCGCGCCAGCGCGGGCGTAGAAACCAAAGACCAGCGAAATTCCACCGACAATCATCAGAAGGATCGCGCCGAATAACAGCAGCGCCGGCACAGGGAGGTCTTTCAGCGCCAGAAGCATCACGGTGGCATGCCATTGCGCGCCATAAGCAAAAGACGAGCTCAGGAAAAACCACGCCAGCACCAGCCGGCCCACCAAGGGTGAGATCAATTCGGAAAAAGACACGGACGCGCCCCCCGCGAAGCAGCGCGTGGAATCTAGCGGAGAACTGTCCCATAACGAAACAGGGGCGTGGCCGCCCCTGCTCCGCACTCTGGAGGAAACGTCAAAGAGGCTAGGCGCCGCGCATCGCGTGTTTGCGCAGATGCCGCACGATGGCCATCTCGTCGAGGCGGGACTGGCTGCGGCGCGCCTCAACTTCTGCTGCGCGCTTGACCTGCTGATCGACGGCCAATTCCAGGCTCTTCAGATCCTGGAAGGCGGCAGTAAGCTCGTCTTGGCACTGCACGCGCTCGCGCTCAATCTCCTTGAGCGTGGCTTTCAGGTTTTCGCGGCGGTTGTCGATGCTGCGCAGGAAGGAGGGAAACGCGAGGCGCCCGATGTCGGAATCGTTGGCGCGCTGCTTTTCACGCGCGACACTCTCTTCCAAATCGGCGAGCTTGCGCTCCAGATCGTTCTTCATGCCGTCGAGCGTACCCATACGGCGCTTCAGATCGTCGACGCGGAAGCGTTTCAGGCGCATCAGTGAATCGGTGCGTTTCATGTCGCGTTACCTTTCCCCAAGCCGTCGCCGACGATTGCGTCGAGCGCCGCATACCCATCTGCCAGTGTCGAGCACTCATCCTTCTTCTGGGACAGGAAGGCTTCGAGTGCGGGTTGAAGTCTGATCGCGTTGTCCACTTCCGCGCTGCTGCCGGCTTTGTAGGCGCCGAGGCGCACAAGCTCCGCCATATCTTCATAGGTCGCGAGAGGACCGCGAGCGCGCATCACGATCGCCTGCTCTTCTTGAGTATTGCAGGAGGGCATAACGCGCGAAACTGATTTCAAAACATTGATTGCGGGATAACGTCCGCGTTCCGCAATGGCACGCTCCAGAACGATGTGACCATCGAGAATGCCACGCACCGCGTCGGCCACCGGTTCGTTGTGATCGTCGCCTTCGACAAGAACCGTGAACAGGCCCGTGATGGAACCTGTGTTTCCCATCGGTCCGGGACCGGCGCGTTCCAGCAATCGCGGGAGTTCGGCGAACACCGTCGGCGTATAACCTTTACTGGCGGGCGGCTCTCCGGCGGAGAGGCCGACTTCACGTTGTGCCATAGCGAAACGGGTCACCGAGTCCATCAAGAGCAGCACATGCAAGCCTTGGTCCCGAAGTTGTTCCGCAATGGCCATGGAGGTAAACGCGGCCTGGCGGCGGACCAGCGCCGGTTCGTCCGACGTGGCGGCGACCAGCACGCTGCGCGCGAGACCTTCTTCGCCCAGATCGTCTTCGATGAATTCCTTAAGTTCGCGTCCGCGCTCGCCAACGAGGCCGATCACGATCGCATCTGCGTCGGTGTTTCGCGCAAGCATGGCAAGCAATGTCGATTTGCCGACGCCGGAGCCCGCGAAGATGCCCATGCGCTGTCCTCTGCAGCATGTGGCGAAAGCATTGAGTGCACGCACACCCAGATCCAGCTTGCCGCCAACACGCGCGCGCGTATGTGCGGAAGGCGGCGCGGCGCGCAGCGGATAACCGATATTGCCTTTGGGCAGCGGACCTTTGCCGTCGGTCGGCTTGCCGAAAGCATCGACGACGCGGCCCAGCCAGTCGCGACAGGGGAAAATCTGCGCCGGCTTGTCGAAGAAATCGGCCCGAGCACCCAAACTGACCCCCTCGAGTGCGCCCAGCGGCATGATCAGCGCGCGGCCGTCGCGAAAGCCGACCACTTCGCAAGGGATTTTCTTGCCGTTTGAAGCACTTAGGTACACCTGGCCACCGAGGCTGATGGCGCCTGCGGCGCCCGTCACCTCGACCAGCAGACCCTCGATCCGGCTGACCTTGCCGAAGCGGGTAAGTACCGGAATGGCCTCGATTTCTTTCAAAAGCGCGTGCATCGAACCCTTGCCGCCCGGTGAAATATCCGGGCTCCTACAGACATCTTGCGGGAAAGGATTTAAGTCGCGGTAAACTTAACAAATCGAATCAAGGGGATGGCCGCCCCATGATGAAGATCGGTTAGGCCGCCTTGGGGCGGGATGAATCCCGGGAAGAGGTTAAAGCGGTTGTTAACCAATTCCGCTTACCTTTCTCGCAATCCGTTAACCACGGCTGGTCCCGCAGGGGGGGTTGATATGCGCGTGTTATTGATCGAAGACGACAGCGCCATGGCGCGCAGCATCGAGTTGATGCTGCGGAGCGAGGGCTTCAACGTCTACACGACAGATTTGGGCGAAGAGGGCATCGACCTCGGCAAGCTCTATGATTACGACATTATCGTTCTCGACCTGCAGTTGCCGGACATGAGCGGTTTCGAGGTTCTGAAGAGCCTGCGCCTCGCCAAAGTACAGACGCCCGTTCTTATTCTTTCGGGCAACGCCATCGTGGAAGCGAAGGTCAAGGCGCTGGGCTTCGGCGCCGACGACTACATGACCAAGCCCTTTCACAAGGATGAACTGGTCGCGCGTATCGCTGCTGTCGTCCGCCGCTCCAAGGGCCACAGCCAGTCGGTCATCACGACGGGCAAGCTCACCGTCAATCTCGATGCCAAGACGGTCGAAGTGGACGGCAGCCGCGTGCACCTCACCGGCAAAGAATATCAGATGCTGGAACTTCTCTCGCTTCGTAAGGGCACAACCCTGACGAAGGAGATGTTCCTCAACCACCTTTATGGCGGCATGGACGAGCCGGAGCTGAAGATCATCGACGTCTTCATCTGCAAGCTGCGAAAGAAGCTGGCCGCCGCCACCAATGGCGACAACTACATCGAAACCGTCTGGGGCCGTGGCTACGTGCTGCGCGATCCAGATGGCGGCGAGATCGTCGCGGCGTAAGACGTCATCGAATGAATTAAGAAAAAGGGCGCCCGTTGTGGCGCTCTTTTTGTTAGCCCGCGAGCGCCATGCTGCTGGCAAATTGTAACTCGGCCAGGCGTTTGTAGAGGCCACCGCCGGCAACGAGTTCGGCGTGGCTGCCCTCGCCCACGATGCGGCCATGCTCCATAACGACGATGCGCTTCAGCTTCTGGATCGTGGAAAGCCGGTGCGCGATAACGATCGTTGTGCGGCCCGCCATCAGATTGGCGAGGCCTTGTTGCACCAGCCGCTCGTTCTCGGAATCCAGCGCGCTCGTCGCCTCGTCCAGCAGCAGCAGAGGAGCGTCCCGCAGAATTGCGCGGGCGATGGCGAGACGCTGGCGTTGCCCGCCGGATAGCGTCATCCCGCGTTCGCCGACGCGCGTCTGGTAGAGATCGGGAAGGCGTTCGATGAATTCGCTGGCGACCGCAGCTTCGGCAGCGCGGCGCACATCGTCGTCGCTCGCATCGGGGCGGCCATAGCGGATATTGTCGGCAATCGTGCCTGAGAAGATCACGGGATCCTGCGCAACCAAAGCAATGTTGTGGCGAAGCGCGACGGGATCAAGGTCGCCGGTATCGATGTCATCGAACAGGATCGCGCCATCCTGCGGTGCGAAGAAACGCAGCAAAAGCTGGAACACCGTGGATTTGCCCGCGCCGCTTGGCCCCACCAGCGCCACGGCTTCGCCGGGCTGAATATCGAGCGAAAAGCCGTTGAGCGCCTTGTGATCGGGTCGCGCCGGATAACGGAAGGTCACGTTGTCGAATTGCACGGCGCCCCGCGCAGGTAATGCCAGTGTTTTCGGATGGACAGGCGCCTTTACGTCCGGCTCGACCGTCAGAAGTTCGCTCAACCGCTCCGATGCGCCCGCTGCGCGTTGCAGATCGCCCCAAGTTTCGCTCAACGCGCCCACGCCGCCCGCAACGATGCCGGCGTAGAAAATGAACTGCACGAGTTGGCCAGCCGTCATCACATGGCCGACGACATCTTGCGCACCAACCCAGCCGACCGCCGCGATCGCACCAAACACGGCGAAAATTACCACCGCCGTCATCGCCGCGCGGGCGCGTGTGCGCAGGATCGCGACATCGAAAGATTGCTCGACTGCATGGCCATATTCCGCGCGCTCGATATTTTCGTGCGTGAACGCCTGCACCGTTTGCACGGCATTGATCGTTTCGCTGGCATGCGCGGACGTGTCGGCGAGACGGTCCTGGCTCTTGCGGCTCAGGGTGCGCACCCAGCGGCCGAACAGCATCAACGGGATCATCACCAGAACAACCGCACCGGTTACAAGCCCGGTCAGCTTCAACGATGTTACGCACATCAGGATGAGGCCGCCAATAAACATCACGGTATTGCGCGCGGCCACCGACACGGACGATCCGACCACCGTCTGGATCAACGTCGTATCCGCCGTCAGGCGCGACAACACTTCGCCGGTTCGCGTTACTTCGAAGAATACCGGCGACAAGCCGATGACATTCGCGAACACGGCCTTGCGCAAATCCGCGATCACCCGCTCGCCCAGCCAGGTCACGAAATAAAAGCGGATGGCGGTGGAAATGCCGAGCACGCCAGCCGCCGCGATGAAGAGAAGAAAATAGTGCGAGATCGCAGCGATCTGGTCGGCGCTGAAGCCGCGGTCAATCAGCGAGCGCAACGCGGCCGGTAGAACCAGCATGGCGCCGGAGGAAACGATGAGAGCCAGCGTCGCCGCCAAAATCCGCCACCGGAAAGGCTTCAGGAATGGAAACAGCGACCGCAGCGGCCGGAGCGAGCGCCCTTTGGCCCGGCCCTGCGCCAGATGCTGAATTTGTTCGCTATATTCTTGGCCCGCTTGCGACATGGCTCGATATCTGGGGTTCCCGCACGCTATAAACCACCCCCGTGGGTCCAAGAACTAGGCCTATCGCCGCTGGCGGGGACGTTTTGGACCGATCTTGCCAGCCCGGCACCCTTCTTCTATAAGCCCCCGCTTCCGAGCAGGTTCTTGAAGGTTTTTTGGTCATGAAAAAGGGCGTCCACCCCAACTATCATTTCGTGAACGTCGTGCTGAACGACGGCACGACCTACAAGACCCGCACGACTTGGGGCGAGCCGGACCAGAAGCTTCAGCTCGATATCGACCCTTCGACGCACCCGGCTTGGACCGGCGGTCAGCAACAGCTGATGGACCGCGGCGGCCGCCTGACGCGCTTCAACAAGCGCTTCGGCGACTACGTCAAGAAATAAGCCATAGCGGACGCCGTGAAGCGTCCGCGCCGCGTGCTTATGGGGTTTCTCTAATTTGCTTTGCCAAACGCCTGTTCGAGGCGGTTGATCTGCGTCTGCACGCCGACTTCGGCAGCGCCACCGCGAAACAGGACGTCATCCAGCCGCGCGATGCGGCGATAGAGATTATCGCTGCGCTCCAGCAGATCCTGCAACGTCTTGGGCAGAAGGTCGGTGCCATCTTCGCGTCCGCCAAGGCAGATTTCCTTGGAGCCGAGGCGATAACGGTCGCCCGCCGCCATCTCCGCATCCATTTCGCCTTCATGCACGGCACGCTGCACCAGCAGCCAGCTTGCGGCCTGCATCAGGCGCGTGGTGACGCGCATGCTTTCGCCGGCATAAAGAAGCGCGGCTTTGCGCGGCAGATCCTTGGATTCCTCGCGGCCCTTGCCGTCCAGATAGCGAGCGGTTTCCTCAACCAGCGACATGCCTTCGTCAAACGTCTTTTCGAAAAGCGCCGAGCCGGTGAAGCTTTGCGGGGTAACGTGGCCGATGTTTTCTTCGTCTCGATCGGTAAGCGACATGCGCGCCTATTCCCCCTGCTTATTCAAGAAAACTATCAAGCCCGCGGTTCGGCGCAAACGATCTTCTTCATGCGCAGCCCCATAAACCAAGCGAGCGGTGACATTCGCGCAACGCTTATGCGCGATTGCATGACGCTATTGCACACCTTTGCGGATTAAGGATTACTGAATTGGCTTGGTGAACAAGACGACGCCGGATGTAACGCTAATTTTTCCGGAAAAACGCAGCCGCCGCCGACTTGGTTGATTGCCTTGCCTTTATCGCCTCGCGGGAACGGGCGATTTCATCTTCCAATGCGGCAATGCGTATTACCAGTTCAGGCTCTGACATGGTTGAAAGATCCTGACCCAACACAATCTCCGGCGCTTTCTTGCGCGGTAGAAGTTCCTCAGGATCGACAGCCATGTTTCGCACCTGCGTTCACCCTTGCTAGTGTCCGCTCCGGAAAACATCGGCGCAAGGCCCGCAAAACAAGATGAAAGCCATAGCCATCGAGAATCCGGGGAAAGAATATCGCCTTGTCGTGGCAGACATTCCCACACCGCAGCCCAAGACGGGCGAGGTTCTCATAAAGGTTAGCGCGGCGGGTCTTAATCACGCGGACATGGCGCAGGGCGCCGGACGTTATCCGCCGCCGCCCGGCGCGCCCGACACGCTGGGCATGGAAGCGTCCGGCGAGGTCGCGGAAGTCGGCACGGGCGTCACGAATTATAAAGTTGGCGACAAAGTTTGCGCGTTGATGGGCGGCGGCGGCTATGCGGAATATGCCATCGCCTCGGAAAAATGCCTTCTGCCGGTGCCGAAGAGCGTTAGCCTTATCCATGCTGCCGCATTGCCCGAAGTCCATTTCACGGTCTGGACCAATCTGATGGATGCCGCGCGGCTGCAGCCTGGCGAAAGCGTCCTCATTCATGGCGGCACCAGCGGAATCGGCACGGCCGCGATCCAGCTTTGCGTGGCGCGGGGGCATAAAACCTTTTCGACAGCCGCTTCGGCGGAGAAGTGTGCCGTGATCGAAAAAATCGGCGGGCAGGCGATCAACTACAAGGAGCAGGATTTCGTCGAGATCGTGAAAAAGGAAACCGGCGACAAGGGTGTCGACGTCATTCTCGACATGGTCGGCGGCGATTATATCCAGCGCAACATGAGCGCGGCGGCGATCTGGGGCCGCATCGTCAATATCGCCTATATGAGCGGGATGCAGGCATCTGTGAACTTCGCGCCGATGCTGATGAAGCGGCTATCGCTGCTGGCGACCACGTTGCGCGCGCGTTCCAACGACGAAAAGGGCGCAATCCGCGACGCGCTTTTGAAGAATGTCTGGCCATTGATCGACACCGGCAAGATAAAGCCCATTGTCGATCAGACTTTCCCGCTGGCGGACGCGCAGAAAGCCCATGCGCGCATGGCCTCCAGCGGCCATATCGGAAAAATTCTGCTGACGATGTGAGGACATCATGGATCTCTCCCAGATTCCCACCGGAAAAAATCCGCCGCACGATATCAATGTGGTGATCGAAATCCCCGCCGGCGGACTGCCGGTGAAGTACGAAATGGACAAGGCGTCCGGCGCACTGTTTGTCGATCGCTTCCTGCACACCGCGATGTTCTATCCGGGCAATTACGGCTTCGTGCCGCACACGCTGTCGGAAGATGGCGACCCCTGCGATGTGCTTGTCATTTCAGCGGTGCCGGTAATCCCCGGCGCGGTCGTGCGCTGCCGTCCGGTCGGCGCGCTCGTTATGCAGGATCAGGCGGGATCGGACGAGAAGATCGTCGCCGTGCCGGTGGACGATCTGCATCCCTATCACACCGGCGTGCGCTCCTATCGCGACCTGCCGGAGATTTTACGCCAGCAGATCGAGCATTTCTTCCAGCACTATAAAGATCTGGAGCCGGCCAAATGGACGCGCATCGGCGAATGGATCGATGCCGATGGCGCGGCGAAGCTCATTTCAGACGGTATCAAACGGGCGAAGAAATGAGCCGTCCACGGCTGGCGATCACGATATAGATCGCCGTCATGGCGAAATAGATAAAGCGCAACGGCACTTCATGATGCGTCGCCAGCGTCAGCACAGCGGCGGCTGCGTATACGGCCAGCAGCATAGCGCAAGCCGCGACTTCGAGCGGTGCGAACAGGAATGCCACGATAGCAGCCGTCTCGACGACGGAAAGAATTTGGGCATGCAGATCGCTTCCGCGCGCGCCGCGAAAGGTTTGCACACTCGCCCAGACGATGAACGCACAATAGCTCCAGCGCAGGCCGCGCAATGCCCATGTCTGGCTCATGTCTCACTCATCGTCCAGCGTCCGGCAGCACGAAGGTCTTGCGTGCGATGTCGGACATCAGACGTTCCGGCGCATACCAGCGCTTTAACACCGACGCGTCCATCAGATCGGGACTGGCCGCGGCGAAAGCTTCAAAATCCGCATACCCACCCAAAGCTTGCCGCTCCGCGATCAGCGACAGGAACGCCAGGGTGAGCGTCTCGTGATATTTGCCCGGCGCGCCAGCACGCATGGCAATCTGTTTCAGCGACCGCGCGAACGCCGCCGCCGCGTCTGGAAACTCGTGATGCCGCAAAATCTCGAACCCGGCGCGCACATGATCGGCATGGCGAAAGCTCGCGGCATCCAACTCGCCGTTCAGAAATGCACGCAAGAATGGCTCAACGCCCATCGCCATCTTCCTTCAGCGCGTGCGAGTCCGCTGCCGTCAGGTCAAGGCCGTAGACGGCCTTCAGCTTGGCGATCTGCTTCAGCGTCTCCTCGGAGAACGGCGCCTTACCTTCGAAGGCATGCAGCACCATGCCTTCGAGCAGATCGCCCAGCGAAAGATCGAGATATTCCGCCAGCCCCTTCAGCACCTTCAGCGTGCGCTTTTCCAGACGCACCCCTGTTTGCACGCGTTCGATGGTTTTCATGTTACCTTGGTACTTAAATACCAATAATTTGTCAACTGGGATGCCTCAATTTCCTTTCGCGCCCAACCCCTTTCCGCTAAAACACCGGCCTTCCTCGAAAATTGGATGATCGAGCGAAGGGACGGACCCGGAAGGGCCGCCCGGGAAAGGAAAGATTTTGTCATGGCCGCCGAACCGCAAAAGCCGCTGATGCCCAAAGCCACCGCCGTCTGGCTGGTGGACAACACCTCGCTGACCTTCGACCAGATCGCCGATTTCTGCGGCCTGCATCCGCTGGAAGTGAAAGGCATCGCCGACGAGGACGTGGCCAAGGGCATCAAGGGACAGGATCCGGTGTCGAGCGGCCAGCTCACGCGCGAGCAGATCGAGGAAGCCGAGAAGAATCCGAAGATGCGCCTGAAGATGGCTGTCTCGAAGTACAAAATGCCGCCGGTGAAGGTGAAGAAGGTGCCGCGCTACACACCGGTCTCCAAGCGCCAGGATAAGCCGGACGCGGTCTATTGGATCATCCGCAATCATCCGGAATTCGCCGACGCCGATATCGTCAAGCTGATCGGCACGACCAAGGCGACGATCACCAAGATCCGCGAGCGTTCGCACTGGAACGCGACGAACATCAAGGCCGTCGATCCGGTGACCTTGGGCCTGTGCTCGCAGCTGGAACTTGATCTGGCAGTGACGCGCGTCAACGCCAAACGCGAACGCGCTGCCAAGCGCGCTGCGCGCAAAGGCGCAACGCTGAAGCCGATTTCCGAGACCACGGGCACGGCACCCGCACCTGCCGCCGAAGAACCCGCGAATCCGGATGAAGGCGCGCCCGCCGACGACAGCTACAATCTGTCGAGCGAGCTGGAGCAGGATTAAGCCCTATTTCTCCAGATATACCGTCACATCGGCGGAGAGACCCGGCCGCAGACGTTCACGCCCGTCCTGTCCCGGCAGGATACGCACGCGCACCGGTATGCGCTGCACGATGCGGGTGAAATTGCCCGTTGCCGGTTCGAAGGGCAGCGGCGAGAACTCACTGCCCGATGCCGGCGCGAAGCTTTCCACTTCGCCATCAAATGATTTTCCCGGCAACGCATCGATCTTCAGGCGCACATGCTGGCCGATCAGCATTCGTGCTGTCTGCGTTTCCTTGAAGTTCGCGGTCACATAGATCGTGTCCATCGGCACGATGGTCAGAAGCTGAGCCCCGGGTGAAACATATTCCCCGATCTGCGCCTGGCGATCCCCCACCTGCCCCGCCACCGGCGCGCGGATAATCGTGTGTTCGAGATTCTGCCGCGCCAACGATAGCGCCGCCTTTGCTTTCGCCAGTGCCGCCAGCAACTGTCCGCGCGTGCGCGCCGTCACATTCTGCTGCTGCACGCTGGCGACATAAGCCGCACGCGATTTGTCCGCATCGGCAGAGGCGCTGAGTGCCGTCGCACGCATCTGATCGGCCTGACTTTTGGAAACATAGCCGGCCGCGCCCAATGCACCGAACCGGTTGCCGTCGGCCACAGCACGTGAAGCTTCTGCATTTGCCGAGCGGATTGCCGCATCGGCTGCCTGAACATTGGCCGCGGCGAGCTGCTGCTGCGCGGATTGTTCGTCGAGCGAAGCCTGCGCCGAAGCCACATCAGCCTCCGCCGATTGCAACGCCTGTGCATAATCTTCCGGATCGATCTGGATCAGCGGCTGACCGGCTTTCACGATCTGGTTGTCGCGCACCAGAACACGCGCAATGAGGCCCTGCACTTTGGGCGCGATAATGGTAGAATCGGCTTTGACATAAGCATCATCCGTCGATACCGAAGATGCTGGCCACGCGATCCATGTGGCGCCGGCCAAAGCCAGAACGATGGCGGCGCCGGCCACGATCAGCGCACGCTTGGGCAGATTGCTGACACGAGAGCCGACGGTGGGCCGCGTCAGCGTCGTGGCATCGTCGAATGTCGTCGTGCTCATAGCTGAAACACCAGGCAGGTGGAGGTTGCGGTGGCACATAACGCGCCGCTCTTGTCGAATAGTTTGGCTTCGGCAAATGCCGCGCGCCTGCCTACGGAGATCACGCGGCCTTCGGCGCGTACGGGGCCGCTCTTGTCCGTCATCGCCTTGTGATAGGCGACCTTCAGTTCCAGCGTCGTATAGCCCTGTCCCGGTTTCATCTTTGAATGCACGGCGCAGCCCATGACGGTATCAAGGATCGTCGCAGCGTAGCCGCCATGCACCGAACCGATGGGATTGTAGACGCTCTGGTCAGGATGGCCTTCGAACACCACGAACCCGTCTTCCGCCGATACCGGCGTCAGCTTCAATGTCTGCACAATGCCCTGATAGTCGGCGCGGCCATCGAAGATAGCTTTGAGTTGGTCAAGTCCCGTCATCTCGGGGAATTTCGTCAGCGCGTTCATTGCAGGTACTTCCCGGATAGCGACGCGTCATCGACACCAAGGCGCGTCTTGATGGAGTTGCGTGCCGTTTCCAACATTTCGTCGGAGAGGCGTTTGTCGGAAACGGCACGCGAAACCGCGACAGCCCCTGCCATCGCGGAGAACACAGAAGAGGCCAAGGCGTGCGCCTCATCGCCTTCGGCGATACCGGCATCCGTGATCAGGTCACGCATGGTTCCGATCAACCGCTTCACACCGCCATCGAACGCGGCGCGAAATTTCTTGGACTGGCGCGGCATGTCGGAATTGAGCGCCGTGATCGGGCAACCATTGGCGGGATTGTCGCGCTGATTGGCCGACACATAGAAATCGATATAGGCCCCAAGCGCATGGCGCGGCGGCAGGCCTTCGATGGCCTTCAGAAACTTCTTTTTGGAAGCGGCGAACACGCCTTCCAGCGCCTGGATCAGCAGCTCTTCCTTGGATTTGAAATGCGCATAGAAGCCGCCATGCGTAAGGCCCGCTTCTTTCATGATGTCGGCGACACCCACGCCGTCCGGGCCTTTCGCACGCAACGCCCGGCCCGCGATCTTGAGGATCTTCAAATGGATCTCTTCCTTGTGGTTTTCGCTGTAACGCATCTTGCCGTTCTCCCTCGCTCGATTATATGATCATCATCATATAAAAGATCAAGGGCCCGAATGAGCGCCGCCGCAACCCCGGTTCCCTACCCCGCCACGGCGGCTGGCCTCAGCCACAACCGCAAGCTTTTGATTTTTGGAATCATGGCGTTCGGCCAATTCATGGCCCTGTTGGACATACAGATTGTGGCCGCGTCCCTGAACGCCATCCAGGCCGGATTATCGGCGGGGCCGGACGAAATCGCCTGGGTGCAGACGGCTTATCTGATGGCGGAAATCGTGATGATTCCACTCGCGGCCTATCTTTCCATCGCGCTTTCGACGCGCTGGCTGTTCACCGCGTCGGCAGTCCTTTTCACCCTTTCCTCTCTTCTATGCGGCATGGCGTGGAGCATCCAGTCGATGACGGTGTTCCGCGCGATTCAGGGTTTCGTCGGCGGCGCGATGGTGCCCACGGTGTTCGCCACCGGCTTTGCCATGTTTGACGGCAAACAGCGCGCGATGATCCCCGCGATCCTCGGCATCGTCTCAACCCTCGCACCAACGCTCGGCCCGACGGTCGGCGGCTTGATCAGCGATACACTGAACTGGCGATGGCTGTTCTTCGTGAACATCATTCCGGGCGCCTTCATCGCCATTGCATTGCCGATCCTTGGCAAGGTGGACGAACCCAACTGGGGCACGCTCAAGCGCATCGACTGGCTGCACGTCGCATCGCTCGCCCTATTCCTCGGTTGCCTGCAATATGTGCTGGAAGAAGGCCCGCGCAATCAATGGTTCGAGGATCCCACCATCCTCACCGTCGCGTGGATGTCATTCGTTGGCGCGCTGCTGTTCTTTGAGCGCTCCTTCTTCTCCACCATGCCGGTCTTGAAACTCTCACCGTTTAAGCGGCCCGTCTTCGCGATGGCCTGCGTGCTTAATGTTGTCGTCGGCTTCGGGCTTTATTCCGCGACCTATCTCACGCCCATCTTCCTTGGCCGCGTGCGCGGTTTTTCCAGCCTGGAGATCGGCGAGACGGTCTTCGTCGCCGGTGTGTTCATGGCGCTCGGCGCGCCCTTGGCCGCGCGCCTCACCACCGTCATCGACCAGCGCATCGTCATCGCGGTCGGCTTCTCGTTGTTCGCGCTGTCCTGCTGGATGTTTTCCGGCGTCACATCGGAATGGGGCTTCTGGCAGTTGTTCTGGCCGCAGGCAATCCGCGGCTTCTCCATGCTGCTCTGCATCGTGCCTGCTGTCGGCATGGCGCTGAACGGCGTTCCGCCGTCGGAACTGCGCTACGCCTCCGGCCTGTTTAATCTCATGCGCAATCTGGGCGGCGCCATCGGTATCGCAACGGTGACGACATGGCTCCAGGACTATGGCCGCATTCACGGCGAACGTTTCGGCGAAGCCCTATCCAACGCCAACACTTCGCAGCTCGCGCAGGCTGCGGCGCGCATCGCCGGTCACACCGCCGATGCCGCGCACGCCAAGCTCATGGTCTCAGGCGAGATCGCGCAATTCGTGACACAGCAATCGTTGACGCTCGCCTTCGACGACGTGTTTCTGCTGATGGCTGGAATGTTCCTCGCCGCGCTCATCATAGTGCCGTTCTGCAAGACCGTGATCCTGGGCGCCGCCGCGCCGG
>JANWJQ010000087.1 GCA_025451875.1 Rhizomicrobium sp.
GCGCCATCGAAAGCTTGTTGTACTTGCCGTATTTCTCGAAGCTCTCGGCAACCTGCGCGGCGAGTTCGCGCGTCGGTTCCAGAATGAGCGAGCGCGGCATGCGCGCCTTGGCGCGGCCGCGCGCGAGCAGTTCGATCATCGGCAGGGTGAACGAGGCAGTCTTGCCCGTTCCGGTCTGCGCGATGCCGATCACGTCGCGGCGCTGGAGGACATGCGGAATGCCCTGCGCCTGAATGGGGGTCGGTGTGGTGTAACCGCTCTCGGTGACGGCGCGCAGAATCTCCGGAGAGAGGCCGAGGCTGTCGAAACTGGGGGGGAGAGTCGCGGGCGTCTCGGACGCGGTGGCGGTTGCCACAATGGTCTCGGACGGGAAGGACTCTTGGACGGATTCTGGGGAAGTTGCGCTTGTGGCTTCTTCTGTGCCGGCTAACGCGCCGGCGTTCGTGACGCTGCTTATAATACGCTCCTGGATAGGGGCGCATTGGGAGCGCCCGGCCGCCCAGCCCGAATTGGCAGACGACTCTCTAATGCACTGCAACATAGGCATTAATTGTTGACTGTCAAGGTAGGGTATCAGCCGGACACGCCGATTTCCGCTGGCTCCTCTAGGTCTGGATGAAATTCAGGCGGTCATCGGCGCGCTTTTTCCACGCTTCGTATGCCGAATGACCCGGATCCGGATAGATCGCAAAATCCACATCGCGGGCCAGGATCAATGCTTCCTCGATCGACCAGGGCCGGCCGGACGCCGCGATGATGCCGCCGGCAAGAGATGCCGCCGCTGTGCTGCGCATGGCGGCGAGCAATTCGTGATTGTTTGAATCGGACATGAGCAGGAGCCTCTAAGTTCGCTTTGCATCTTCCAGAGAATACCCGAACTACGGTTTTGGTTTCTGTGAATATGGTGTGTCGGCTGGACTTTGCACGGAAGGCGGGAAAAGCTGCCGCCCGAACAGACATTGGGGCGGGTAATGGCGATTTTGCGTGCGGTCACGATTGCGCTTGTGGCGCTGGGCGTGTGGTTTCTGTCGAACTACGAGACGCAGCCGCATTGGCAGAACTACGCTGCAAAAGCCGCAATCGATTTCTCCGCCACACGGGCTGACGCGACGCTGGGCCGGATTCTCGGGCCCAAGGAAATTCCCGATCCGGTTTCGAGCGACAACAACGCAGCGGTGCGCGCGCGCATCCAGAAAGAGTTTGCCGATATCGGCGTGAAGACGACGACCTACAAGGCGTTCACCTGCAACGCCTGGCGCGGCTTCAGCTTCATCGCCTGCGCGACGGTGACGGACATCATCGCCGAAGTCGTGCCGGGCGAGGGCAAGGCTATCGTGATGCTGGCGCATTATGACTCCGTGCCGGCCGGACCGGGCGCATCGGATGACAAATCCGGCGTGGTGACGGTTCTCGAAACCGCGCGCGCTCTGAAGGTGCGAGCCGCGCAAAGCAAGCATCCTGTCATCGCGGTGATCACGGATGGCGAGGAGGCCGGATTGCTCGGCGCCAATTCCTTCCTGCAGAACCCGGCGCTGAAAGCGCGCGTGGGCGTTGTCGTGAATGTGGAAGCGCGCGGCACACGCGGGCAGAGCCTTCTCTTCCAGACCAGCCCCGGCGACAGCAAGCTGATCGACCTCTATGCGAAGAGCGTACCGGTGATGGCGACAAGTTCGCTTTATGCCGAGATCTACAAATTCCTGCCGAACGACACGGACCTGACGCTCTTCATCAAGCAGGGCTTCCCGTCGTTCAACTTCGCCTTTGCCGATAACGTGCGCTACTACCACACGCCGATGGACACGCGCTCCAATCTGAGCCGCTCCACCTTGCAGATGCATGGCGACAACATGCTGGGCGTGGTGAGCGCGCTGGAGCAGACGGATTATGCGTCGCTCAAGGGCGGCAATGATGTTTACATCAGCGTGCTCGGCGTGATGCTTCCGCGCATTTCCGAAAGCCTCGCGCTGCCGTTCGCTATTCTCGTCTTCCTCGCCATCGCCGGTGCTGCCTGGCTGGCGCGTGAACCGATGACATGGGGTGGCACGCTGCGCGCCGCCTTCATGCCGCTGGCCTTGATTGTCGGCTGTGTGCTGGTGGGTTTCATCACGGCGGAAATCGCCAAGCTGATCTCCGGCCAGCCCGATCCGACTTATGCCTATCCGATCAACATGCGCATTGCACTCGGCTTCGGCGTGTTCGCGGTGACGCTGCTCGTGTCGCGCATGACGACGTTGCGCGGCGCTGCGAGTTCGGCGTGGCTGTGGATGGCAGGCTTCGGCGTGGTCACCGCGGCGTTCCTGCCGGGCATCAGTCCCTATTTCACCTTCCCGTCCTTCATCGCCGCGATCCTGTTGCTCGCCACCGCGCGCACGAAGAGCGGCTGGAGCGGAACGGTGGGGCAGGCCGCGCTTGCCGTAAGCGCGCTCGGCGCGTTGATCGTGTGGGAAGCTTTGGTGTGCAGCGGCGAGACGTTGATGGGCCTCAGCCTGCACGAATTGTTCACGGTGCCGGCGGCATTCGGATTGATGACGCTGGTGCCGTTGCTGGCGGCACGACCCATGTCGCGTGGCGGCTGGGGCGCGGTGACGGCGGTGTTCGCGGTGCTATCGCTCGGATGCGCCGTGACGATGGGCATGCAGCCCGCTTACAGCGCGGTCTCGCCGCAGCGCGTGAACATCCTCTATTTCGCGAAGGGACAGGACAAGCCCTACTGGATCGCGGCATCGGCCTGGAAAGCCAAAGGCACCGAGCCGGTTCCGGCTCCGATGCAGAAGGCCGGATTCACCTATAAGGAAGATGCTTATGGCGGACTTGGTATGGGAAGCGGCTACGTCGCGCTTGCGGATGACACGCCGAGCTTCCAGATGCCGTCCGCGACGGTGATGAGCGACAAGAAAAGCGGTTCGACGCGCACGGTGCGCATTGCCGTTCACGGCTCATCCGATACGAGCGCGATGCTGTTCCGCATTCCAAAAGACGCGAAGCTCACGGACTTTGCGATGCGCGGCCAGCATTACGATCCGCCGCAGGATTGGTCCGGCGATACGATGCTGGAATGCTCCAGCCGCGATTGCCGCGATCTGGAGGTGACGCTGACCTTGGGCAGCACCGCGCCGCTGACGTTCGATTTCGCAGAGCAGCGTTATGGCCTGCCGCCCTTCGGCGACAAGATCAAAACGACGCGGGCGAACACGGCGTTCGCGTCGCAGAGCGGGGACGGGATCATTCTGGCCAACGAGGTGAAGCTGCCGTGATCCAATCACCTCCCCCTTGTGGGGAGGTCGGAGAGCGAAGCGATCCGGGTGGGGGGTGAGTGCGCAGAGTGGTCCCCCCGAAAAATTCTTCGCGTTCGTTCGCTATCGCTCTCGAACCTCAGAATTTTGTCGGCCTCCCCACAAGGGGGAGGCGATTGATTTCACACATCCACATCCGCCGCCGCGAACTTTGCGTTTTCCTGAATGAACTGGAAGCGCAGTTCCGGCTTCTTGCCCATCAGGCGTTCGACCATCTTTTCGGTGTCCTTGCGCGCGTCGTCCGCGATCTCCACGCGGATGAGCGAACGGTGGCCGGGGCGCATGGTGGTCTCTTTCAACTGCGCGGGCAGCATTTCGCCAAGGCCCTTGAAGCGCGAGACTTCAACCTTGCCGTTCTTGAACACCGTCTTGATCAGCTCGTCGCGATGCTTCTCGTCGCGCGCGTATTCCGTCTTCGCGCCATGGGAGATGCGATAGAGCGGCGGCATCGCGAGGAAGAGGTGGCGCTTTTCGATGAGGCGCGGCATCTCGCGATAGAAATAGGTAAGCAGCAGCGACGCGATATGGGCGCCGTCCACGTCGGCGTCGGTCATAATGATGACCCGCTCGTAGCGCAGATCTTCGTCGCGATATTTCGTGCCGGTGCCGCAACCCAGCGCCTGAACGAGGTTCGCGAGTTCCTGGTTCTGTTCCAGCTTGCCCGCGGCGGCGCTGGCCACGTTCAGGATCTTGCCGCGCAACGGCAGGATCGCTTGCGTGGCGCGATCGCGCGCCTGCTTGGCGGAGCCGCCGGCGCTGTCGCCTTCGACGAGGAAGATTTCGGTGCCGTTCGGGCTGTCGCTGGTGCAATCGGCCAGCTTGCCGGGCAGGCGCAGCTTGCGCGTCGCGGATTTGCGGCTGACTTCTTTTTCCAGACGGCGGCGAAGACGCGTTTCGGCTTCCTCGACGACGAAGTTCAGGAGCCGGTCCGCATCGGCCGGGCTTTCCGCCAGCCAGTGATCGAAATGATCCTTCACGACGTTTTCGACAAGGCGCTGCGCGTCCGGCGTCGAGAGCTTGTCTTTCGTCTGCCCCTGGAATTCCGGCTCGCGGATGAACACGGAGAGCACACCGCACGCCGCCGCCATCACATCGTCGGCGGTGATGAGCGTGGTCTTCTTGTTGTTGGCGCGTTCGCCATGGGCGCGCAGGCCGCGCGTCAGCGCGTTGCGCATGCCCTGTTCGTGCGTGCCGCCCATCGGCGTGGGGATCGTATTGCAATAAGACGAAAGGAATGGATCGACTTCGGGCGCCCATGTGACTGCCCATTCCACGGCGCCCTTGCCGTCCTTGTTCTCGAGGCGGCCGAAGAAGTAGCGCGGCGTGACCGTGTCCTTCTTGCCGATTTCCGCTTTCAGGAAGTCGAGCAAGCCGCCGGGATATTGCAGCGTGTCTTCGGTGGGCGTGTCGTCGTGGATGATGGCCGGCGCGCATTTCCAGCGAATCTCAACACCGCGGAAGAGATAAGCTTTCGACCGCGCCATGCGGTAAAGCCGCGCCGGCGAGAAATGCACATCCTTGCCGAAAATCTGCTGGTCGGGACGGAACGACACGGTGGTGCCGCGCCGGTTCACCGCGCCGGCGTTCTTCAACTTGCCGATAGGTTTGCCGCGCTCGAAGCGCATCTTGTAGCTTTGCTTGTCGCGCGCGACATCGATTTCCAGCCACTCCGACAACGCGTTCACCACGGACGAACCCACGCCGTGCAGACCGCCGGAGGTGTCGTAAACCTTGCCGCCGAATTTTCCGCCGGAGTGCAGCGTCGTCATGATGACTTCGACAGCCGACTTGTTCTTGAACTTGGGATGCGGGTCCACCGGCATGCCGCGGCCATTGTCGCGGATAGTGACGACGTCGTCTTCGCCCAGCTCGATCTCGATGCGGTTGGCGAAACCGGCGACGGCTTCGTCCATCGCGTTGTCGAAGATTTCCGCCACCAGATGGTGCAGGGCATTGACGTCGGTGCCGCCGATATACATGCCCGGCCGCCGGCGCACCGGCTCCAGCCCTTCGAGGACTTCGATGTCCTTGGCGGTATAGTCCTTGCCGGACGCCGAGGAATTTTCAAACAGATCGGGTGATTTCGCCATGCTCGCTACTGTATCTGAACGCGCGCCGACCGAATCTCGGTAAACGCAAATTAACGAAACGAATGCCGCTTCGCGCGCCTTGGCGCAAGAGCCATCCTTTTTTAACGCCCGTTACTTAGACTTTGACGCGAAAGGGTGGCATTCGGCTGCCGCTGGGAAGTCGCGTCGCATGTCTGCGCAAGGGATACCGAACGTCAAGGTCGCCCACGGTGACGAGCCGCGCCTTTTGCGCGCGAAACTCGACGTCATAGGATCGAGTCTTCCTATGACGATGTGGGTCAATCCCACATGGGCATTTCTGACGATCATCCCGTTCATGGTTTCGGCGGAACCGTTCGGCGATGTTCCGACCACGCGCATCGCGCTGGTCATGGCACTGCATCTTCTCAATTCGTTTGTCGCCGCCATGCTTTATCGCGCGTTTCGGCGCGATTCCTCCAACGGGCGTGCCTGGCTGCGCGCCTTGATGCTTTTCCAGTTCTATATCGGCGTCACCTGGGGCGCGACCATCTGGCTTCTGTGGAAACATGGAAACCCGGCGAACAATGTTTTCGTCATGGCGCCGTTTGTCGGCCTGCTGTGGGCCTACGCCATGTCGCGCACCATGCATGTTGGCGTCTATCTGTCGGCCGTGCTGCCGATCGTCGTCCTTGGCTCGCTGCGCGCGATCACCTCCACCGGACTCGCCTCCCACGCCATGGCGTTCGTGCTGCCGGTGGTCTTCGCCTACACGCTGGCGGCCGCGCTGATGATGATTCGCGCCTTCGAAGCCATGCTCGTCACCAGCTTCGCCAATGATGACATGGCCGTCGATCTGCGCCGCGCGCACGATGAAGCGATCCGCAAGCGCTTCGAGGCGGAGGCCGCCAATGCCTCCAAGACCACGTTCCTCGCCAATATGAGCCATGAGCTGCGCACGCCGCTGAACGCCATCCTGGGCTTCTCCGACATCATCGCGCATGAGCGCCTCGGCGTCGTGGGCACCAAGCGCTATAAAGACTACGCGCACGACATCAACGCGTCGGGCAGCCATCTGCTCAGCATCATCAACGACATTCTGGATATCGCGAAGATCGAATCCGGCAAGATGGAACTTTTCCCCGTTGTGCTCGATCCGCGGGATGTCATCGGCGACTCGATGAAGGTCGTTGCCGGCCGTGCGCGCGAGCGCCAGCAGACCGTGAATGTGCATATCGACGACGACGTGCCGATGCCCTACGCGGACGAGCGCGCGATGAAGCAGATCATCATCAACCTCGTCGGCAACGCCATCAAGTTCACCCAGGAAGGCGGCAGGATCGACGTTTCCGGCCGCAGAACCGATGGCGGCTTCGAGCTGTGCGTCTCCGACAACGGTCCGGGCATTCCCTCCGATCTGCTCGAGAAGATTTTCACGCCCTTCAACCAGGTGGATAACCGCTACAATCGTAGTGCGGGCGGAACGGGCCTTGGCCTGTCCCTGGTGCGCGGCCTGGCGGAACTTCATGGCGGCAAGGCATGGCTTGAGAGCGATACCGGCCAGGGAACACGGGCTTATGTTTACTTCCCGGTAGCAAATGCGCCCCAGCTGCGCATGCGCGGCCGCGCCACCGCCTGATTATCGGCGAGCATTCTAAGTAAATATTAGGACACGCTTTGCAATACTTCCCCGCCCTTCAGCCGGGGCGGAAGTAAAACGGGATCTCATTGTGGGCTACGGTCAGCGTTTGCGCGTGCAAAGAACGGCGGATGTCCGCGTTCTGAAATCGCAGCTCGATCTGATTGCCGAAGTCGTCCATTCGGCGCGATTTGTCTCGCCGTCCTGGGCGCTTGTCATGGCGTTCATCGGCTCATCTTCGTTCGGCTGGCTCGGCAATCAGTCCTTTGTGTTCGCGCTTGCGTTGCCGGTGCTTGTCGGCGTTGTGGCGCTGGCCGCTTCGCGGCTGACCGATGTCTATCAGCGCGACACGCTTTCGCACGGTGACGTGATCAAGCTGCAGCCGTGGTTCACCCGTTTCGTCGGCGCGCAGATCGGCATCAGCGTGGCCTGGGGTTTGATGCCATGGATTCTGTGGCAGCCCGGCAGCTTGCTCAATCACGTTTTCATCATTGCCGTGAGCGTCGGCGTTCTCTCGCGCCTGGTCATCAGCCGCGCGAGCCACATGGACATGTTCCTCTCCGCGCTGGTCCCGCTGACGGCTTTGACCACGCTGCGGTTCGTGTTTGGCGGCACATGGATCGATTTCGGCGTCGGCTTGCTGGTGCCGGCCTTCGCGGTGCAGATTTTCTTCGATGGCCGCCGCCTCACGCGCCGTCTCGACGAAGACTCCCGCCTGCGCTTTGAAGTGGAAGACCTGGCGCGCGAGTTGGAAGAAGCGCGCGATGAAGCCTTGCGCAAGCGTTTTGAAGCCGAAACCGCCAACGCTTCCAAGACCGCGTTCCTCGCCAATATGAGCCATGAGCTGCGCACGCCGCTCAACGCCATTCTCGGCTTCTCCGAAATCATCGAGAAGGAATGTTTCGGCCCGGCCGGTTCGCCGCGCTACAAGGAATATGCGGGCGACATCCATTCTTCGGGGTCGCATCTGCTCAGCCTCATCAACGATCTTCTCGACGTGGCCAAGATCGAAGCCGGCCGCATGGAAATCGATGCGTGCCCGCTGGAGGCCAGGAAGACTCTGGAAGCGGCGCTCAAGATCATCGCGGTCAAGGCGCGCGAACGCCGCCAGGAACTCGTTATCGACGTCAGCCCGGATGCGCCGGAACTGTTTGCCGACGAACGTGCGCTCAAGCAGATCCTGATCAACCTCGTTTCCAACGCCGTGAAATTCACGCCCGAAGGCGGGCGCATCGGCGTCGTCGCCTCGCGTTCGCGCAGCGGCGATTTCCAGATCATGGTCGAAGACAACGGCCCGGGCATTCCGCGCGACAAGCTGGACAAGATCTTCAAGCCGTTCAGCCAGGTGGACAATCGTTACGACCGACAAGGTGGTGGGACGGGGCTGGGGCTAGCTCTCGTACGCGGCCTGACCGAGCTGCATGGCGGCCGTGCATGGCTCGAAAGCGAGCAGGGCAGAGGCGCCCGCGCCTATGTCGTGCTGCCCTGCAAGCCTGTGGAAGGCGCGCTGGGAAAGCCGGAAGCGGCTGCGGCTTAAAAACTTTCCTCCCCCGTTAACGGGGGAGATGGCGTGAAACGCCGGAGGGGGCCGACACCATCGCGCAGCCCCCTCCGCTTCACTTCGTTCAGCTCCTCCCCCGTAAACGGGGGAGGAAAAATCAGACCGAATAATACATCTTGAACTCGATCGGATGCGGGGTGTGTTCGAACGCGTACACTTCCTGCATCTTGAGTTCGAGCCAGCTGTCGATGAAGTCGTCCGAGAACACACCGCCCTTCTTGAGGAAGCCGCGGTTGCGGTCGAGGTTGTCGAGCGCTTCGCGGAGCGAGCCGCAAACCGTCGGCACTTCCTTCAGCTCTTCCGGCGGCAGCGCATAGAGATCCTTGTCCATCGGATCGCCCGGATGGATCTTGTTCTCGATGCCGTCGAGGCCGGCCATCAGCAGCGCGGCGTAAGCGAGGTAAGGGTTGGCGCCCGGATCGGGGAAGCGCACTTCGATGCGCTTGCCGTTCGGAGAGCCCGAGAACGGAATGCGGCATGACGCCGAACGGTTGCGCGACGAATAGGCGAGCAGCACCGGTGCTTCGAAGCCGGGGATGAGGCGCTTGTAGGAGTTCGTCAGCGGGTTGGTGAAGGCGTTGAGCGCCTTGGCGTGCTTGATGATGCCGCCGATGTAATAGAGGCAGGTGTCCGACAGGTCCGCATATCCCGAACCGGCGAAGAGCGGCTTGCCGCCTTTCCAGATCGACTGATGGACGTGCATGCCCGAACCGTTGTCGCCAAGGACGGGCTTGGGCATGAAGGTGGCCGACTTGCCGTAAGCGGCGGCAACCTGATGCACGACGTACTTGTAGATCTGCATGTTGTCGCCGCACTTGGTCAGCGTGTTGAACTTGAAGCCGAGCTCATGCTGCGCGGTGGCGACTTCGTGGTGATGCTTTTCCGGCTCGATGCCCATGTCGCCCATGATGGCGAGCATTTCGGAGCGGATGTCCTGCGCGCTGTCCACGGGCGGAACGGGGAAGTAGCCGCCCTTCACCGCAGGACGGTGGCCGAGGTTGCCGCCTTCATATTCCTTGCCGGTGTTGTAGGCGCCTTCGGCGGAGTCGATGTAGTAGAAGCCCTTGTTCATCTGCACGTCGAAGCGCACGTCGTCGAACAGGAAGAATTCCGCTTCGGGACCGAAATAGGCGGTGTCGCCCACGCCGGCGGAGGCCATGTACTTCTCGGCGGCTTTCGCGATCGAGCGCGGGCAGCGCGCATAGCGCTGGCCGGTTGTCGGCTCCACGATGTCGCAGAAGATGGCGAGCGTCGGCTGCGCGAAGAAGGGATCGATCACGGCGCTTTCGCAATCGGGCAGCAGCGTCATGTCGGATTCGTTGATGGCCTTCCAGCCGGCGATGGACGAGCCGTCGAACATCGTGCCGTTGTTCAGCATGTCTTCATCGACCAGCGACAGGTCGAACGTCACATGCTGCCACTTGCCGCGCGGATCGGTGAAGCGCAGATCGACGAACTTGATTTCCTTGTCCTTGATCGTCTGCAGAATGTAATGGGCGTCTTTCTTCTCGGCCATGATGCTAACTTCCCTTTGAACGGTTGAACTGGTTCACCCCAAATTGCTTCAGATCGCGTCCGCGCCGGTTTCTCCCGTGCGGATGCGGATGACTTCATCGACGTTGAGCACGAAGATCTTGCCGTCGCCGATGCGGCCCGTACGCGCAGCTTTCTGGATCGCTTCCACGGCGGCATCGAGCTGCTGATCGGCGATGACGATCTCGATTTTCACCTTGGGCAGGAAGTCCACGACATATTCGGCGCCGCGATAAAGCTCGGTATGGCCCTTCTGGCGGCCGAAGCCCTTGGCTTCGGTGACGGTGATGCCCTGGATGCCGACTTCCTGCAGGGCCTCTTTCACTTCGTCGAGCTTGAAGGGTTTGATGATGGCTTCGATCTTTTTCATATGTGCTCCCGGCCCGGCGAGGGTTAGCCGCCAGGCTCCTTGTTAAGGATTTAGCAGGGTTCGTGCCAACCGGTCCGGGGGATATCCACAAGCGAAATCAGTGAGTTACAGCAACTCCGCCCAAATCAGCCAGAAGGAAGCCCGTTTCTTAAGCGTCGTGCCTATTTTTTAGGCGGAAGACGCTGAGGCTATTCCGCCGCCTGCTTCGTCTCGGTGAGCGGCTGCGCGAGGCGGGTCAGCATTTCCTTTGGCACGACTTGCCAAAAATTGTCGCGCTCGACATCCCAATGCGCCAGCAATTCGCCTGCGAAGACGGACATCGTTTCGCGGCGATGCTCATCGATCAGCTCATAGAGATAGTTATGCCAGTGGGGCGTGGCGATGCGCTGGGCAATGACCGTGTCGCTGTTGAGATGATCCTGGAACCGTCCATCGGCGTCGTAAACGAAGGCCATGCCGCCCGTCATGCCGGCGGCAAAGTTGTCGCCGATGGCGCCGAGGATCACGGCGACGCCGTTCGTCATGTATTCGCAACCGTTGGAACCGCAACCTTCAACGACCGTGGTCGCACCGGAATTGCGCACGGCGAAACGCTCGCCCGCCTGGCCCGCCGCGAAGAGTTTGCCGCTCGTTGCGCCATAGAGGCAGGTGTTGCCGATGATGGTGTTGTCCCGCGCGACGAACTTGGCGGCGGTGGTCGGGCGCAAGCTGATCGTCGCACCGGACAATCCCTTGCCGACATAATCGTTGCTGTCGCCAAAGACTTCGATCTTCAGGCCCTGCACGGCGAACGCGCCGAGCGATTGGCCGCAGCTTCCGCGCAGCCGCAAGGTGATATGACCATGCGGCAGGCCCGTCATCCCCCATTTGCGCACGATGCGCGATGAGATGCGCGCACCGATGGAGCGCATGGTGTTGCGCACATTGTAGGTGAGCTGCATTTTCTCGCCGGCGTTGAGGAATGCCTGCGCGTCGTTCTCGATCTGCGTGTCCAGCGCATCCGGCACTTCGTTGCGGCCCGTGCGGGTGGAGCTGCGCGGATAGTTGCCCGGATCGGCCTGCACCAGCAGCGGATTCAAATCGAGATCGTCGAGTTCTTCCGCGCCGCGGCTCATCTGGTAGAGCAGGTCGGTGCGGCCGATCACATCTTCCAGCTTGCGGAAACCAAGCTGCGCGAGGATGTCGCGCACTTCTTCGGCGATGAAGCTGAAGAGGTTGATGACCTTGTCCGCCGTGCCCGTGAATTTTGCGCGCAAGGCTTCGTTCTGCGTGCAGACGCCGACAGGGCAGGTGTTGGAATGGCATTGGCGCACCATGATGCAGCCCATCGCCACCAGCGAGGTGGTGCCGACGCCATATTCTTCCGCGCCCATCATCGCCGCCATCACGACGTCGCGCCCGGTGCGGATGCCGCCATCGGTGCGCAGGGTTACGCGATGGCGCAGATTGTTCAGCGTGAGAATCTGGTTGGCTTCGGTGAGCCCCATCTCCCACGGCACGCCCGCATATTTGATGGAGGTCTGCGGTGACGCGCCGGTGCCGCCATTGTGGCCGGAGATAAGGATGACGTCGGCCTTCGCCTTCGCCACGCCCGCCGCGATGGTGCCGATGCCGGAGGCTGACACCAGCTTCACGCAGACGCGCACTTCGGGATTGATTTGCTTCAAATCATAAATGAGCTGCGCCAGGTCCTCGATGGAATAGATATCGTGATGCGGCGGCGGCGAGATGAGCATCACGCCGGGCGTGGCGTGGCGCAGCTTCGCGATCATCTCGGTCACCTTGAAGCCGGGAAGCTGTCCGCCTTCGCCCGGCTTGGCGCCCTGTGCGACCTTGATCTCCAATTCGCGGCATTGGTTCAGATATTCCGCGGTGACGCCGAAGCGGCCGGATGCGACCTGTTTGATCGCGCTGTTCGGATTGTCGCCATTGGGCTTCGCTTTGAAACGCGCCGGGTCTTCGCCGCCTTCGCCGCTATCGGATTTCGCGCCGATGCGGTTCATGGCAATGTTCAGCACCTCATGCGCCTCCGGCCCCAACGCACCCAGCGACATGCCCGGCGTGACGAAGCGCTTGCGGATTTCGGTGATGGATTCCACCTCCTCCAGCGCAATCGGGTTGTTGCCCTTGCGGATATTCATCAGATGGCGCAGCGACACCGGCGGCAGCGCCCATACGCCTTCGGAATATTTGCGATAGGTGGAATAGGAGTCCGTCGTCACCGCGCTTTGCAGCAGATGGATCAGCGCCGCGCTGTGTGCGTGCGTTTCGCCCTTGGCGCGGGACTTGTAGAAGCCGCCAACGGGCAGGGCGATGACATCGGCATCATGCGCGCGCGCGTGCTGGCGCGCGACTTTCTTGGCGATGCCGCCAAGGCCGATGCCGGAGATGCGGCTGGTCATGCCGGGGAAAATCTCCGCCACCATGGAGCGCGAAAGGCCGACAGCTTCGAAATTGTACGCACCGCGATAGGAGGAGATCACCGAGATGCCCATCTTGGACATGATCTTCAGCAGACCGGCGTTCACCGCATCAAGATAGCGCTTCACGCAGGGACCGAGCGCCATCTTGCCGAACAGGCCGCGCGCATGGCGGTCCGCAATGCAGTCCTGCGCGAGATAGGCGTTGATCGTGGTAGCACCGACGCCGACCAGCACCGCGAAATAATGCGTGTCGAAACACTCCGCCGAGCGGACATTGAGCGAGGTGTAGGTGCGAAGCCCCTGCTTCACCAGATGCGAATGTACCGCGCCGGTGGCGAGGATCATCGGGATCGCCGCAAGCTCGTTCGAGATGCGTTCGTCGGTGAGGACGAGGTGGTTGTAGCCCTGGCGCACCGCGTCTTCCGCATCGTTGCGGATGCGGTCGAGCGCGCGGGCCAGCGCATTGCCGTCCTTGGGCTTGCCGTCGCGCACTTCGAAGACGCAGTCGATCTCGTAGAAGCGGCCTTCGAGATGATCCTTCATCCGCTCCATCATGCCGGTGGAGATGACGGGGCTTTCCAGCACGAAGACTTCGGCCTGTGTTTCGTCCTGCGCCAGCACGTTGCCGAGATTGCGAAAGCGCGTCTTGAGCGACATCACGCGCTCTTCGCGCAGCGGATCGATCGGCGGGTTGGTGACCTGGCTGAAATTCTGCCGGAAGAAATGCGACAGCGGGCGATATTGCTCGGAGAGAACCGCGAGCGGCGTGTCGTCGCCCATGGAGCCGACGGCTTCCTTGCCGTCTTCCACCATCGGATGAAGGATGAGTTCGACATCCTCCAAGGTCATGCCGGCGGCGACCTGGCGGCGGCGCAAGCCGTCGCGGTCGAACATGCGCGGTTCGGGGCCGGGGCCGATGATCGGCTCCAGCTCCACGATCTTCTTCGCCCATTCGGCATAGGGGAATTCGCTGGCGAGCTTGTCCTTGATCTCGCGGTCTTCGTAGAAACGGCCTTCATCGAGATCGAGCGCGATCATCTGGCCGGGTCCGACGCGGCCCTTGCGCACGACGGTGCGCTCATCCAGCACGATCATGCCGGTTTCCGAACCGGTGCAGAGCAAACCATCCTCGGTGATGGCGTAACGCTGTGGGCGCAGGCCGTTGCGGTCCATGCCCGCAATCACCCAGCGGCCATCGGTGGCGGCGAGCGCGGCAGGGCCGTCCCACGGCTCCATCACGGCGTTGGCATAGGCATACATCGCACGATGCGAATCCGGCATCGTGCTGGCTTTCTTCGACCATGCTTCGGGAATGAGAATGGTCTTCGCCAGCGGCGCGGCGCGGCCCGCGCGCACCAGAACCTCGAACACAGAGTCGAGCGCCGCGGAATCCGAACCACCCGCCTGCACGATCGGCTTGATGTCGTCCCCATGCTCGCCAAAGAGCTCGGACGCCATCTTGAACTCGTGGTTCTTCATCCAGTTGACGTTGCCCTTCAGCGTGTTGATCTCGCCATTGTGCGCGAGCATGCGGAAGGGTTGGGCGAGACGCCACGTCGGAAAGGTGTTGGTCGAATAGCGCTGGTGGAAGATGGCGAAGGCGGAGACGAAACGCTCGTCTTTCAGGTCGGGATAGAATTCGCTGAGATGCTCCGCAAGGAACATGCCCTTGTAGATCAGCGAGCGCGACGACAGCGAGCAGACATAGAAATCCTGGATGGAGGCTTCGCGCACGCGCTTCTCGATGCGGCGGCGGCAGAGATAAAGGCGGCGGTCGAGGGCTTCGAGATTCTCGTCCTCGCCGACGTCGAACATGATCTGCTCGATTTCCGGGCGTGTTGCGTTGGCCTTTTCGCCGATGATCGAAATGTCGATTGGCACCTGGCGCCAGCCATAGAGATAGAAGCCGAAGCGCAGAATTTCGGATTCCACGATGGTGCGGCAGGTTTCCTGCGCATTGTAGTCGGTGCGCGGCAGGAAGATCTGGCCGACGGCGATGCGGCCGGAGCGGATCTTGTGGCCGGTTTGCTGGACCGCCTCGCGGAAGAAATCCTGCGGCACTTGAAGGTGGATGCCGCAGCCGTCGCCCGTCTTGCCGTCCGCATCGACGGCACCGCGGTGCCAGACCGCTTTCAGCGCATCGATGGCGCGCGCGACGACTTCGCGGCGCGGCTTGCCGTCGATGGCGGCGACAAAGCCGACACCGCAGGCATCATGCTCGTCCGCTGGCGAATAGGCGTGGCCGTCTTCCAGCGTCTTGGCGTTGGCGATGTAGCGCGCGATATCCTGTTCGGCGGTGTTCATGGGTTTACTCCGCCGCTTCCAGCGCAGGCTGCGCCTTGGCTTCGAGATATTTGTGAATGGAGGCCGCCGCGTCGCGGCCGTCCTTGATTGCCCAGACGACGAGCGATGCGCCGCGCACGATGTCGCCGGCAGCGAACACGCCGTCCATCGTGGTCTGCAGCGTCTTGGGGTCGGTCGAGAGGGTTCCCCAACGCGAAACGCCAAGGCCTGGCGCATCGAAAATCTGCGGCAGGTTCTCCGGATCGAAACCCAGCGCCTTGATCACGAGATCGGCCTGCAGCGTGAAGTCACTATCCGCGATTTCCACGGGCGTCTTGCGGCCGGAATGATCCGGCGTGCCCAGGCGCATGCGCGTCAGCCGCACGCCGCTCACCTTTTTCTTGCCGAGGAATGTCTTTGGCAGTGTCAGCCATTCGAAGACGATGCCTTCCTCGTCGGCATTGGCGACTTCGCGCAGGCTGCCCGGCATATTTTCCATGTCGCGGCGATAGATGCAGGACACTTGCTCCGCGCCCTGGCGGATGGCGGTACGCACGCAATCCATCGCGGTATCGCCGCCGCCGATGACGGCGACGTGTTTGCCCTTCGCATCCAGCGCGCCATTGTCGAATTCCGGCACCGCATCGCCGAAGCCTTTGCGGTTGGAAGCGATGAGATAATCCATCGCGTCGATGACATGGTTCAACGCGACGCCCGGCGCATCGATGGCGCGGGCTTTATAAGTGCCGGTGGCGATGAGCACGGCGTCGTGCTGCGCGCGCAGATCGGCGAGCGAACCGTCGCGGCCCACTTCAAAGCCGAGCTTGAAGATGATGCCGCCATCTTCGAGGCGCTTCACGCGCCGTGCGACGACATCTTTCTCCAGCTTGAAGTTCGGAATCCCATAGGTGAGCAACCCGCCGGCGCGATCGTGGCGGTCATATACCGTCACTTTGTAACCCTTGCGGCGCAACTCTTCGGCGGCGGCGAGCCCGGCCGGACCCGCGCCGATGATGCCGACATGTTCGGCACGCACGCGGCGATGGGTGAGGGGTTTCACCCAGCCGTTCTTCCACGCAGTGTCGCTCAGATATTTCTCGACGGCGCCGATGGTGACGGTGCCGTGGCCGGCTTTCTCAATGACGCAGTTGCCTTCGCACAACCGATCCTGCGGGCAGATGCGGCCGCAGATCTCCGGCATGTTGTTGGTGGATTGCGAAAGCTCATAGGCCTCTTCGAGGCGGCCCTCGGCGGTGAGCTTCAACCAGTCGGGGATGTTGTTCTGCAGGGGGCAATGGACCTGGCAGAACGGCACGCCGCATTGCGAGCAGCGGGAGGCCTGTTCCTCCGCCTTGGTGGCGATGAATTCGGCATAGACCTCGTGGAAGTCCCGCGCGCGCGCATCCGCAGGCCGCTTCTGGGGCAGCTGCTGATCGGTGGAAACAAAACGTAACATTCGGTCGGCCACAACCCTCTCCGGCGCAATGGGATTGCCATTTGGCAGATTCTGGGGATGGGATCGAGCGGAAAATGGCATATACGACAGTATAGCTGTCTCAAATACTTGGGGCCGTTGCCCCTGCGCCAGCGCGATCAGAGCCATATAGAGCCATTATGTCAGCAAAGCTGCCTCATATTCCCGCCATGCCCGGAATCCGCAGGCTGTGCTAGGCAGGCGCGTCTTCACGCGAATCTGGGGCCGATATGGGCGATCTTCTGAGTGCGGTTTGGCTGGGCATTGTCGAAGGCCTCACGGAATTCCTGCCCGTTTCCTCCACCGCCCATCTGCTGGTGACGGAGAACTTCCTCGGCCTGAACAAGGATCAGTGGGAAGCCTTCACCGTCGTCATCCAGTTCGGCGCGGTGCTCTCGGTCGTCGCGGTGTATTGGAAGAAAATCTGGCACGTGATCACCGGCATGTTCACCGACGCCAAGGCGCGGCACTTCGCACTGGCGGTGATCGTGGCGTTCCTGCCATCGGCCGTTCTCGGCGTGGCGATCATCAAGTTCATCAACGAGTTTCTGCTCGATCCGGCGCGCGCGCTGCCGGTGATCGCGACGACCTGGATTCTGGGCGGCATCGTCATCCTGATCTTCGAGCGCATCGCGCCGAAGCCGCGCTACACCAATCCCGACACGCTGCCCTTGTGGAAAGCGTTCCAGATCGGATTGTGCCAATGCGTTTCGCTGATCCCCGGCGTGTCGCGCTCGGGCGCCACCATTCTCGGCGGCGAGTTGTTGGGCGTGGAACGCAAAGCCGCCGCGGCTTTCACCTTCTATCTGGCGGTGCCGACAATGCTGGGGGCTTCGGTGTTCGAGCTTTACAAGAAGCACGACGCGCTGACCTCCGCGAACATGACCACCATCGCGGTGGGCTTCGTGGTGTCGTTTGTGGTCGCCTATGTCGTCGTGAAGACGTTCATCGGATTCATCGGCCGCTACGGCCTCAAACCGTTCGGCTGGTATCGCGTGGTGGCGGGACTGGCGCTGATCGCACTGATGTTTACGGGCTACCGGTAACGCGCTCGCGCACCGCTTCGTCATATTCGCCCCTGGGGCGGAAGCGCCACAGATAAGCGGGCAGGATCGCTTCGATGGAATCCGGCATGATGCCGAGATCCTTGAAGGTGAGCGCATTCGGCGAGACCAGATTGTCGGTCTTGAGTGACGTCACCTGATCCGGCGTCAGCAGTTTGCCGGGAAGAAATTGGAGAAACATCGCCTTGATCGAGGCGAGCCAGAACGGCACCGGAACCAACGGGCGCGAACGGCCGGTCTCCTGCAGGACGAGCTGCATCAATTCCTTGAAGCTGTACGTGCCGGGGCCGCCAAGCTCGTAAGTTTTTCCCTTCGTCGCGGTATCGCTCACGCATTTGACGATTGCATCGGCGACATCGCCAACAAACGCAGGCTGGAATTTCGTATGTCCGCCACCGATCAGCGGCAGCATCGGAAGCATGCGGGCGAGGGCGGCGAATTTGTTGAAGAAATCGTCGTCCGGCCCGGCGAGCAACGAGGGACGCAAGATCGTGGCATTGGAAAATTCTTCGCGCAGAAGCTTTTCGCCTTCGCCTTTGGTCTTGGCGTAGTGAGACTCGGCCTCCGGATCGGCGCCCAGCGAAGAGACATGCACCAGCGTTCGCGCGCCCGCGGCCTTCGCGGCCATTGCGATATTGCCCACGGCGGCGACGTGTACGTCGTCAAAACCCTGGCCGCCGGCGGGTGCGAGAATGCCAACGAGATTGACCACCGCGTCCGCGCCCTGGCAGGCGCGCGCCACGGCGTCCTGATCCAGCACATTGCATTTCATCAGCTGGATCTGGCCGACCGATCCCATCGGCGGCAGGTATTCGGCCTGGTTGGGATAGCGCACGGCAACGCGGATTCGATAACCCGCTTTCGCCAGCGCGCGCACGGCATTGCGCCCCAGAAAGCCCGAACCGCCGAACACTGTGACCAGAGACGCCATGGGAAATTCCCGTGATTTTGCCGCTGTTAGATAGCCAAAGCTGCGGGGAACAGCAAAGCCTACAAAACGCCGCTAGTCGGAGACATATTTGCGTTCGCCCGTCACCGGATCGAGCCACACCGTCACCGGCACGCCGGTCTCGTCGTCGATGAAGCGTTCCGTCGTGCGCTGCCAGTTGCCGGCAGGCGCCTTCGTTTCGAGCGACTTGTAACGAAAGCGCTCGAACACCGTGCCGGCGATGATGATCGCGCCCCAGAACAGGAACATGAAGGCCGGCGGAAAATTCGTCAGCGCGAGCGTGGCGATGCCGCAGATGAAGGCGAGCACGCCGATCGCGA
>JANWJQ010000088.1 GCA_025451875.1 Rhizomicrobium sp.
CCGTTCAAACATCGGCGCGGCACCAAATACGATCATATGGGGCTGCTCTCCGCGCCGTTCACGATGTCGAAGGGCGGATATACGGTCGTGAAGAAGAAGGGCCGGGTGAAAGAACGCTACGGCTCGCCGGCAAAAGCCCGCCGCTTTGCAAAAGAGCGGCGGCACGGCCACCGCAGCGAATACCGCAAAGGCGACGATGGACTGCACATTCCGCGCAAGCCCGCCCGGCCACGCATGAAACGTCACTGGAAAGAGGCGCGCGCGCCAGCGTAGTGTGGCCTCGGCAAAACATCGAAGGACACAGCATCATGCGCCGCGCCGCCATCGTTTCCCCACTTCGCACCGCCGTCGGAAAATTCCAGGGCGGCTTGTCGTCCATCACCGCGGGCGATCTGGGCGCCGTCATTCTGCGCGCGCTGGTGGAGCGCACGAAGCTCGATCCGGAGCGCGTGGACGATGTGATCTTCGCGCAGGGCTATGGCAATGGCGAAGCGCCGTGCATCGCGCGCTGGTCCGCGCTCGCCGCGGACTTCCCCATCAAGGTGCCGGGCTATCAGCTCGATCGCCGCTGCGGCTCGGGGCTTCAAGCCGTCATCGACGCCACGATGATGGTGCAGACCGGCGCCGCCGATGTGGTGATCGCGGGCGGCGTGGAGAGCATGAGCAATGTCGAATACTACACGACCGATCTGCGCAACGGCGCGCGCATGGGCGCCAGCACGATGCATGACCGGCTCACGCGCGGGCGCGTGATGAGCCAGCCGATTTCGCGCTTCGGCGTGATCAGCGGCATGATCGAGACGGCGGAAAATCTCGCCAGGGATTACGACATCAGCCGCGAAGCTTGCGACGCATACGCCGCCGCCAGCCATCAGCGCGCCGCCGCCGCATGGGAAGCGGGCAAGTTCGACAACGAATTGGTGCCGGTGAACGTGCCGCAGAAGAAAGGCGATCCCATCGTCTTCAAGCATGACGAAGGCATCCGCGCCGATGCGACGCCGGAATCGCTCTCCAAACTGCGCGCCATCGAGAAAGGCGGCGTGGTGACGGCAGGCAATGCCAGCCAGCAGAACGATGCGGCGGCGGCCTGCATCGTGGTGGCGGAAGACAAGCTGCGCGAACTCGACCTTCAGCCGATGGGATGGTTCGTGGGCTGGGCGGCGGCGGGATGCGATCCCTCGCGCATGGGCATCGGCCCGGTGCCGGCGGTGGAGCGGCTGTTCGCGCGCACCAAGCTCGGCTGGAATGATATCGATCTTGTGGAACTGAACGAAGCCTTCGCGCCGCAGGTTCTGGCGGTGCTGAAAGGCTGGGGCTGGGATGACCGCGATAAGCTGAACGTCAATGGCTCGGGCATTTCGCTCGGCCATCCCATCGGCGCCACCGGCGGCCGCATCCTCGCGACCATGCTGAACGAAATGCATCGCCGTAAGGCGCGCTACGGGTTAGAGACCATGTGCATCGGCGGCGGACAGGGACTGGCAGCGGTGTTCGAGCGGGCGGTGTGAGGCTTCGCGTCTAAGCTAAGGAGCTTGTATTTTGAACATCATCGCAACACTGATTGGCGCATCGGTGGTTTGGGTGAGTACGAGCATGGGCACCATCCCGAACGTTAATACGGCTTCAGATGCCATTACCGTCGCAAAACGCCTATGTGCGAAAAATATTCCGGCCGATTCAGAAGTGCGATGGCAAGCGTGGTATTCCGCTGGCCAATCAAAGTTCATGCCTCTTTATAGCAATGGTTGGAATGTGGATGGGCAGTACGATCCTAAACATCTGCCACCCGGCGTACTATCTGTGATAGACATTAGCGTCTTCATTCCGAAGAACGGGCCGCCATCGGAGTGCACGGAGCTTTCGAATTGAGGATAGATCAATGACCACTCTCTCCGCTTCCGGCACCTTCAAACTCGGTGATCGCACCGTGCATCGCATGGGCTATGGCGCGATGCAGTTGGCCGGTCCCGGCGTGTTCGGGCCGCCGAAGGATCGGGGCGAAGCGATCAAGGTGCTCCGCGCGGCGGTGGAGGCGGGCGTCGATCATATCGATACTTGCGATTATTACGGGCCGCACATCGTCAACCAGATCATCAAGGAAGCGCTGCATCCCTATCCGGCGAATCTGGTGCTCGTCACCAAGGTGGGCGCGCGGCGCGATGCGCAGGGGCAATGGCTGCCGTGGAACAGCCCCGCCGATCTTGAGCAGGCGATCCACGACAATCTGCGCAATCTCGGACTCGATGTGATCGCGGCGGTGAACTTCCGCTCCATGCACGGCATGCAGCCGACCGAAGGCGCCATCGGCGCGCAGGTGGAAGCGCTGGCGGAGCTGCAGCGCAAGGGCCTCATCAAGCATATCGGCGTCAGCAATGTGACGCCGACGCAGATCAGGGAAGCGCGCGCGATCACGCCCATCGTCTGCGTGCAGAATTACTACAACGTCGCCAATCGCGGCGACGATGCGATGGTCGATGCGCTGGCCAAGGACGGCATCGCCTATGTGCCGTTCTTCCCGCTGGGCGGGTTCATGCCGCTGCAATCGGACACGCTGGCGGATGTCGCCAAAAGCATGGGCGCGACGCCGCTGCAGACCGCGCTGGCGTGGCTGCTGCACCGCTCGCCGAACATTTTGCTCATTCCCGGCACGTCCTCGGTCGCCCATCTGCGCGAGAACCTCGCGGCGGCGGACCTGAAACTGCCGGACGATGCGATGGCCGCGCTGAACGGCATCGGCGCGAAGGCGCATTGAGGGATTAAGGCTTTTCTAACCATGAAATCGCTAGGGTTGGCTGGCCTTCCAAGCGCGGCCGTCCATGACGTCCAATCCCGAGACTTTGCTTGCGCGCGCGGACCGGCTGGCCCGGCGCGGGCAGCGCGATGACGCGAAGGCCGCCTATCTCGAAATCCTGAAAGTGGCGCCGGATCATTTCGGCGCGCTCAACAATCTGGGCGCGCTGCTGCACGACATGGGCTATCGCAGCGCGGCGCGCACCGCTTATGCGCGCGCGGTGGCGGTTCATCCGCGAAATCCGGTCGGCCATGTCAATCTGGCGAACGCTCTGCGCGGCAATGGCGATCTGGCGGCGGCGCGCGGCCATGCGGAAATGGCGCTGCATCTTTCACCCGGACATGCCGGCGCGCACCAGGCGATGGCGGCCATCCTGTTCAATCTCGGCGAAATGGAATCCGCCGCGCGCCATCGCGACCTTGGCTATCGCGATCATGACGCGATGCACATTCCGTTTCGCGGCAGGGGCAAGCCGGTGTCGCTGCTGATGCTGGTGTCCGCGGTCGGCGGCAATGTGCCGATCCGCCATCTGATCGATGACGGCGTTTTCGAGACCACCGTGATCTATGCCGATTACTGGACGCGCCCGCCGCCGCGGCACGACCTGGTGTTGAACGCGATCGGCGACGCCGATTTGTGCGCGCCCGCGATGCATGCCGCCGCGGAGCTTCTGGCGAAGACCAAGGCGCCGGTGCTGAACCCGCCGCAGGCCACGCTGCGCACCGGGCGGTGCGAGAATGCCGGACGTCTCGCGCACCTGCCCGGCATGCGCACCGCGCGCACGGTGAATCTTCCGCGCGCCGCAATTGCCGAACACGGCCTGAATTATCCGCTCCTGCTGCGCAGCCCCGGCTTTCACACCGGAGAGCATTTCGAACGCGTCGATGCGCCCGGCCAGCTTGCCGCCATTGCCGCCAGGCTTCCCGGCGAAGAACTGCTGGCGATGGAATATCTGGATGCATGTGGGCTGGACGGACGGCCGCGCAAATATCGCGTGATGTTCGTGAACGGCGAAATGCTGCCGCTGCATCTGTGCATCTCGAACGACTGGAAAGTTCACTACTTCACCTCCGCCATGGCGGACAACGCGGCCTATCGCGACGAGGAAAAAGCGTTTCTTGCGGACATGCCCGCGGTGCTTGGCGGAAAAGCCATGACGGCGCTTGCCGCCATCCGCGATGCGCTGGGTCTCGATTATGGCGGCGTCGATTTTGCGCTGAACGCGGCGGGCGAGCTTCTTCTGTTCGAAGCCAACGCCACGATGGTTATTCTTCCGCCCGGTCCGGACGCGCGCTGGGACTACCGCCGCGCCGCCATCGCCAGGGTGGAAAACGCCGTGCGCGCCATGCTGGCCGGACGCGCCGCCGCGGCGCGCCCGCTCGCAGCCTGACTACTTCTTCGCCGCCAGCAAATTGTCCAGCAGCGCCGGCGTGTTCGGCAGGCGCTCCAGATGCGGATAGCGCAGGCCGCCATGATAATTCACGCTCACGGTGCGGTACTGGTCGCTGTCCTTCAGCAGAAGCTGGATCGGCGCGCTGCCGGTTTTCGCATCGGTGATGACGTCCTTCAGGTCGTCGGCATCGTAAGCATTGCCGTTCACGGCCACGATCTCGGTGCCGACGGTGATGCCGGCCTTCATCGCGGGACCGTCCCACATCGCTTCCGTCACCGCACCCTTCTTGTCGAGGATCACGCCCAGCGAGAACAGAAGATCGGTGTTCTTGCGCACGCCTTCGCTGGACTTGATGTAGTCCGTCGGCTTGTCGGTGAAGACGAGCTTGTAGCCGCCCATCTTCAACCCGCCCAGAGGATCGGTGCCCGTCTTGTCCAGGCGTGTGCGCAGGAAGTTCGCCCAGTCATAGGGCACGACGCTGTTCAGCGCCTTCACCACATCGTCGAAATTGTAGGTGACGGTGACGTAGCTGCCATTGTTGATGCCGAAGAACGTCCTGGCGAAATCGTCCAGCGATTTGCTGTTGTTCGTCTTCTGGCGGATCAGCATGTCGGCTTCCAGCCAGATGAGCTGGCCTTCGCTGTAGTAATCCTCGCTGCGCTGCCAGCTGCGCCATGGCGCGGGCGCACGATGCGCGATGATGGGATCGTTGGTCGTATCCAGCACATTGCGCCACTGGCGGCCGGGACGCAGCGCATAGACGGCGGCCGTTTGCGCCAGTGCGTCGAGGCCCATCTGCTTGTTCCAGAGCCCCGCGCGCGTCGCGAGCACATAACCCCAGAACTGCGTCTGGCCTTCATAGACCCACAGCAGGCTGTCGCGCATCGGCACGTTGAAGTTGGGCGTCCATAGATCGGCGCCGCGGCGGAATTTGCCGTTCCAGCTATGGGTGAACTCATGCGCGAGCAGATCGCGCTCCGACGCCATCTTGTCCCAATGGGTGAAATATTTGGAGCCGACGCCGTCCTCGCTGGAACGATGGTGCTCAAGCCCGTTGTCGCCCATGCGATCGGAGAGCGAGAACAGGAAATCGTAGTGATCGTAATGGTGCGAGCCGAAGGCCTTGTAGGCCTGGTCGACCAGAGTGCGATGCACCTGGATCTGTTGCGGCGTCATCTTCAGATCGTCCGGGCTGTCGGCGATCACATCCAGATGGTTCTGCGTCTTGCCGCTGGGATCGAGGTCCACGCGCGCAAAGTTTTTGCCCGCGATCATGGGCGAATCCACCAGCGTGTTGAACGGCACCGGCTGGAACGTCGCGTTGCCCTGCCCCACTTGCGGGGTGAGCGCGCTGGCGTAATGCCAGCCCGCCGGAAATTTCACGCTCGGCGCGAACATGATGCGGCGCGAATAGTAACCCGCCGGATAGAGCGACATGGAATTCCACTGCAGGCTCAGCATCGCGGGCGTCATCACGATGCGGCCCTGCGGCTTGTCGGTCGCGGAAAGGAACTGGTAGTCCGCCTCGATGCTCGTGGCGCCCTTGGGCACGGGAATGTGGAAGGCGAAAACATGCACCACGTCGCGCTTCCACGGGATCACCTGTCCGCCCGCCTTGATGACAAGGCCGGCAAGCTTGTTGATCGTGCCGTTCGCCGCATGATTGCCCGGCAGCCATTCCGGATAGAGCAGCACGAAGTCGCCGGTGTTGGCAGGGACGGGGATCGTCTCGTGAATGCGGAAGATGCCGCGCGTGGTGTCGGTCGCATCCACCGCGATCTTCACGGTGCCCGGATAGGCGACATCTTTCGGCGCGGGAATCTCCGGCGGCATCGGCAAGGTTGAAGGCCCGGCGGTGTCTTGCGCGAAGGCAGGTGCAACGGAAGCCAAGGCAGCAGCAAGCAGCAACGCGCGAAGTTTCACGGGATATACCCTCTCGAAGCCGGCGCCCCCGCGCACCTCGGTGGAGCGGGACTGTAACGATTCCGCCGCTGACGGCGAAGGAAAAATCGCTATGCTGCCTTCGCGCATGGGGGCCGCGATGTCACATCCTTTCGTTCTGTTCGGTGCCGATCATCTGACCGTTCTGGCGCTGACATTCATCGTGCCGGTCGTGCTCGCGCTTTTGACGCGGCGCAGCATGAACGCTGTACGCGCAACGCGGCTCGGCTTCGCGGCATGGCTGATCGGCGCGTGGATCTTCTGGTTCTGGATGATTTTCCATCTGGGATGGGAGTCGCCGCAAACGCTGTTGCCGATGCATCTGTGCGACTGGGCGACGATTGCCACCATCATCACCCTGCTATGGCCCAACCGGAAAACCTACGAGCTTGCCTATTTCTGGTGCCTGTGCGGAACGCTGCTGGCGATGGTGACGCCGGATCTGCAATACGGTTTCCCCGATCTGCGCTTCATCATCTTTTTCGCGTTTCATGCGGGCGTGATCGCGGCGACGCTGTATCTGACCTTCGCCGCGAAGCTACGGCCTTATCCGCGTTCCATTCCGCGCGTGATCGGATGGACGCTCGTCTATTTCGTGGCGGCCAGCACGGTCGATTGGGCGTTCAAGGTGAATTTCGGCTTCCTGCGCGCAAAGCCCACGGCTGCGACGATCATGGACGCGCTCGCGCCATGGCCCTGGTACATCGCCGAGCTTGCCGGAATGGCGTTCGTGCTGATCCTGATCTTCTACGCGCCGTTCTTCATACGGGACCGCTTCGCATCCCCGTCGCCGGCGGCGGATTGACCGCGCGATAGGCGAACGCCGCGGCGCCATAAAGCAGGCCGTAAGCAAACGTCTCCAGGAAAATTCCGATCACGACGGTGTAGGGCCAGACCTGCAGGGCGCGTGCGCGAACGGCGCCGCTCCACAAATTCATGCGTTGCTGGACAACGGCTTCGGTCGCGCCATGGAACGCCCCGCGCATGATGTCTGCGAACTGATGCAGAAAATCCACGCCGAAGAAGATTCCCGCAATGACGATCTGGAACAGGATCAGCGGAACGAAGATCGCAAGTCCGATCGCGAAGATGCGCCAGAAGCTTCCCCTGGTGAGCTGCCAGCCGCGCGCCAGATCGACCTGCTTCTCATCCACGACAACCGGCGGGATGAGAAAAGTCAGCCGCGCCATCGTGTAGAAGAGCGTGCCGGCGAAGATCACGACGCAGGCGATGACCAGAAGCCCTATCGCGGTGTTGTTCGCGCCGGTCGCCAAGGTCAGCGACTTGACGCCAATGCCGCCGACGACGCCCACCGCCACCGTCACAATCAGAAGGCCGATATAGATGAGGATGATGACCAGAAGGAACAGCAGCCACGCGCCGATCAGCCGCCACACCGGCGCGCCAACGGAAAAATAGACGAAGGTTGTGCCGGTTCGCTTTCCCAGCGCCAGTTCCGTTACGCCGACGCCGATCATGGCGCGAATGAAAAGCGAGAAGACGAAGATGAAGGGCGACAGCCGCATCGATTGCCGCCGGATTTCGTCCAGATCGTTGAGGGGCGTGTGGTTTCCGAGAAAGCCGGGCATGGCCATCAGGCCGACCGCGGCGGACACCACCAGCGGCGCCCAGACAATTCCCAGAATTTTCAGGAACTGGCCGGTCGCAAAGCCATATGCATGCGCGACCGTTTCGCCGACCGGTATCTTGCTCATCCCGCAAATCCCCACCCGCTGCGCCGGATATTAGCGCATACGCCCGTAAATCTCGCAATCGCGGCGCAGGCCTTCGCGGATGATATGGCCGCGCAACGTGCCTTCGCGCGAAAAGCCCAGCCGTTCCAGCAATCTTTGCGACGCCAGGTTGCCGGTGTGAAAGCGCGCCCACAGCCGCTGCAGGTTCAACTCCTCGAAGGCGAATGCGGTGACGGCCTCCATCGTCTCGCGCGCATAACCGTTGCCCCAATAGCTGCGATTGAAGAGAAAGCCGACTTCCGCGCGGGCGTGGTGCCGGTCGATCTCGGACAGATCGCAGGAGCCGATGGCCGTGCCTTCCGGCGTGAGCGCCACCGCCCAGTAAACGGCGCGGCCCGAGGCCACGTCTTCCAACTGTGCATCGACGATTTCGGCGACGGTCTGGCGGTCCCGGAATCCCGGCCAGTCCCAGAAGCGCATGGTCTCTTCGTCGGACATCATGGCGAAAATGGCATCGACATCGCGCGGACCAAGCGGGCGCAGCGTCAGGCGCGGTGTCATCAGGAACGGGCTCATGGTTTCATCTTGCCATATTCGCCCCGGTCTTATCATCTGGGGTCATGAGCGAATTGAAAGAGCCGCCCGTCAAAGCCGCCGTGCTGCCCGTGACGCCTTACCAGCAGAATTGCTCGCTGGTGTGGTGCACGAAGACAAAACGCGCCGCGGTGGTCGATCCGGGCGGCGATCTGGACCGCCTCAGGAAACTGATCGCGACGCAGGGCGTGACCCTGGAGAAGGTTCTGCTCACGCATGGCCACCTTGATCATGCCAGCGGCGCCACGAAACTGGCGCGCGAATTCGGTGTGAAGATCGAAGGCCCGCACAAGGACGATCTCTTCCTGTTGGAGGAACTCGGGAAGAATGCCGTGCGTCCCGGTTTCGGCGACGCGGAGAACTGTTTGCCCGACCGCTGGCTCGAGGACGGCGATACCATCACCGTGGGCGAAGCGGTGTTCGGCGTGCGCCACTGTCCCGGCCACACGCCGGGCCATGTCGTCATATATAATGAGACGGTGCGCGTGGCCTTTGTGGGCGATGTGCTGTTTCGTGGAAGCGTGGGCCGCACGGATTTTCCGCGCGGCAATCACCAGCAGCTTGTGGATTCTATCACGCAGCGTCTGTGGCCGCTGGGCGACGACATCACCTTCGTCCCGGGACATGGCGACACCAGCACCTTCGGCTGGGAACGCAAGACCAATCCCTATGTGAGCGATCTGGCGCTGGGGCGGGCATAATCCCGCTTTTCAGATATCGGACGCCGCCATAGCATCGCGCGCGATGCCGGCGCCGCCAGTGAGGGGCTTATGCTGCAATTGTATTTCGCGCCGCTGACACGCGCGATCCGCATCAAATGGCTGCTGGAAGAGCTCGGGATCGAGCATGAAATCATCCCGCGGCAATTCGATCGTGCCGCACCCTATGCAGGACAGGATACGCCATCCGGCCGTTATCCCGTGCTTCACGACGGCGATGTGGTGCTTTCGGAATCCGGTGCGGTCGTCCAATATATTCTGGAGACCTATGGCAACGGACGATTGCAGCCCGCCATCGGCAGTATCGAACGCGCGGCTTACCTCTATTGGTTTCACTATTCGGAAGCGAGCGCAGCGGTGCCGATCAACCAATATGTCGGCTTGGCCGTGTATGGCGGCGAAGCGGACAAATACGCCGACATGATCGAGCGCGCGCGCCAAAATACCGACCGTATTCTTAGCAAGGTGGAGGCCGCGATCCGGGGACGATCGTTTCTGGCCGGCGATGCGCTGACGGGCGCCGACATCATGATGGGCTTCACATTGTGGTCGGCACGGATGCTGAAGCTTCTGGACGAACGTCATCCCGAAACCCTGCGCTATTTCAACGAACTGAAGGCCCGGCCCGCCTTCGCAAAAGCGCTCGCCGAAGGCCGAAGCTGAAGAGCAGTTTGGCGTCCTCACCTTCTCCCCGCCAATTCCGCTGGTGCGCATCGCCGACCAGATCGCTGCGACGGTGGATTTCAAGGTAAAACGCACCAGCGGCCCGGCGCCAACCTTCACCAATTAGATTATAGTGTGCCGGGCTTGAGCGCGGTTGCCAAATTCAACATGTCCGGCGCCGCAAGTCCGCCGAAGCGATTGTTCACCGCAAGCAACATCTTCTCCGCCGCTTCGGTATTTCCCGCGGCGGCAAGCGCCTTTACCTGCCGGAAATTCGCTGCCAGTTCGTCCCGTACGCCCGCCCGGCACGAAGCCAGCCTGCCGCCATCCGGCTGCACAGGCTGAAAGAGAACGTTCATCGCGCGAAACAATGCCGGCGCATCGAGAATTTCATGTGCCGTTCGCGGCGCGACCTGCGCATCGACGCCGAAGACGCACCAGTCGCGCATCGAGCGAGCGCTCACCGCGGCGAGACCAAGATTGCCCATATCCTGATCGCCGGTGACATAGACAAGATGCGTCTGCTCCTGAAAGCGGGCGAACAGATCGGCCGGTGGTAACGGCGCTTCGGGCCTGCCGATCGGATCGCCGCCGGCATCCAGCAACGCGCCACGGAAAATATCCGGATAGCCGAGCGCCACGCGCATTGCCACGCGCGCGCCGCCGGAAAATCCGGCGATGTAGATATGTTGCGGATCGACGGGATAGCGGCGCGCGATGTTCTGTTCCGCCAGCAGGGCCAGCGGCACACGCCGGTTAAGGACGCCCTCTTCGTTTCCCGAATGCGCCGCGCTGACGAAGATCGCGTGATACTGATCGAGCACCGACGCCCAGCCATCCGGCAAGGTCGCCGTCTGCCAGGGCGGAATGAACACGATCAGCGCATAACCCGAGGATGGCGGCGGCGCGGGCGGGACGTAAACGACAAATTTCTCGGCGGCGAGATCGATGGATTGCGGCTGCAGAACTTTTTCCGAGCGCGCGAGCGTGGCTTGCATCTGCGCGACCGCCAGCGGCGTCACCATTCGCCGCAGGATCTCGGAATTGCCCGACACAGGCGTGATGCTGTCGAACACGACGTTCTGCTGCAAGCCGGTCGGCGCGGCCTCCTGCGAAAGGGCCGGCGTGAGCCGCAGCAGCGCAACGCAGCACGCGACCAAACATGCTGACGAAATATCGAACCGCGATGCCGGACCCATGAGCCATTGTACATCGCGAGCGCGACAGGCGCTTCGTTCGCGGTCGAACTATACGCGATCGTGATGGGTGAGGTCGTCCGGCGCGAAGTCGTCCACGGCAATCACGGCGACGGTTCCAGCGTGATACGCGCGCAGACCTATCCAGCGTGGCGAAACCCGCCGCTTTTATATCGACCGTGCTTTGCAAGAATCCATCGGCACGAACACTTTATGCAGGAAATTTCTCCGCTTCGTGCCGAACTGGAAAGCGAACTTGCGCCGGCGTGTGCGGGCTTCAAACCGCGCAATCAAAACGCTAGGGATGAGGACCGAAGCTTCAACCCGAAATGGTTTTTTAACGGAAAGGGCGCGCTGCCATGAGCGAACTGACCATCTGGACCCTCGACTGGGTTCCTCAAGGCCCGCGCGGTTTCGTACGGGATCTCCGGCTGAGATGGGCGTGTGAGGAAGCCGGCCTCGACTACACCGTCCGCACAATCCCGTTCGACGGGCGCGAAACCAATCATCTGGAGCAGCAACCCTTTGGCCAGGTCCCGTTCCTGAAGGACAAAGACCTGGAGATATTCGAAAGCGGCGCCGGACTGCTGCACCTCGCCCGGAAAAGCGACAAGCTGATGCCACGCGATCCGGAAGGAGAAGCGGAAACATTGCAATGGACGATCGCCGCGCTCAACTCGATCGAGATGGTCACAGTACCGTGGTGGTTCCTGAAGATATGCGGTGACGAGAACAACGGCCTGACCGAATGGATGGGCCAGCGCCTCGGCCACATGGAAAGAATATTGAGCGAGCAAGAATGGCTCGCCGCCAAGCGCTTCACCGTCGCGGACCTGTTGATGGCGGATGTGCTGCGCGTTTCGCACGTCCGCTCTTTCGGCGACCGTCCTGCGACCGAGGCCTATGTCACGCGCGCGACCAGCCGCGCGGCATTCAAGAAGGCTCACGCCGATCAGATCGCGCATTTCGAGGCGGCCGACCGGGAGAGAGCGAAAGAAGGGTCAAACTGACGCGCGGCTCCGCTTGGCTCGGCGCGCCGAAGCGGCCATCCGGCAATGGGCCGATCTAATCCCGCCGCATGTTGGCGTCGCGGCAAGCCCGCGCCATACCCTTTCTTCTGGACTCGCCCGCCGCCGCCATGTTGCTATGCAAAAAACTCCATTCAGGTGAGGGCTTTGCCATGACCGCCATCAATGCGGTGACTGATCTTTCCAAGGACGGCGATATCGCCATCGTCACGCTCAACTCCCCGCCCGTGAACGCGCTGGGCGCGGACGTGCGCGACGGGCTGGCCAACGGCTTCAAGCAGGCGATCGACGATCCTTCCGTCAAAGCCATCGTGCTGATCTGCGAAGGCAAGACCTTCATCGCGGGCGCGGACATCTCCGAATTCGGCAAGCCGCCGAAGGGTGCTTCGCTGTTTGAAGTCGAGAACATCATCGAAGGATCGCCCAAGCCGGTGGTCGCGGCGATCCACGGCACGGCGCTGGGAGGCGGTCTGGAAGTGGCGCTCTGCGCGCATTATCGCGTGGCGGTGCCGAGCGCGAAATGCGGATTGCCGGAAGTGGCGCTAGGCCTTCTGCCCGGCGCGGGCGGCACGCAACGCCTGCCCCGCATCGTGGGCGTGGAAGCGGCGCTCGACATGGTGACGAGCGGCAAGCATGTCGGCGCGAAGCAATGCCTGGAGAACGGCCTCGTTGATGAACTGGCGCCGGAAGGCAAGCTGCGCGAAGCGGCCGTTGCCTTCGCGAAGAAAGCGGTGGCGGAGAACAAGCCGCTGAAGAAAGTGCGCGACAACAACACGAA
>JANWJQ010000089.1 GCA_025451875.1 Rhizomicrobium sp.
AAGTGGCGGAGCCGGAGGGATTCGAACCCTCGATACGGCTTTTCAACCGTATAACGGTTTAGCAAACCGCCGCCTTCAGCCTCTCGGCCACAGCTCCGCATGTCCGGCACCTTATATATGGCACTTGTGAAAGTGTCCCCTGGCGCCGAAGCCGGGGCCTTTTGCCCCAAATCCCCCGCCGCCTCAAGGGCTTGCCCCTGCCGATCTGCTGCCACTTGTGGGCGGCCCCGCGCGTTATCATCTGTGACGCCCATGCCCAAGCCAGAAACCCTTCTTTGCCCCAAGCCGGCCGGTCTCTATTGCCCGCCGGGCGATTTCTACATTGATCCTGTGCGGCCGGTGGAGCGTGCGGTCATCACCCATGGCCATTCAGATCACGCCCGTTCCGGCCATGGCGCGGTGATGGCGACGGCGGAGACGCTGGCCATCATGGCGGCGCGCTATGGCGAGAATTTCGCCGGTGCCACCGAAGCGGTGAAATACGGCCAGACCATCGAACGCGACGGCGTGGAGATCACGCTGGTTCCGGCAGGGCATATTCTCGGCTCCGCGCAGGCGGTCATCCGCGCCAAGGGCATGACGTTTGTCGTGTCGGGCGACTATAAGCGCCGCCGCGATCCGACCTGTCCGCTGTTCGAGCCGGTGCCTTGCGACGTGTTTGTTACCGAGGCGACGTTCGGCATTCCGGTGTTCAATTTTCCCAATGCATCGGATGAAGTGGCGCGGCTGCTGAAATCGGTGAAGCAATTTCCGGAGCGCACGCATCTGGTCGGCGCCTACGCGCTGGGCAAGGCGCAACGCATCGTGCGATTGCTGCGCGAAGCCGGATACGACGCGCCGATTTATATGCACGGCGCGGTGCAGACGTTGAACACGTTGTATGAACGTTTCGGCATCGATCTTGGTCCTCTCGCGCCGGCGACGATGGAGAAGGGCGCCAAGAAGGATTTCGCGGGCGCCATCGTTATCGCGCCGCCATCTTCCATCGACGACAATTGGTCCCCCCGTTTTGCCGATCCGTTGCCGGCCTTTGCAAGCGGCTGGATGCGGGTGCGCGCCCGTGCGCGGCAGAGGCAAGTGGAACTGCCGCTGGTGATTTCCGATCACGCGGATTGGAGCGAGCTCACCGAAACGATCAGCGAGATCGCGCCGGGTGAAGTCTGGATCACGCATGGTGGCGAGGATGCACTCCTGCGCTGGTGCGAATTGAAAGGCCAGAAGGCGCGGGCATTGTCGCTGATCGGTTACGATGCGGACGAGGGCGAGGCATGAAAGCCTTCGCCAATCTTCTGGATCGTCTCGCCTTCACGCCGCAGCGCAACGGCAAGCTGACGCTGGTGCGCGACTTTCTGCGCGAGCAGCCCGATCCCGAGCGCGGCTGGGTGCTGGCGTCCCTCACCGGCGCGCTGTCGTTTGATGCAGCAAAACCCGGCTTTATACGAAAAGCGGTGGAAGCGCGGATGGACCCGCAATTGTTCGCGCTGTCCTACGATTATGTCGGCGATCTTGCTGAGACCGTTTCACTGGTGTGGCCGCCGAAACCGGGCGCGAACCGCGAGCCCGATCTGTCGGAAGTGGTGGATGCCTTGCGCGGCGCCACGCGGCCACAGGTGCAGAAGCTTCTTGAAGGTTGGCTCGATGCGCTGGACGCGGATGGGCGGTGGGCGTTGCTGAAATTGCTCACGGGTGGTTTGCGCGTCGGCGTCTCCGCGCGCCTGGCGAAACAGGCCTGCGCCGATATGGGCAGCGTTGAGGTCAGTGAGATCGAAGAGATCTGGCACGGACTGGAACCGCCCTACGAAGATCTGTTCGCATGGCTGGAGAAGCGCAGCGAAAAACCGAGCGCCGATCATCCGGGCCGGTTCCGTCCGGTGATGTTGGCACAGGCGATCGAAGACAAAGATTTCCTCAACTATGCCGCCGCCGATTACGCCGCCGAGTGGAAATGGGATGGCATCCGCGTGCAGGCGGTGAACGAGCGAGGACAGCGCCGCCTCTTCAGCCGCACCGGCGACGATATCGGCGCAAGCTTCCCCGATGTGCTGGATGCCTTGAGCCAGGAAGGCGTGATTGACGGTGAATTGCTGGTGATGAAGAACGGCAAGGTCGACAGCTTCGGCGATCTGCAGCAGCGCCTGAATCGCAAGAAAGTGGATTTCGACCTGCTGGCGAAATATCCCGCCGGCATCCGCGCCTATGACATCCTGCTCGACGGCGAGAAGGACATGCGCGGGCTGTCGTTCCGGGAACGCCGTGCGGCGCTGGAGAAATTCGTCTCGCGCGAGAAGACCGAACGCATCGATCTGTCTCCGCTACAGCCGTTCGAAAGTTGGGGCGAGCTTGCGCATCTGCGCGCGCATCCCCCGGAAGGCGATCCGCAGATCGCCGAGGGGCTGATGCTCAAGCGCTGGGACTCCATCTATGAAGCGGGCCGCCCCAAAGGCCCGTGGTTCAAATGGAAACGCGATCCGCATCTGATCGATGCGGTGCTGATGTATGCGCAGCGCGGCCACGGCAAACGCAGCGGCTTCTATTCGGACTACACCTTCGGCGTGTGGCGCGAGGACTCAAATGGTGATCGCGCGCTCACGCCCGTGGGCAAAGCCTATTTCGGGTTCACCGACGAAGAGCTGAAACAGATCGACAAATTCGTGCGCGACAACACCATCGAACGCTTCGGCCCGGTGCGTTCGGTGAAAGCCAACAAGGATTTCGGCCTGGTGTTGGAAGTGGCGTTCGAGGGGCTGCAGCGTTCCCCCCGCCACAAATCCGGCGTTGCCATGCGCTTTCCGCGCATCAACCGCATAAGATGGGACAAGCCCGCCCGCGAAGCGGACGAGCTTTCCACACTTGAAAGAATGCTGGACTGATTATTCCTTCAGCATCGGGCGGCCTTCATGGGCCACCAGAAGATCGTGCATGTCATTGGCGTGCTCTTCCTCGACCGCCAGAATCCCCTTGATCATATGCGCGGTCGTCGGATCGTCATCTCCGAAATAGCGGATCAGCTCGCGATAGTGATCCACCGCGATACGCTCCGCGACCAGGTTTTCCTTGATCATTTCCACCAGATTGAGGTCCTGCTTGCCGTATTCGGACGCCGAACGCGAAAGGATGCCTTCCGGGCTGAAATTGGGTTTGCCGCCGAGCTGGTTGATGCGTTCGGCTACTTCGGTGGCGTGCTCCCATTCTTCTTTTGCGTGCTGGGCGAATTCTTCCTTCACACCGTCGCTGGAGATGCCGGCGGCGGCCACAGCATGCATCTGGTAGCGCAGCGTGCAGACGATCTCGGTCGCGAGAACACTCTGCAGAATCTCAATCGTCTTGTTGACGTCGCCGACATAAGTGGATGTGACGGCGCCTTTCTCAAGATGCTTGCGCGCGCGTTCGCGCAGCGTCTTCACATCGGACAAAAACGGCTTATTGGGATCGGGCTTGTCGGCCATGTTTGATGCTCCTCGGATCGCGATGAATCTGCGTTTGGGGCATTCGCTGTGTGTGGAACGCCCGCCAGCGAAAAAACGCTGGCGGGTTGTAAAAGTTCCACAGCCAAGCTGTTGAGAATGCATCTTATCTTGGTATGGCGACGAAAGGTACGGACCCGCCCGGCACCATCGTTGTCGGCAACACGCCGTTCCATTTCTCGGCCGCGGTCAGGTTGACGAGGTTGGGATTGGATTGCAGGGCGTCGGAGCGCGCCTTGATCGCCTGCGCTTCGGCCTGACCCTTCACTTCGATGGCGTGGGCCTGCGCGTCGGCGGCGGCTTTGACTTCATAGGCCGCGGCATCGGCATTGGTGATGCGCTTCTGCTTTTCCGCTTCCGCCTGATATTGCAGCACGATCGACTTCATGCGGTTTTCCACCGCGGTTTCGTACACGTCCGAGAAGGAAACATCTTCCACCTGCACCGAAACGATCTGGATGCCGCGATTGTCGAGTGCCTTCTCCAGCGATCGTTGCACTTCAAGACCAAGCTTGGTGCGGTCCTGAATCATGTTCTGCGCGGAGAAAATGCCGAACACTTCCTTCAAGCGCTGCGGCAGCTGTGTGTCGATCAGGATGGACGGATAATCGACGCCGTAGCGGGTATAGACATCCAGCACGTTTCCTTCCGGCAGCCGGTAGTTCACGCTGACGAGCACCGTCGCGGGTTGCTGATCCTGGCTATAAGCTTGCGTTTTGAATTCCTCTTTTTGCTCGCGCACGCTCATCTTCACAACGTCTTCGATGAACGGCAGCTTGAAATGCAGGCCCGGTCCTTCGACATCGACCGCCTGCCCCCAGCGCAACAATACTGCGCGTTGGCCCTGATCGACGGTGAACCAGGTGCCGTTGATTCCGAACAAAAGAAACAGCACGCCCGCCGCGAGCGCGAACAATGCCAGTCTGCGCGTGAAATCCATGGAGCCCTCCATAAGAGCCGCAAGGACCGCGACTCCGCCGATCCATCAAATTGTGCTGGGAAAGTGCTGCTTCAATGGGCAGGCGCAACAATCTGACTCGGGAGTCATCTTGGCTGTGATCGGCTGCGATGTTCTTGAAAAGGTCATGCGGGGAGCGCAGCATCTGGGAGTCCGCGGGGCCGCAAGGCTCGCTGCAGAATTGCCGGACAAGGCGCGGGGTGCTGGTCCGGCGATTATAAGGGATGTGCGGTGCGCCGAATGCTCCGCTGGAATGACGTTCCAGCTTGGAGGCGCATATGCAGGTCAGACACATTCTTCGCGACAAGGGCCGCGAAGTCGTCACCATTCTCAGCGATGCAACATTGTCGGAAGCCGCGTGCCTGCTTGCGAGCAAGCGCATCGGCGCGGTTGTGGTGCGCGAACGCGATGGCTCTCTTGCCGGCATTCTCTCCGAACGCGACATCGTGCGCGCGCTCGCGCAGGCCAGTGTCAACGCGTTGCCGCAAGCTGTGGCGCGTTACATGACGCGCGCGGTCGCCACCTGCTGCGATGACGATTCCGTCGATGAGTTGATGGAGATGATGACGCGCGGTCGGTTTCGCCACGTGCCGGTGGTCGATGAGGGCCGCCTCACCGGAATCGTTTCGATCGGCGATGTTGTAAAAACGCGCATCGCGGAGACGGTTCAGGAAGCGCAATCTCTGCGCGAATACATCGCCGCCGGATAAGGTTCCCTTGGCGTGTTGCGAGTCTGCGAAAGGTTCCCGCATGTCGTGGTAACTCTTCCTTATCGCTGGCGGAACCTACTCTATATGGATGCGTTTTTCTGCCGATCGCCGCACGGGGTTTCCCAACGGCATGGCAGGAGAGCGAGATATGAAAACAAGAAATATTATCATGGGCGGTGTTGCCGCTCTTGCGCTTGCCGGCAGCTTTGCTGTTCCGGCTGTCGCACAATATTCGGGAAATCCGCCGCAGGTTTCCACGCCGGAAGAGAAGGCGCAGACACAACAGTTGAACGCGCAGGCGCAGGGCGGCACGACGGCATCGCCGCAGGCGCTGAATGGTCAGGGTGGCGATGTGAATGCGCCATCGTCCGAGAACCAGGCGCGTCAGGCCCAGTATCAGGACCAGCAGGCGCAGTATCAGCAGGATCGCGCCCGCTACGAAGCGCAGCGCCGTCACTATGAGCGCAACATCCATCGCTACGACGAAGCGCGTTACCACTTCACCGACTACCCGCATGCCTATCCGTATCGCTACGAAGACGCGCATCTGACGCGTCTCTATCTGGTGCCGGAAGCCTCGCAGCAGCTGGCCAACGCGCCGGTTGAGGGGCCGGACGGCAACTGGATCGGCCGCGTCCGAAATATCGATATCGGTCCGGACGGCCGTCCGCGCCGCGTCGAAATCGCGCTCAACCATCGCGTTTCGGTTTGGGCGAGCCCGGGCGATTTCCGCTTCGATGCCGAGAACAAGATTCTCTACACCGATCTGTCGCGCGCCGATTTCTGGAACCTGCCGGGCGCGACCTACGGCAGGTAAGCCTCTCTATTTCGCAGGTGCGAAAGCCGGTGTGTTCTACACCGGCTTTTTGCATTGTACGGAACACACAACTTCCTCGCGCGTTTTATGGCTGTAGCAGGGGGCTTTTGGCCGCGCGAATTAACGTGCGCCCATTGAAAGGAATTACCGATGAGCATGCACGCAAAAATCCTCGGCAGCGTTGCCGCTGCCGCTCTTCTGACCTCTGTCCCGGCTATCGCGCAAACCGCCCCCGCAACATCGAGCACCATGCCGAACACATCGACCTCCGCGGCTCCGGCGGCGCAGACCGACACGACGGCCACCGCGACCGACACCAAGGCCGCGAAGCCGAAACACAGGGCCGTTCATCACCGCAAGCATAAGGCAGCTGCATCTTCGGAAAGTTCTTCGGAAGAACAAGCAACTGCGCAGCTCAATCAGCAGCAGCTTTCCAATCCGGGAAGCACTGGCGCTGCGAGCGGCAATTCGATGAGCACGAGCACGCCGTCCACGGGCACGATGGATAACAGCAATGCGATGCCCAGCGCGCCGGCAGCCGCGCCTTCGACGGAAACCCCGACCGCCGGCAGCCCGAACACAACCGCTGCGCCGACGCCCGCCAATCCGCAGGGAACGATGCCGAACAACAGTGGCACGGGTACGCCGAACAACACGTCTACCGGCACGAACCCGCCGCCGCAGGATTCCAGCCAACCGCACTAATGCGCGGCAGATGCAAAACAGGCCGGTGGAAAAACCGGCCTGTTTTGCACGTTGCCTTGCGCTTCCACGCGATAGACGCTTTGCGGCGACAAGCATTGCTTGGATCTGAGGTGCGGCTCTGCAAACCAATGTCGATATGCGCTGCGTGACCGCGCATATCGAACGCGCGCCGCTCCGCGGGGCAGCGTCATCGATGCCGCATCTTTTCAGGATTCGAGGTCTTTTGGCGCCATCGCGGCGGCCATTCCCGCTCATCGCAGCGCAGACCGCATCCGCTGGCGCGGCGGATGGCTTGTCGAAAACGCCATGGTTTCTAGCGTTTTGCGGTTGCGAAACGTCAATCCCTAGTGGTTTGCGCAAGAATCTGAAAAGACAGCCGCGCCAGCAAATCCGGCGGGATTTTTCCACCCCCAACGGCCCAGAAAATTCCGCATTTTCCGCGTTTTTTCCGGTTGACGGGGTATGACCACCCCCCTATAACCCGCGCCCACGCCGATTGCGGGTGTTTCTTGCGAACGGCGTTCCGTCTTGAAGATGAATGGTTTTTCGTCCCAAAGA
>JANWJQ010000090.1 GCA_025451875.1 Rhizomicrobium sp.
CACCCTGTCCGCCACCCTGCGCTCCTGCGGAGCTTCGGGTGGCAGGCCATAGCGGCTTCCGCGCCTATCTTAATTCACTATACGTATTTCCAATCTGTGCGGCCGTGCCCTTTTGCTTGTCTGGGCTTTGGCGTTATTGCAGATTGTAAATATCTTCCGGGGATTTGCTGATGAGATATCGGTTCGGCATTGCCATATGTGCGGCGCTCGCGCTGCTGCCTGTTTCGGCGAATGCGAAGACGGACAAGATCGAACAGATCGGCAAGGCGCTCGCCATTGCGGAGCCGCTTTTCGCGGGCGGCGTCTCGTTCGCAAAAAACGATTGGACGGGGATCGAAGAACTGGTCATCACCACCGGCCTCACCGTCGGCACGGCCTATGGCCTGAAATATGTCGTTCACGAACAACGCCCCGACCATTCGGATAACAAGTCCTTCCCGTCCGACACTTCCGCGCTCGCCTTCGCGCCGGCGAATTATCTCTGGGACCGTTATGGCTGGCAGTGGGGCGTGCCGGCCTATCTCGTCGCGGGCTTTGTCGGCTATTCGCGCGTCGAGGCGAAACAGCATCATTGGTGGGACGTGGCGGCGAGCGCGGGTATCGCCTTCGGCTTCAGCCACTTCGTCGTCACGCCGTTCCAGCGCTACAATATCGACGCCGATGTCTATGCGACGCCGAAATCGGTCTATCTGGGAATGAACTACCGCTTCTGACCCGCATCGGCATAGTTGCGAAGGCCGGACGCCAGCGCATCGAACACAGCCCGGCAGCGCGGCGTGGAGCGCAGGTCTTCATGCATCACCACCCAGATATCAAGTTTGTAGCCGAACGCGCTTGCCAGCACGCGCACCAGATTGGCGTCGCGCCGCGCGAGCGCGACGTGAAAGAAACCGATGCCGAAACCCGCGCGGATCGCGGCAAGTTGCGCGGCATCGTTGTCGGAGCGGAACGCAAAGCGCATGCTCGGAAAGCCGGGCATCATGCGGGCGCGTATGCTGCGAATTTCCGGCGTCTCGCGGTCGAAGCCGACAAGATCGTGTTGCGCCAGCGCGGCCAGCGTCTTGGGCGTGCCGCGCCGCGCCAGATAATCGCGGTGCGCGTAGAGCCCCAGCGGCACATGCCCGATGCGTTTTGCCAGCAGGGAATCCTGCGCGGGCGCGACCATGCGCACGGCGATATCGGCATCGCGCTGCAGCAGATTTTCCACCCGGTTCGATAGCGCAAGCTCGATCTCAAGCTGCGGATGCTGTCGGCGCAGCGCCGCGAAGATGGGCGGCAGCACCTCCACGCCGACGATCTCGCCCGCGCTCACGCGCACGGTGCCGCGCACCGTCTCGCCATAGCCGGAGGCCGCGCGCCGCATGGCGGACGCCGTCGCCGCCAGCGATTGCGCATAGGGTTTGAGCGCCAGCGCGCCTTCGGTCGCGGACAGTCCGCGCTGCGAACGGGTGAAGAGTTCGAAGCCCACGGACTCTTCCAGCGCGTCGATGTGGCGGGCGATGGTGGGTTGGGTCAGCGCCAGCGCCCGGGCCGCGCCGGAGAGCGATCCTTCCTCCAGAACCGCCAGGAAGCTGCGGTAGAGATCCCAGGCGGGCTCGGTCGGGTTCATCTATTTTAGTATAGATACTCCATGAATTTGCGCAATTTGGTTTAGCTGGCGGAGCGCCCATCTTCTCTTCGTTGAACAAGAGGAGAGCGATATGACATCCACCGCATTGGTTCTGGGCGCGACGGGCGGCATTGGCGGCGAAATGGCCCGTCTTCTTGTGGCACGGGGCTGGAGCGTCCGTGCGCTCAACCGCAATCCCGCCAAGGCCCCGCGGACGGACGGCATCACCTGGATCAAGGGCGATGCGATGTCCGCCCGCGATGTCGCCGCCGCGGCGAAAGGCGTGGCGGTCATCGTCCATGCGGTGAACCCGCCGGGCTATCGCAACTGGGGAAAACTGGTTCTGCCGATGGTGGACAACACCATCGCGGCGGCGAAAGCGAATGGCGCGCGCATCGTGCTGCCGGGCACGGTTTACAATTACGGGCCGGATGTTTTTCCGAACATCGCCGAGGATGCGCCGCAGAACGCGCGCACCCGCAAGGGCCGCATCCGCGTGGAGATGGAGCGCCGTTTGCGCAAGGCAAGCACCGAAGGCGCCAAGGTTCTCATCGTGCGCGCCGGCGACTATTTCGGGCCCAGGGCCGCGAACAACTGGTTTGCGCAGATGGTCACGCCGGGCCGCGCCGTCAAAAGCATCAGCAATCCCGGCCGCCGCGGCGTGGGCCACCAATGGGCCTATCTGCCCGATGTCGCCGAAACGATGATGCGGCTTCTCGAAAAGGGCGACGCGTTGGAGGATTTCGCGACGTTCCACATGAACGGCCATTGGGACGACAATGGTGAGCAGATGGTGCAATCCATCCGCCGCGTTACCGCAAAGCCCAAGCTCAAGATGCGCAGATTTCCCTGGCCGTTGATCGTGCTGGGATCGCCCTTCGTCGCGCTGTTCCGCGAATTGCGGGAGATGCGCTATCTCTGGAAAGTGCCGGTGCATATCACCAACGCGCGTCTTGTCTCCGTTCTGGGCGAGGAGCCGCATACGCCACTGGATGAAGCGGTCCGCACGACGCTGGAAGGGCTTGGTTGTCTCTCCTAATCGCCCCCCCTTGTGGGAGGTGATTGCGGTGGCTCTAAGCCACACTCGCTTCGAGCTGGTGCAGCTCGAACAATTCCTGGTGGCTGAATTTCAGATAGGGCCATACGGTCAGAAGTGCCGTGCGCCCGATCTTCTTCTCCAGCGCATGCAGTTCCTTGAAGCTCTCTTTGCCGACCTTGCCCGGCCCGATCTTCTTGCCGTTTTCCTTGGCGAGCAGAATCTCCTCCGCACGCAGCACCAAGAGCGTATGCAGCTTGATATAGGCGAACAGCATCGCCGCCATTTCCGCGCTGAAGCGCGCGGCCAGCCGCTTGATCATCTGGCCCGCCTGGCTGTGCGCGAACGTGCCGTCATTGATGTCCGCCAGCAGGTGTTCGTGCGTCTCGTAATCGTGGATCAGCCAGTTGTGGACCTCGTGCTCGCTCTTGTCGAAGGCGAGGAACAGGCCCAGGGGCAGGATCACCATCGTGCCGGCGGCGGACGCCACGGGCCACGCCTGGAACTGGTTGAAAATCGAATGGATGGACGCGGCGATCAGGAAGCCCGGGATAAAGATCGAGAAGCCCGCATCGGGTTCACGGTCGCGCAAAGTTTGCGCCGTCACCGCGAAGATCGCCGACACGCCGCCATGCATGATCGCCGTGCCAAGGCCGCGCACGAGCCACATGCCGACATCGGCGTCGGGGAAGACATAGGCGTAATAGACATTCTCCGCGACGGAGAAGCCCGCGCCCGCAGCCACGCCCAGAATGGCGGCGTCGATCAGGAAGCCGATGCGGTTGGTGCGCAGAAGCTGCACGATCACGACGGCCTTGGACGCTTCCTCGACGAACGGCGCGACGAAGCGGCTGTAGCGCGGAAAGCTCACATGCAACGCGTCCATGAGCGGCCCCGCCGCCGCATAGCTGAGGGCCGCCGCCAGCGCGCCGGCCACCAGCACCGCCACCACCAGGCTCATGCGCACCAGCTTGAAGCTGTCCAGATAGATCAGCGCCGCCAGGAACAGCAGCACGGGGGCAAGGCCCAACAGGGCTTCGGTGGCGAATTGCGTTGGCATGGTGCGGTTATAAGCGGGCGCCGCCGCCCGCGCCAAGTTAGAGGATTTTCAGCGAGACCATGATTTCGTTCTGATGCGAGCGGCCGCCGTCGAAGCCCACGGCGTCGCCGATGGAGAGCGTCATCGGCAGGCGCACCGCCACGGTGAAATTCCAGTCGAGCTGGAAGCCCACATTCTCGAGCGTCTTGTGGCCTTCATTGCCCGGATTGGCCTGCAGGATGCCCGCGAAGGCGGCGCTACGGATGGAGCTTAAGTAGAAGCTCTCCGTGCCCACATCGTCGAAACGGATCGGCGGGAAATTGAACTCCGCCGTCAGCTTGCCGAAGCTGCGCGCGCTGATGTCGTCGATGCCGAAGCCGGGGAAGCTGTCATAGTCGCGGTAGCGTTTGATATCGCGGTCATCGACGAAGTTGTTTCCGAAGGCGCCGAAATAATAATAGTCGAGCGCGTTGTTCGTCGGCCCGCCGGCAAAGCCGCCCGCCCCGTAGAACCACACCGACGCATGATTCCAGGGCAACGCCCAGCCGATGCTGGCGTCGGCGTGGACCTTGGTGAAGGCGTGATTGTCGGAATATTGCTCCCACGCATAAATGCCCGCGGTGTAGCCCTGCTCGAAATCGATCGAGCCGAGCGACTTGTCCGCGTTCTGATAGCTCCATCCCAGCTTGCCTTCCGCGATATTGCGGTCGCGCGCGCCGGAGATGTTCTGCGCGCCGGGCAGCGTGTCGAGCCCGGTGTAGAAGTTGAGGTCCGCCGTGAAGTCGAGACGGCGCGGCGGATCGTAAATCGGAATGTCGTGATAACCGATCAGCAGCGCATCGCCTTTGCGTGCGCGCTCCAGCGGGCCGAACAGATCGTAGAAATCCGCCTTGTTGTGCCAGTAGGTGAATTTCCACGACAGCGTCTGCCACGTCACGTCGCCATGCCATTGCTGCCCTTTGTTGAGATCGCTGGCCGGTGAATAGGAAACGTTCGCCGAAAGCATGTCGTATTCCAGCGGGTCTTCCCACTGCAGATGCCAGCCGCCCGCGACATGGCCCTTGTAGCCGCCGATAAAGGGATAGGAGCCATCCATCCGAAGTTCGTCTTCGGCGTGATAGGAGCCTTTGCTTTTCACCATCGCATCGAAATCCACCTTGTCGGGTGAACCCACGGCCCATGTCTTCACGATGGGATGTTCCTTGGCGATCTCGGTGCCGAGGAAGCGCACGCTGGAAAGATCGTCCAGCGGCTTGGGCTGGATGCGCACCGGCTGAAGCCCGTGGCCGGAATAGTCGAACACGATCATCGAACCGTCCGCCATCGGCAGCGGATGGAAGAAGCCCGTCACCGCGTTGGTAAGCGCGTCCCATTTCCCGGTCGCGATGTTGAGGCGATAGACGTTGGAGATGCCGGTGTAATAGCTCGTCGCATAGACGTACTTGCCGTCGGCGGAGAACGCGCCGCTTTCGGGAATGGAGCCGGGCAGGTTGAGCGTCGCCACCGGCTTGCTCGCGTCGCCCGCCAAAAGATCGCCGATCTTGAACACGCCAAGATGGCACTTGCCGTCGATGCCGCAGATCGTGGCGGCGAGCAGCACGCCGTCCTGGGAGACGTCGAGATCCGTCCACATCGTGCCGTAGTCGAAGGTGATGACCTGGTTGGCTTCGTCATGCGACGCACGGATGCGCACCAGCGTGTCCAACCCGTTCAGGCGGCGCACGCCCCAGATCGCCTTGTCCACCGGATCGAAGGCGATGTCGCCGATGCGCGCATCTTCCAGCAGCATCTTGGACACGCCGGTATCGACATTCACCTGCATCAGGTCGCGCATCGCGTTGTTGTCGGTGGTGAAGAAGGCGAGGCGGCTGTCCGGATCGAAGGCAAGCGACGTGGCGCGATAGAGCATCGGGCCTTTGAGATTGGTCAGCTTGTGAACGCTGCCGTCCGTCAGCGAGATCGTGCCGATATTGGCAAGCTGGCCGATGTTGCGGAAGCCCGCGATCAGCCGGTTGCCTTTCGGATCGAGGAACGCGCGCGACACCGAACCCAGCGCGGTGGGCGTCACGGGCGTTTCTTTCGTCACCGGATATTTCTCGACTGCGGCGAGATTCTTCTTCTGCCATTCGTGCTCGAACGCGATCCAGTCGTTCCACGCATCGGGCAGCGGCTTGCCGAACACCTTCTGGAACTGGGAGATGTAGTAGCCCTTGGAATCGTTGCCGCGCTTCAGCCACGCGATCACCTTTTCGGGGCCGTAGGTCAGCGCGAGATAGGAATCGAAGCGCGTGCCGTAGAGATAGGAGTTGGCGCCGACCTGGAAATCCACGGCGTTGCCTTCGGACTCCAAACCGACCGCATCGAAGAAGCGGGCGTTGTCGCGCACCATCGCGCGGAAGACCATTTCATCGTAACCGCCCTGTGCGCGGCCAAGGCCGCCGCCCATCCATGTCTCCATGAACACGGCGCTGCCTTCCAGGTACCAGCGCGGCACCCAGGAACGCGGCTGCGAAAGGTAGTTGTAGAGGATCGATTCCGGGTGATCGGAAACCGGCGCCACCTTGGCGTGGAAGAAATTGCGCCAGAACGCGTCCTGATCGTTCCCCACATCGAGCGTGGCGACATGCACCATCTCGTGATTCATCACGGTGAAGAAGCGCTCGCCCGGCGTCCACGTCTCGAAGGTCGTCGCGATCGGCCCGACATCGACCGTGATGCCGTTATAGGGCGTGGAGCGCATCGCGGCCCCGCCATTGTCCGAGAGATCCTGCAGCAGGATCACCGGCTTGTCCCACGCCTTCCAGTCGAACATGCGGCGCTGGAACGCGAAGGAGTTCTCATACGCCTTGCCGACATAGGGCGTGAGATAGGTCTGGATCGGGTCGTAATAGACAAGCTGCAGATCGTCGGTCTGCATCTGCTTCAGGTAATCGTCGTCGGCCTTCGCCGCGACGTTGCCCATGCAAAGAAGAAGAACCGTCAGCCCGAAAGCCGACACGATACGCGCCCCCGCCAAACCAAACCCCAATGGTGTGCCCCGCCGTCACATTGGCAGGCTGGGGCCTAAAAAAACAGCCGCCGGAGGGTATCCGGCGGCTGCGGTAACAGGACTTTTTTGACGGCGCTTAGTGCGAAGCGGCGGCGGCAGCGGCCTTGGCGGCGCTGGACGCGGACGACTTGGCAGCCGAGTCAGCCGCAGACTTCGCGGCGCTGGCGGCGGACGCCTTGGCGGCGCTCGACGCAGCCGACTTGGCAGCGCTGTCAGCAGCGGCCTTGGCAGCCGAAGCGGCCGAGGCTTTCGCGGCGGAAGCGGCAGCAGCCTTGGCAGCCGAGTCAGCAGCGGACTTCGCGGCGCTGTCAGCGGCAGCCTTCGCGGCCGACGCGGCGGACGCCTTCGCAGCCGAAGCGGCGGCAGCCTTCGCGGCAGAGTCGGCAGCGGCCTTCGCGGCGCTGTCGGCAGCAGCCTTGGCAGCCGAAGCAGCCGCAGCCTTCGCAGCGGAGTCAGCAGCAGCTTTCGCGGCGCTGTCCGCAGCGGCCTTCGCGGCCGAAGCAGCGGACGCCTTCGCAGCAGCCGAAGCAGCCGATTTGGCAGCGCTGTCAGCAGCGGACTTCGCAGCCGAAGCGGCAGCGGCCTTCGCGGCAGAGTCAGCGGCAGCCTTCGCGGCGCTATCCGCGGCGGCCTTGGCAGCCGAAGCAGCCGAAGCCTTCGCAGCGGAGTCGGCGGCAGCCTTGGCAGCGCTATCGGCAGCGGCCTTCGCGGCGCTGTCGGCAGCCGACTTGGCGGCGCTATCGGCGGCAGCCTTGGCAGCGCTGTCAGCTGCGGACTTCGCAGCCGAAGCGGCCGAAGCCTGAGCGGCGCTCAAAGCAGCGGCGTTCGCGGCGCTGGCGGCGGACGACGAAGCGGCGCTGGCCGCGGCAGCCTTCGCAGCCGAAGCCGCCGACGCTTGCGCGGCGGACATCGCCGCAACGGAAGCAGCGGACTTGGCCGCGCCCGCCGCAGCGGAGTTCGCTTGCGACGCCGCATCGGCCTGCGCTTGCTGCGCGGCGGACGACTGTGCGTTCTGACCCTGGAAGGAATCGGTCTGCATCATCTTCGCGGTCGATTGATCGCCCGTCTTCACGTCGCTCGAAGAGACCTGCGCTTCCTGATAGCGGTCGGCCGGCGCGATCGTGCCTGCGGTTTCGCCCTTCGGCGGAATGATGCCGCCGGCATAAAGAACACCGGCTGCGGCGAGAACCAGCACCGAAGCGCCGATCCAGATTTTGCGTTTGCTATTGTTGTTAGCCATGGAGGCCCCCGTGCGGTTAATGACGGGGGGAAGATGTGCGCGGTATGCCAAAGGGTCAATAGAAGTAGATCACACCTTCAAGTCCCATTTTTCAGGCTTTTCTGCGATTCCCATGCTTCGCGTCTTCGGCCAGTTTTTACCGAATACTTTGCTTCGCCAAAGGCTTGCAGGGAAAAAGCCGGATCACAACCCCCGATCACTGGCTGTGTGATCGTCTGCCATGCGCTATGATACAAAATTGACGGGCAGGGGCCTTGGCATCCTTTGGTTTTTCACCATAACGCCCGTTGTTAGGGTAAATCAGAGATCGCGCGAAGAATCGCTGCGGGGGGATCATGACGGCCAAGGAAGCAGGCGACACGCTGGCGAAGAATGCTGTTTTCGCGGTGCTTTCACCCGCCCGCCGCAAGATGCTGGTGCAGAGCGGCGGATCGGTTCAGCTCTCCAAGGGCGACAGGCTTTTCGCCCGCGGCGACGCGGCGAACGCGGCCTACGCGATCATCAGCGGCGAAGTTGAAGTCACGATCGAAGGCCCGGATGGGCGCTCCGTATATATTGCGCGTCTGGGCGCAGGCACCGTCGTCGGCGAAATGGGCGTGCTCGATGGCGTGCCGCGTTCCGCCGATGCGCATGCCACGCGCAAAACAGAATTGTGGCGTGTCGATGCCAGGCTTGTGCATGACGCGCTGACGGAAGAGCCGGGTTCGGCTCTTGCCCTGCTCGGCGTCTTCGCGCGGCGCATCCGCGACACGGACGCGCTGGTCGAGCGCAATTCCTCCATGGATCTGGGCAAGCGTCTTGCGCGGCTGCTTCTGGAAGAAGGCGCCAACGGCAAGATCATCTACAACCAGTCCGATCTGGCCCATCTCGTCGGCGCCACGCGCGAAGCGGTGAACCGCAAACTCGCCAAATGGCGCAAGGACAAATTCGTGGAGCTGAACCACACGGGCCTCCATATTCTGGACCGCGCGGCGTTGTTGTCGCTGTGCAAACGCAAAACCGCGCTCTAGCTTCGCGGGCGTGACCGAAATCTACGTCGATGCCGATGCCTGTCCGGTGAAAGCCGAAATCGAGCGCGTGGCCGAACGCCACAAGCTCGCCGTGCATATCGTCAGCAATGGCGGCATCAGGCCAAGCCAGAACCCGCTCATAAAGACCGTGATCGTGCCCGAAGGCGCGGACGCCGCCGATGATTGGATCGCCGAACACATCGGCGAACACGACATCTGCATCACCGCCGACATTCCGCTCGCCGCGCGCTGCCTGAAGAAAGGCGCGACGGTGCTGCGGCACAATGGCAAGGCCTTCGACGAAGCCTCCATCGGCATGGCGCTCGGCATGCGCGACCTCCACAAGCATTTGCGCGAGACCGGCATGCAGACATTCAATGCGGGGTTTACAAAGCAGGACCGTTCGAATTTCCTGAATGCGCTGGAAACGGCGATACAGCAGAAGAAAAGATCTTCCTCTATCTAATGACGAATGGTGGTTGATGATTTGGGTTTCGGGAGGACACAGGAACACACATGCCTGGTAGTCAGGATTACGCGCCCGATCCGCGCAACGAAAAAGCTCTCATCTATCTGAACGGCGAAATGGTGCCGCGGAGCGAAGCGAAGGTTTCGGTGTTCGACGCCGGCTTCGGCATGGGCGACGGCGTGTGGGAGGGCGTGCGCCTGCACAAGGGCAAGTTCCTTTTCCTCGATGCACATCTGGATCGGCTCTTTCAGGGCGCCAAGGCCATCATGCTCGACATCGGCACGCGCGCGGACATCGTCGCGGCGCTGAAGAAGACCGTCCAGACCAACCGGATGGAAACCGGCGTCCATATCCGCCTGATGATCACGCGCGGGCCCAAGAAGACCATCAACCAGGACCCGCGCAACGCGCTCGGCAAGCCGACCGTGGTGGTGCTGGCCGATTACAAGGAGCCCGCGCCGCAGATCGTGACCAACGGGCTGAAGCTCGCAACCTCCAAAATCCGCACCACGCCGCCGGACATGTTCAACATGCGGCTCAATTCGCACAGCCGCCTGAACTTCATCCTGGCGATGATCGACGTGATCGACACCGGCGCGGACGAAGCGATCATGCTCGATCCGCATGGCCACATCGCAAGCTGCAACGCCACCAATTTCTTCTGGGTCGTGAATGGCGAAGTGCGGA
>JANWJQ010000091.1 GCA_025451875.1 Rhizomicrobium sp.
GACGTCCGGCTGGGCTTCCTTCAGCCATGCCACGGCCGCGTCCACGCGGATGCGGATGGAGTTCACGTTCCAGGTTGCGATTTTCACGGGGCGGTCAGACCGAAAAGCTCGTCCCGCAGCCGCAGGAAGAAGTTGCGTTGGGATTGTTGATCTTGAAAGCAGCGCCGATCAGATCGTCCACGAAATCGATCTCCGCGCCCTTGAGGAAGTCGAGTGAGACCGGATCGACCAGAACCGTCGCGCCGTCGCGCGCGACCACAAGGTCGTCATCCATCTTGGTGTCATCGATGGTGAAGTTGTACTGGAACCCGGAACAGCCGCCGCCGGTCACGGCGACCCGGAGCATGGCGGGCGAGGCCTCTGCCTTCAGAATCTGGGCGATCCGCTTGGCGGCACTGGCCGAAACGGTCACGGGGGAGGCGGTGTCTGCGATCATGGCCTATATGTAGTCGTGTTGAATCGAGGTTTCCAGCATGCCTTTGGGCAGGCTTTTGCCGCCATTTTTCGAGCCTCCCGCCGTACGCGCACCCTATGCGACGCGGTCGAAGGACAGCCGTGGCCGCCTTTTCGAGGAACCCGAGAGCGCGACCCGCACCTGCTACAGCCGTGATCGGGACCGCATCATCCATTCGGCGGCTTTCCGGCGCCTGAAGCACAAGACGCAGGTCTTCGTGCAGCATGAGGGCGATTACTATCGTACCCGGCTGACACATTCGCTTGAGGTGGCGCAGATTGCGCGCTCCGTTGCCCGTGTTCTGGCGGTGGACGAAGACCTCGCCGAGACCGTGGCGCTGGCGCACGATCTTGGACACACGCCGTTCGGTCACGCAGGCGAAGAGGCGCTCAACGGGGCCACTGAAGCCTTCGGCGGGTTTGATCACAATGCTCACGCGTTGAAGCTGGTGACGCAGATTGAGCATCGCTACGCGGAATTCGATGGCCTGAACCTGACCTGGGAAACGCTGGAAGGGATGGTCAAACACAACGGTCCGATCACGGCGCAGAAGAAACCCATTCCGGGGCCTATCGCGTCGTTCAACGCCAGGTGGCCGCTTGATTTGGCCACATGGCCGGGGCTGGAAGCGCAAATCGCCGCCATGGCCGACGATATCGCCTACATCAATCACGATATCGACGACGGCCTGCGCGCGGAGTTGTTCACGATCGCCGATTTGCGCGAAGCGCCGATTGTCGGCCCACAGGTCGCCGAAATCGTCAGTCGCTATGGCGATCTGGAGCTGAGCCGGATGATCGGTGAGATTGTGCGGCAATTGATGAGTACGCTCATCGTCGATCTCATTTCCGAAACGCGCTGCCGCCTGGAAGAAAATGCACCGCGATCCGTCGCGGATGTTCGCAGCCGGGACCGCGCCACCGCTGCTTTCTCGGATGTTCTGGCGCCACAGGTAAGAGCGCTCAAGGAGTTCATGTTCACGCGCATGTATCGCCACCCGCATGTCATGGGCTCCATGAACCGGGCGAAGGACGTCGTGACGGCGCTGTTCGAGGCTTTCAGCTCTGATCCAGCAAAGCTGCCGCCCGACTGGGCGAAGAACTGTGGTGCGCCGGGCGACGGAAGAACCGTATCCATCGTGCGGGATTACATCGCGGGGATGACCGACAATTACGCCTTGCTGGAATACGGCCGTGTCTTCCACAAGCAGATCGCGCTTTAACATTTTCGGCATCGTGATTCGGCCCCATTCGGGTGCTAGGTTCACGGTGTTCCAGATTCGCTGAGGACTGCCCCATGCCTAGCTTTGAGCGCGGCGTTTACGAGCCGAAATCAGATGATGTCCGTGTCTTCGACGAGGACGAACAGGACATCGATGAAGAAGGTTCGCGCCTTCCGCTGCTGATCGTGATCGCTCTGCTCGTACTTGCCGCCTTTGGTGGTGTGGTCTGGCTTGCCTATAGCCAGGGCGTGCAGCGTGGTCGGGCAGACGCGCCGCGCATGATCGTCGCTGCGCCGGGCCCGGTAAAGGAAGCCGCGGCAGGTAGCACCGATACCCCCAAGGCTTTGAAGATTTATCAGCAACCGGCACCGGCTGAAGACGACGTGGACAGCGACAGCGTCCCGCCCCCGCCGACGGAAGTGACCAAGCCCGCACCGACACCCATGGCCGCAAAGCCGGAAGAGAAGCCCGTGGTCGCCGCCCACAAGCCGACAGAGACGGCGAAACCGACTGAACTCGCAAAGGCGCCTCCCGCCAAGCCGGTCGAGAAGCCTGTCGTGACGGCAGCCAAGCCTGCGCCGACCAAGCCGACGCCGGTCGAAGCGAAACCCGCGGCGAAAGCGGTTGAGACAGCAGCGCTGCCGCCGCCGACCGCTGCACCGGCTGCGTCGAAGCCTGTGGAGGCAGCAGTGGCGGGTACTGGCGGAGCCTATGTCCTGCAGATCGGCGCCTATAAGTCCCAAGCGGACGCCGATGCGTCCTGGAAGTCCTTCACATCGAAGCATCCGATGGCGGGCGGCTACTCCGAAGATGTCCGCAAGGCCGATCTTGGCGACAAAGGCACCTGGTATCGCCTGCGCATGGGATCCTTCTCGGATAAGGCTGCGGCGACGGCGTTCTGCGAGAAGCTGAAATCGGACGGCGGCAACTGCCTCGTCGCGAAATAGCTGCATCATGAGTACGCCGCGCTCGCGCGCGATTTTCGGATGTTCGGGCGCAGAGCTTTCGGCGGAGGAGCGCGACTTCTTTCGCGATAGCCAGCCGTGGGGCTTCATCCTCTTCGGCCGCAACGTCGAAAATCCCGAGCAGATAAGGCGGCTCGTCACGGCGTTGCGCGCAACCGTCAACGATCCGTCTGCACCCGTGCTGATCGACCAAGAGGGTGGTCGCGTCGCGCGGCTGAAGCCGCCGCAGTGGAAGGAACGACCCGCCGCGCTTCGCTTCGCCGAACTCCACGCGACCGCGCCGGAAGAGGCGCGAGAAGCGGCCTATCTCAATGCGCGATTGATCGCGCGTGACCTGACCGATCTGGGCATCAATGTTGATTGCCTGCCGGTGCTGGATGTTCCGGTTGAAGGCGCGCATGACATCATCGGCGACCGAGCCTATGGCCGGGATCCTTCCGTGATCATCGATCTGGCGCGTGCTGTCATTGAAGGCATGATCGAAGGCGGCGTCTTGCCGGTCATGAAACACATTCCCGGTCATGGGCGGGCAGGGGCCGACAGCCATCTGGCGCTCCCGCGCGTTTCGGCCACCGCGGAAGAGTTGAGCGCCACCGATTTCGTCACTTTCCGCAGCCTCAACAGTTGCCCGCTCGCGATGACGGCCCATGTGGTTTACGAGGCTATCGATCCGCTGCGCCCGGCCACCACCAGCCCCAAGCTCATCCGCGATGTGATTCGCGGCGAGATGGGATTCGAGGGCCTTCTGATGTCGGACGACCTCTCGATGGAGGCGCTTTCCGGATCGCTGGACCACCGCGCCAAAGCGTCGCTGTTTGCGGGCTGTGACGTGGTGCTCCACTGCAACGGTAATCTTGCGGAAATGCGCGAAATATCGACCGAATTGAAGCCTCTTGAGGATATCCACCTGAAAAGGGCGGATGCCGCGCTTGCGCACCTGAGCACACCGGAGGAATTTGATATTCAAGCAGGCGAAGCACGCCTTGCGGCGCTCCTGGGAACCCAGTTTTGACCGACGAAGCCGACGACGATTTTGAAGCCATTGATGTGCTGGCGGCGCCGGACGAGGCGCTGATGGTGGCTGTCGACGGCTTCGAAGGCCCGCTGGATTTGCTGCTCTCGCTTGCGCGCGACCAGAAGGTCGATCTCGCCAAGATTTCCGTCCTGAAGCTCGCGGACCAATATCTGGAATTCATTGAGCGCGCGAAGCGCATCAATCTCGAACTCGCCGCCGATTACCTCGTGATGGCGGCGTGGCTTGCCTACCTCAAGTCCAAACTGATCCTGCCGCAGACACAGGTCGTGGAGGGTGAACCGACCGCCGATGAGATGGCGGCGCGTCTGCGCTGGCGCCTCCAGCGCCTCAATGCCATGCGCGAAGCAGCCACCCGTCTCATGGCGCGCGATCGTCTGGGACGCGAAGTTTTCGAGCGCGGCGATCCGGAACCTGTCAACGTCATCAAGCTGCGCACGTACAAGGACACGCTCTACGACCTGCTGACCTCCTATTCGACACAGCGGGTGAAGAAGTTGGGCGGCAAGGCATACCAGCCGAAGCATGCCCCCGTTCTCCTCATCGAAGAGGCACGTGAGCGGCTTGAGCGCATGCTGGGCCGCATCGGCGACTGGAGCGGGTTAAGCAAGCTTTTGCCATTCGAGTGGTCCGGTGGCGAAAGACGCCGATCCGCCCTTGCGAGCACCCTGCTGGCCTGCCTAGAACTCGCCCGCGACGGTCGCATCGAGATCCGGCAACTCAAGCCCTTCGATGAAGTGTATGTGAAGGACCGGCTGGTTCCGCCGGTTCTGGAGGCCGTTCCATGAACCGCGTTGTGCGTTTGATTGAAGCTGAAAAAGAGATCGACCTCGTGCCCGATAGGGAAGACCTGCAAACCCCTCATGAAGTCTCCGGCATCAACCCGGAGCACCTGCGCATGGCCGAGGCGCTGCTCTTCGCCGCTGGCGAACCGCTGGATGCCAAGGCGCTGGCAACATCGCTTCCAGAAGGCGCGGACATTCCCGCGATCCTGAAAGAGCTTCAATCGATCTATGAGAAACGGGGCGTAACCCTCGTCTGTGTCGCGGAAAAATGGCAATTCCGGACGGCGCCGGATCTGGCCTTCCTCCTGCGCAAGGAGCAACCGGAACAGAAGCGGCTGTCCCGCGCGGCCATCGAGACGCTGGCAATCGTCGCCTACCACCAGCCCGTCACCCGTGCCGAGGTGGAGGACATCCGCGGCGTGGCCCTTTCCAAGGGCACGATCGATGCCCTGATGGAGATTGGCTGGGTGAAGATCCGCGGCCGCAAGCGCACCCCCGGCCGTCCGGTGACCTATGGCACCACGGAGGCCTTCCTCATCCAGTTCGGCCTTGAGAGCGTGAACCACCTTCCGGGGACCGACGAGCTGAAAGCTGCCGGCTTCCTGGAGGCGCTGCCGCCATCCGGCTTTGACGTCCCCAACCCGTCCGACCAGCTTGGGCCGGACGAAGACCCTTATATTGAAGGCGAGGACGTGGAGCCCGAACTGGCAACCGGTGGACCGGAGCCGCTCTGACCTTTTCGGGGTCCCCAAAAGGCGCCAACCCTTACCCCCTGTTAATTCTCCTCTGCCATTCTGCGGGTTGGTGGGTGGGGAATAGCGCGCGTGACGGCGGTAGATCGTTCCGTACGGCATTTGACGGGATTGGGCGGGGCTTCGACGAGCCGCGTTCTCGATCTGATGTCTATCGCCCGCAACCATGCGGACAATCCCGACCATAAGGCCAAGCCGCTTTTCATCTCGCAGGCCCTCAACCGTTCGATCCTGCTGCGTCACCGCGTCCGTTCGGATGAGACGTATATGTTTCTCGCGCCCCGCTCGGTGGCAACCAAGATCATCGTTCCCTTTGACGAGCACGAACTGAGGCTCGGCGGACGCTCGTTCTTTGTCGATCAGACGGGATATTTCGAGACGCTTCAGCAGATTGGAAACTACCGGGACGATCACGCCGCGGCACGGGACGAGGAAGTGCTGCGCCTGATCGACAGCGTTCCGTCGCTTGATCCGTTCCTGCTGCGCGAGCATCTGCGCATCAACGGCTTCGACGTCGCCGATGCCTATTTCGAGATATCGCTGGGCGATCGAAAGCGCATGTACGAATATGTTGCCAAGAACATTTCCAGCCTGATCCATCTCGCCACCCGCAACACCGCCAACTCTTACGGGTTCTCCACCCAGAAACTCGTATCCGCCCTTTTGTCGACGGAAGTGGACGAAAAGCTTGAGCCGCTGCGCCTGACGCTGGGTCTCGACGGCAGGGATTTCCGGGAAGGCGTGTTCAGCTGGCGCGGCTTTCTCTACTACAAATGGTCGATGACCGATTTCCTGCCGAAGATCAGATCGGTCCTGCGCGAGGTTCGCGTCATCCGCCCCGGCAACGTCAAGACGCCGGAGCAGGGCCAGTATCTCACCGAGTCCAAACGCCGCATCGCGGACGCCGTTCAGCAGGCCGGCCGCGATGTTTCCAATGTGCTCAAGACCTATGACGCCGCCTATGGCCAACTCGTGGAAAGCGGCAATCCGCTGGCCTTCCGTTCCTTTCTCCTCGACGCGCCGCGCATGTTCCTCGAACTTGGCGAGAAGACAGGCGCGCTCAGTCACATGGCGAGTTTCTGGCAATACCGATTTCCGAAGGGGCAGAGCCCCAGAGTCGATGCCGAAGAGCTGGCCCTGATCTTTCAGGGCTTCGAATCCAGCTTCGGGATCGGATCGCCGCAATATCTCGCGCTGGCGAGCTGATCAGGCCTTTTCGGCGCCATCGAGCTTGACGACGACGGCTTTGCCTTTCGACAACGCAATCCCGAGTTCGCCTTTGCGCAGCGCCAAGGCGTCATTGCCGAAAACCTCCGCACGCCAGCCTTGCAAGGCCGCAATACCGTCATCTTCGAAGGCCGCGAGGCTCTCGATGTCGTCGGCGTTCGCAATCAGGCGCGGGGCGACATTGGCGTCTTCCGCGCGCAACCGCAGCAGTGTTTTCAGCAGATCGATGGCGGCCTGAGACGGTTCGCGTTTGCGGCGCGGCTTTTCCGGCTCGATGCCTTCCGGCGGCTGCGCGTGGCGGCCGTGTTCGATAGCGTCCATCAAGGTCTTGCCCATGCGCGAATTGGCGAATCCTTTCGGGATCGCGCGGATGCGTTCGAGCGCATCGGCGCTCTCCGGCGGATGGGCCGCGATCTCCAATATGGCTTCATCTTTCAGAACGCGGCCGCGCGGGATATCGCGGGTCTGGGCTTCACGTTCGCGCCATTCGGCGATGGCCGCGAGCAGGGCAATGAACCGCTTGCTGGTCGTCCGCGCCTTCAGGCGCTTCCAGGCATTGGCGGGGTTCATCGCATAGAGCTCGGCGTTCTGCAGGGCCGAGATTTCGTCCGCGACCCAGGCTTCGCGATGATTTTTCTTCAGCTCGGCGTCCAGCACTTCGTAGATCATGCGCAGATGCGTGACGTCGCCGATGGCATATTCCAGCTGCTTGTTCGACAGCGGCCTGCGGCTCCAGTCGGTGAAGCGCGAAGACTTGTCGATCTCCACCCCTGCAATGCGCCGCGCCAAAGTTTCATACGAGGCAGCATCGCCATAACCGGCCACCATCGCGGCAACCTGCGTGTCGAACAGCGGGTGCGGAATGACGCCACCCTGCTGCTGGAAAATCTCGATATCCTGCCGCGCGGCGTGAAACACCTTCACGATCTTCGGATTCTTCAGAAGCTCGTAGAACGGCTTCAGATCGATGCCGTCCACCAAAGGATCGATGATCGCCGCCACGTCGGTCGAAGCCACCTGGATGAGGCAGAGCTTCGGCCAGTAGGTCTGGTCGCGCAGGAATTCGGTGTCGAGCGCGAGGTAGGGCGCGTTCTCCAGTTCGGTAATCAGGGCCTTCAGATCGGCCGTATTCGTGACAATCCGCATCCTCCGGCTATAGCGGATTCTGGGCCTTGTCGCGCGGAGAAATGCCCGGTTCAGTGCGGCGAAAGACCCACCGTCCGCCCCGGGAAGCCCGCCGTATCGAAATAGCGGGTTCCGCCGACCTGTTGGTAGTTCAGGATCGCCTTGGCTCCCGCCGCGGTCTTCTCCGAAGCCCGCCAGCCACGGGTGACCGTCACCGGTTTTCCCTTCTTGAAGACTTCGGTCGCGACGCGCCCGACAAGCCGGCCCTGCGAAGACGGCGTCACGCCAAGGATATGCCCGAGAGTCGGATTGATATCGGCGTTGCTGACGGGCGCGGGATCGGCAAAGCGCTGTTTGAAGTCCGGTCCCATGGCGGCCATGAAGTTTCGCGTGTCCGCCCGGCTGAACGAGCCGTGCATGCCCTGGCCGGTTTGCAGCGACGTATCGGCAATCTCGGCAGCGCAAAGCTGATCGCCCAGTTTGCATCCGGGCGCGACGAAAGAGCGGAAGCCCACGACGATGGACGGATTGGGCACATGCGATGAACCCAGAAGATTGACCGCGCTCATCGGCAACGCGCCGGCAAAGTCTTTTTCATGGCCCTTGAGCAGAGCATCGTTCACGAAAACCACGCCGACATAATCCTGCTGAATCAGCTGATCGAAAATGCGCTTGGCCGTTCCATCCGGATCGTTGCCGCGCACATAGATCAGATCGCTGCCGCCATTCGCAGCGACGATGGCATCGGGCGAATCCGCCGTGTCGCCGATGACGCCGTCACCACGAGCGGGATGTTCGCCCGCATTTGCGTAATCCAGTTCCGAGAAACCGGCATCGGGATCGAACAGTTTTTTGCCCAGCCATTTCGAAACGTCGATGGCGAGAAAGCCTTGCGGCAGGGCCGGCGGCGGCAATTCGCCGTTCTTGTCCGGCAGCGATTTGGCGATGGTCGAAAAGCCGTGATCGGCGGTGACAAAGACATCGGTGGTCTTGTCGAGGCCTTGCTTCGCGAGCCCATCCGTCAGGCTTTTTAGCGCCGCATCGGCATCCGCGATGCCGGAATGTCCCATCGCGCCGTTCACGCCGGGAACGAGCTTGCCGAGACTGTCTTGCACCTGATGTTGCGTGTTGTCGGGGTCGCGCGACCAGAAGACGATCAGGAACGGTTTCTTCTCCGCCTTGAACTTCGGCAGCAGAACATCGGTGGCGATGGTCGCCAGATATTTCTCCTGCGCATCGTTCGGCGCGGCGGTTGCGGGCGGCTCGTCCATTCCGGTTGCCGCGACAATCGCTTTCGCAAGCTGCGGATCGGCGGGCGGCGCGAACACCGGCTGGCCGTCGACGCCTTTGCGGCCGACGGCATCGTCCAGCACCAGCGCGCCCTCATCATTGAACACCGTGATGTCCTGAATGGCTGCGGGACCAACCTTGCCGAGCACGACGACATTCATCCCCTTGTCGCGCGCGAGCTTGGCAAGCGATGCCTGTCCCAGATAGTCGCCGCCGAAATGCGCCTTCAATTCCGCGAGAATGGAGTCGTCTTCGAGGAAGGTGACGTTCGAGTTCTCTTTTGCCTTGAGCGGAAAATCGACGAACAGCGTGTTGGCATAGTCGCCGGTGTCGCCGAGATAGTGGCCGGTGGCGATGGCGGAGGCATTGGCGGTGGTCAGCGTCGGATAGATCGAATGGCTGTTGGTGAAGTCCACGCCCTGGGTCTTGATCTTCCACATAGTTGGCGCGGTTTGCGGGGTCACGCTCGAATAGCGAAGGCCGTCGGCGATGAAGAGCAGGACGTTGTGCTGCGCGGGCGCAGCGAGGGCCGAGCCGGCGGGCAGGGCGGCGCAGATGGCAAGCGCAAGGGCGGCGGACAGGCGTGCAAAACGCATGGGTGATCCCCTCAATTTCTGCTGCCAGACTAGGCGTTGTTTGCGACATTTGAAGCCCAAAAACCGGGCTTGACCCCAAGGGGCCGAACCCGCCACATACCGGCCGTTTTTCGAGGAATCTCCAGTGTCCGAAGCCCATCCCTACCGCTCCCGCAATGCCCAAGGCGTCATGGACACTTGCGGATCGTTGCGCGCCGCCGATGTGGGCCGCACGGTGACGATTTCGGGCTGGGTGAACCGCCGCCGCGATCATGGCGGGCTCATCTTCCTCGACCTGCGCGACCATTACGGCATCACCCAGGCGGTGATCGAGCCGGATGAAGCCGCCTTCGCCGAAACCGACAAGTGCCGCAACGAATGGGTGGTGACGATCACCGGCCCGGTCGTGGCGCGCAGCACCGAAACCAAGAACAAGGATCTTCCGACCGGCGACGTGGAAATCCGCATCGCTTCGCTGAAGGTGCAGAGCCAGGCGCAGGAATTGCCGCTGCCAGTGTTCGGCGATCTGGATTACCCCGAAGACGTTCGCCTGAAATACCGGTTCCTCGATCTGCGCCGCGAGCGCCTGCACAAGAACATCATGCTGCGCTCGAACATCATCCGTTCGTTGCGCCAGCGCATGTTCGATCAGGGCTTCACCGAATTCCAGACGCCGATCCTGACCGCTTCGTCGCCGGAAGGCGCGCGCGACTTTCTTGTGCCGAGCCGCCGCTATCCGGGGCAGTTCTATGCGCTGCCGCAGGCGCCGCAGCAGTTCAAGCAGCTCATCCAGGTGGCAGGCTTCGACCGCTATTTCCAGATCGCGCCATGCTTCCGCGATGAAGACGGCCGCGCCGACCGTTCGCCCGGCGAGTTCTATCAGCTCGACGTCGAGATGAGCTTCGTCACGCAGGACGATGTGTTCGCGATGGCCGAACCGGTGCTGCAGGGCGTGTTCGAAGAATTCGCGGGCGACCGCAAGGTGGACAAAGGTCCATATCCGCGCATCGCCTATGACGAGGCGCTGTTGAAGTATGGCAGCGACAAGCCGGACCTTCGCAATCCCATTCTCATCAGCGACGTGTCCGATGTGTTCGCGCGTGACGATGTCGAGTTCAAGGCGTTCAAGAACAAGACCGTGCGCGCGATCCCCGGACCGGGCGCCGGACCGCAGCCGCGCTCGTTCTTCGACAAGTTGAACGAATGGGCGCGCGGCGAGGGCGCTGCCGGCTTGGGTTACGTCATTCTCGAAGACGAGAACGGCACCATCACCGGCAAGGGCCCGATCGCGAAATTCATTCCCGCACCGGCACTGGCCGAACTCACCAAGCGCTGCGGCGTGAAGGCGGGCGATGCGCTGTTCTTCTCCGCAGACGCGAAGGAAGAGCGCGCGGCGAAGATCGCGGGCCTCGCGCGCACGCGGCTGGGACAGGAACTCAAGCTGATCGAGGAAGGCACGTTCCGCTTCTGCTGGGTGGTCGATTACCCGATGTATGAGTGGAACGAGGACGAGAAGATGATCGACTTCTCGCACAATCCGTTCTCCATGCCGCAATATGACCGCGAGAAATTCCTGGGCTTCAGCTCCGCCGACAAGGACGAGATCCTGAAGCTCAAGGTTTTCCAGTACGACATCGTGTGCAATGGCTACGAGATGCTGTCCGGCGCCATCCGCAACCGCGACCCGGAAGTGATGATCAAGGCCTTCCAGATCGCGGGCCATCCGGCGGAGGAAACCGAAGAGAAGTTCGGCGGCATGCTGAATGCGTTCCGCTATGGCGCGCCGCCGCATGGTGGCCTTGCCATCGGTTTGGAGCGCGTCGTCATGCTGCTCGCGGGCGAAGAGAACATCCGCGAAGTCACCATGTTCCCGCTCACGCAGCAGGGACAGGATCTGCTGATGGGCGCGCCGAGCGACGTGCTGCCCAAGCAGCTCAAGGAATTGCACCTGCGCGTGGTGATGCCGGAAGCGAAGTAGCGATCACTCGCCGATAAGTTGCGAATTTGGCGCAGGGCCGTTGTTTTCGCTGAACAATCGCCTTGGAATTGATCTTCGATTTTTGCCCGCGAAAAATGCGCGGTTCGCAAGATGTTGTGGTTGTGCGCTTGCAGACACATTTGAATTGCGAGTCATGGGGACGTTTCCCCCTGTTGCAGAAATCCCTCCACCTTTGACGCCACGCGGTTCCTTTGATCGCTTATGAGGGCGCGACCGTTCTTCGATGCGTAGTTGCGGAAATTTCTGCGCGGCTCTGTGTCTCGTATGGCTCTCAAGGCGGATTAAGCGCGTCTGATTTCCGTGTTCGGCATCAAAGCCCGGTCAGGGCGAGGGCTGCGCTAGAGTTGTTTGTGCATTTCGATCTTCTCCAAAAAACAAAGCTGTCATCCCCGGCCGAGCGAATGAAGTGAGCGAGGGGAAGGGGATGACAACTGAGAAATGGGCCAAAACGCAGAAAACCCGCCGGTTTTCGGCGGGTCTGGATTTCGGGCGCAGTTCGAGAGTTGGAAGTTTTGTACGGGACCAGCGTTACGGTGTCAAGGAAATTATAGACGTGGCTAGGACAGAGTTATCCTCTTGGCCCACAAGAAAAAAGCCGCCGAACGGAGGTTCGACGGCTTCCATCGGAAAAATAATTTCGCTCAGTTCAGCTTCGCGCCGAGGTCTTTCAGGCTGGCTTCCACCAGCGCACCGGCGCGCTTCTCGTCGAGGCGAGCGGTGATGAGCTTCTCGGCAGCGGCAGCAGCGGCGTCGGCGGCGAGGGCGCGGATCTCGGCCATGGCGGCGGCTTCGGCCGATGCGATCTTGTCCTCAGCCTGCTTGCCGCGACGCTCGATCTGCGCGGCAAGGGCGGTGCGCATTTCGGCGGCCATGCGTTCGGCGTCCGTCTTGGCTTCCGTCACGATGGCGGCGGCTTCGGCTTCGGCATTGGCGGCTTTGCGCTTGTAGTCCGCAAGCACGGCTTGCGCTTCGGCGCGCAGCCGCGCGGCTTCGTCCAGCTCCGCTTTGATGGCGACCGCGCGATCGTCGAGATATTTGCCGATGAATTTCGGCGCGCCGGCATACAGGAAGATGCCGATCATCGCGATGAAGCCGACGGCAACCCAGAATTCGCTGTTCGCGAGGATTTCCATGTTCAGTTCCCCGCCTTGACGGCGGCTGCCGCGTCTTCCGCCGAGACCGTTTCGCCGGTGAGGCGCGCCACGATCTCGATAGCGGCATCCCGCGCCGCGTTGGTCATCGACGTGCGAGCCTCTGCCCGCATGGCCTGGATGCTGGCTTCGGCCTTTGCCGTGGCTTCATGCGCCCTGGCGTCGGCATCGGCTTTGGCCTTGTCGATTTCCCCGGCGATGCGCTTGCGGGTTTCTTCCGCATGCGCGTTGGCGCGGGCGCGCGCGCCAGCCAATGCCGTTTGATAGGCGGCGGAAGCGGCTTCGGCATCGCTGCGATGCTTCTGCGCCTCGGCGATGTCGCCATTGATCTTGTTGCGGCGCGTGGTGATGACGCCGTTGATGCGCGGGCCGGCCACGCGCCAGACCACCACGAACAGGAAGGCGAACGTGACCACCAGCCAGAAAATCTGGCTGGGGAAGGTCGACGTGTCGAACGGCGGGAAACCGCCCGATCCCTCATGGGAAGCGGGCTGCTTCGTCGTCGCGTTCATGGTGCCTGGGTCGATCATGCGTCAGTCGATTACGTGAACAGGATGATGAGCGCGATCACCAGACCGAACAGGCCGGTCGCTTCGCACAGCGCGAAGCCGAGGAGCAGGTTGGTGGTCTGCGTGGCGGCGGCACCCGGATTGCGCAGCGCGCCCGAGAGATAGCTGCCGAACACGTTGCCGATGCCGATGCCGGCGCCGACGAGAGCGATACAGGCAAGGCCGGCACCGATCATTTTTGCTGCTGCGAGATCCATGTCTTTAAGTCCTTCTGGTCAAAAGATCAGTGTTGATCGTGGAGGTGAAGCGCTTCGTTCAGGTAGATGCAGGTGAGGATTGCGAACACATAGGCCTGCAGGAATGCCACCAGCAGTTCCAGCATCATGATCGCGACGATCATGAGCATCGGCCCGATCGAAAGGATGGAGAGGATGCCGCCCGCGGCGCCCAGCATGACGACGAAGCCGGCGAACACGGCCAGCATGGTATGGCCGGCGAGCATGTTGGCGAAAAGACGGACGGAGAGGCTGACGAGGCGGGTGAAGAACGAGATCACCTCGATCGGCACCAGCAGGATCAGCAGATACCACGGCGCATGCGGCACGAAGAGTTTCAGGAAGCCAAGGCCATGCTTCATGAAGCCGACGACGATCACCATCGAGATGATGAACGCGGTCATCGCAAAGGTGATCGCGATCTGGCTTGTCACCGTGAACGACCACGGCACCATGCCGAAGACGTTGCAGAACAGAACGAAGATGAAGGTGGTGAAGATGAACGGGAAGAATTTGAGGCCGTCGTCGCCCGCCGAGGAATGAATCATGTTGGCGACGAATTCGTAGGACATCTCCGCCATGGATTGCACGCGGGACGGGACCATGCGCCCGCCGCCCATCGCCAGCGTGAGAAACAGCGAGGCAGCGGCAACCACAATCACCATGAAGAGCGACTGGTTGGTGAAATAGATGTTGTGACCGGCGATCTGAAAGAGCGGGTGCTCGATCAGCGGTCTCACCTCGAATTGCTCCATGGGATGCATCGCCACGGCGCTAACTCTCCTCGTCGTCTTTTGCGGCAGGCGCGGACCCTTGGGCCGCCACCTGCGCGTTGATCTCGTTTGCCGCGTGCATGACGTTGCGAATACCGGCCGCAATCCCAAGCACAACGAAGGCAATCATAAGCCACGGTTTGGTGTGGATGCCGAAATAGCCGAAGAGCCAGTCCAGTCCCCACCCGATCGCGCCGCCAACAACCAGCGCGGCCACCAGCTCCGTTGAAATACGGAGGGCGATGCCCGATTGCGTCGGCGGCGGTTGTGTCTTCCGCGGCGCCAGTCGCTGTTGGGCGTCGTCGAGCCGCGCTCCCAGGCGCTTCAGGTCATCGGGTCCGGTGTCGCTCATTGGCTTCCCGATCGCGAAAACTGCGCGCAATTGCTGGGCCTTCGCGGCTTCCCGAAGGCGCGCGGAACATAGGGACGGCCCTATGGCCTGTCAAGAATGTTAAAGTGCTGTAAGCGGTTGGTTCCATTGACGAAAATCGCGGCGCGGCGAAATGCGCGCAAGAATGTTGTCGGGTGGCGGAGAATCGCTCGGTTGTTCCCGGCATCCCGTCGCCTTGGCGACTCTCGCGTTGAGGTGATTTTCTAAATTTCATCGATTGCCTGATAATGCACACAGTCTCTTGAACCATCCCGCAGTCACGCAACATGAAATCCAATCGCTCGATTCCGGCTCCGGTGGTCATCCCGGTGCTGATCTATCCCGACGTACGCGAAGCGGTCGCATGGCTGGTTGCGGCCTTCGGATTCGTCGAACGCGTACGGATCGGCGAGAACCATCGCGCGCAGCTGAAATTCGGCGACGGTGCGCTCATCATTGGCGATGTTCGCCACGAGCGCCGTCCGCCACGCACGGGCGAGGTGACACATTCGGTGATGGTGCGCATGGAGAATGCGCGCGACCATTGCGAGCGCGCGCGCAAACACGGCGCGCGCATCGTGACCGAGCCGACCGACTACCCCTATGGCGAGCGCCAATACGCCGCCGAGGACTTCGCGGGCCATCATTGGACTTGCTCGGAAACGCTTGCCGATGTCGCCCCGGAGGAATGGGGTGGGGAGACCGTCACGTCCGCTTGAGTACGAGCCCGGCGGTTATTCCGCCGCCAATGTCTCGGCATCCGCGAGGGTGACGGAGACGAGCTGGCTGACGCCGCGCTCGGCCATCGTCACGCCGAAGAGGCGGTGCATCCGGCTCATCGTCTGTGCGTGATGGGTGATGACGAGGAAGCGCGTGTCGGCAAGGCGCGTCATCTCATCGAGCAGATTGCAGAAGCGTTCGACGTTGGAATCGTCGAGCGGCGCGTCCACTTCGTCCAGCACGCAGACCGGCGCCGGGTTCACGAGGAACACCGCGAAGATCAGCGCCATCGCCGTCAGCGCCTGTTCGCCGCCCGAAAGCAGCGTGAGGTTCTGCAGGCGCTTGCCCGGCGGGCGCGCGAAGATTTCAAGACCGGCTTCCAGCGGATCTTCGCTCTCGGTGAGGGTGAGCTTGGCTTCACCGCCCTCGAAGAGCTTCTTGAACAGCATCTGGAAGTTCTCGTTCACCTTCTCATAGGATTCGAGAAGACGTTCGCGGCCTTCCTTGTTCAGCGAGGAGATGCCGCGGCGCAGACGGTCGATGGCGCCCGAGAGATCGTCGCGGTCGGTGGTGAGGCCGAGAAGGCGCGCTTCCTGTTCCTGCGCTTCTTCTTCCGCGCGCAGGTTCACGCCGCCCAGCGATTCACGCTCGGCCTTGAGTTTTTCCACGCGCTTGTCGGCGGCGTCCTGTGCGGGAAGTTCTTCGCCTTCCTTCAGTTCGGCGCGCTCGACCAGTTCTTCCGGCGCGGCGTCGAGTTCGTCGCGGATGCGCGTCCTGAGTTCTTCGATGCGGGCCGCAGCGGATTCCGACAGAGCCTGCGAGCGGGCGCGTTCTTCGCGCGCGGAGGAGAGCGCGCCTTCGGCGGCCTTCAGCGCCTTGTCGCAGGCGGCCAGAACCTGTTCGGCCTCCGCGTGCAGATCGCCCGCTTCCTTGCGCGCAGCTTCGGCGGTGCCGATGGCGTCGAGCAGCGAAACGCGCTTCTCGGCCAGCATCTGCGGCACGGCTTCCAGCGTGACGAGCTCTTCGTTCATCGCGGCGAGGCGGCGTTCCAGTTCTTCGATCTGCGCGGTGGCGGCGTTGCGGCGGCCTTCCCAGCGCGAAGTTTCTTCCGCGATGGTGCCAAGGCGCAGCGTGCGCATGGCGCCCGCGCGGGTGAGGCCCTCGACGGCGCCGCGCGATTCCGCATCGGCGCCGCGCGCGTCGGCGGCATCGCTGCGCGCCTGCGAAACGGTTTGCGCCAGCGCCGCGCCATCGGCGAGGGCGGACAGCGCGTCGGATGCTTCTTCTTCGGCGGCAGCCGCGGTGTCGCGCGTCTGCGTGAGGCGGCGGATTTCCGCTTCCAGCGAGGCGAGGCGCGACATGCGCTCGGCGGCGGCGCGCGCGGCTTTCGCCGCTTCGTCCTGTGCCGCGATCAGCGCGCGGCTGGCTTCGCTTTGCTTTTGTTCGGCAGCACGAGAGGCTTCGCGCGCGGCCTGCGATGCATCGCGCGCGGCGGAATAGACGGCAAAGACTTCGCTCTGTTGTTCCTTGGCCTTCGCGATCTCGCCTTCGAGGTCTTCGAGGCGATTGCGCTGCGCCAGACGCATGGCGGCCTGCGATTGGGCTTCGGCGGACGCGGAATAGCCATCCCAGCGCCATACGTCACCGCGCGACGAGACAAGACGCTGACCGACTTTCAACTCTGTCTGAAGCTGCTTTCCTTGATCGTGCGAGACGACGCCGACCATCGACAGGCGGCGGGCGAGCGCTTCGGGCGCTTCCACGAATTTGCTGAGCGGCTCGGCGCCGGCGGGCAAAGCGGGTGCATCGTGCAACGCGCCCAGATTGCGCCAGTGATGCGGCGAGGCTTCATCCAGCGGCGCCTGCAGATCATCGCCCAACGCGGCGGCGAAGGCGGCTTCATAACCCGGCTGCACTTTCACCGCATCGACGAGCGGCGGGAAGAGATCGTCGCCTTGCGGACGCAGCAGGTTGGCAAGTGCGCGCGCTTCGGCGGAGAGTTCCTGCACCCGGCGTTCGATATCCTGCAGCGGCTTGCGCGCTTCGCCTTCGGCGGCTTCGGCCTGTTCGAGCGCGTTGCGAGCGGACTCAAAGGCGGTGCGAAGGTCTTCGGCGGCGGCGCGCGCGGCTTCGGTCGCGGCTTCGGCGGCTTGCGCGTCCGGCGAATGGGCCGCGCCTTCCATCGCCTGGTCGAGACGCGTCTGCGCTTCGGTCAGCTGCGATCCGCTGGTTTCGACGAGCGCGGAGGCGACTTCGCGCTGGCGCTCGAGGCCGCTCTTCCGCGCATTCCATTCGGCGAGTTCGGCGTTCAGGCGTTCCAGCGTGCGTTCGCGCTCGGACAGCGCTTCGGCAAGTTCGGCGGCGCGGGTCTGCGCGGCTTCGAGATCTTCCTTCGCGCGGGCCTGCGCGGCTTCGAGTTCGCTCGCTTCGGCGGACAGCTTTTCCAGCGCGGCGCCGGCGTCCGCTTCCAACGTTTTCTCGCGCGCGATGTCCTGTTCGGTCTGGCCAATGCGCTGGCGCATGCGCTGCGCTTCCTCGCGGGCGCGCTCTTCCTCGGCATCGAGCGCTTCGCGTTCGACGGTGAGGCGGTGCAGGGCGGCGGCGCGCTCGGCTTCGCGCTGGCGCAGCGGCGGCACGGTGGCGGCGGCTTCAAGCTGCAGCGTCGATGCCTGCGCCGCTTGATCGGTGCAGGTGGCGACTGCGGCGTTCGCAGCGGCGAGCGCTTCTTCGGCGAGTTTCGTCTGTGTTTCGGCGGCAAGCCAGCGCAGGTGCAGCGCCAGGGCTTCGGCCTTGCGGATATGGCCGGAGAGATTGCGGTAGCGCGACGCCTGACGCGCCTGGCGCTTCAAATTCTGCAAACCGGCTTCGACTTCGCGGATCACGTCGTCGAGGCGGCCCATATTGGTTTCGGCGGCGCGCAGGCGAAGCTCGGCTTCGTGGCGGCGCTGGTGCAAGCCGCCGATGCCCGCGGCTTCTTCCAAAATCGCGCGGCGCGCGAGCGGCTTCTGCGAAATGAGCTGGCCGATCTGGCCCTGGCGCACGAAAGCGGTGGAACCCGCGCCCGACGATGCATCGGCAAAGAATATCTGCACGTCGCGCTGGCGCACGTCGCGGCCATTGATGCGATAGACGCTGCCGGCTTCACGCTCGATGCGGCGCGAGATTTCGATCGTGTCGTAATCGTTGAACTGCGGCGAGGCTTTGCGATCCGAATTGTCGATATGAAGTATGACTTCGGCCTGGTTGCGCGCGGGACGGGCCGACGAACCGGCGAAGATCACGTCGTCCATTTCCGTGCCGCGCACGGAGGTCGGGCGCGTTTCGCCCATGACCCAGCGCAACGCGTCGAACAGATTGGACTTGCCGCAACCGTTCGGGCCGACGACCGCCGTCAGCCCCGGCTCGATGAGAAGCTCGGTAGGCTCCACGAAAGACTTGAAACCGGAAATCCTGAGCCTGTTGAACTTCAACGCAAACGCGCCCTTATCGCTGATGCTTCCGGCGTGGTTGTTCCCACGCCAGCACTGTTATCTATCTGCAACCGCGCCCATTTGCGCAGATTCCCGCAAAGCCGGTCAACGAACGCCGCAGACTTATCCGCAGGCAAAAACGTCTTTTGCTCCGCGGGCTTGCGCTATTTTTTTGCCAGGACGGCGTCCAGATACTTTTTGATGTCGTCCGTGGATTCAAACGGCGGCGCGATCTCGCCGTTCACCAGGAAGGTCGGCGTGCCGTTGATGTTGTAGGTCTTCTGCGCGAAGAGGCCGACATCGGTGGCGCGCTTCTGCGCGTCCTGGTCGTTGATGCACTTGTCGACCTGATCGCCGCTCATGCCCGCGATGCGGCCCATATCCACCAGTGCGGCATGGACGTCCGGGATCTGATAGCCGTCCGGATCCCATTTGGACTGATTGCGGAAGAGCAGGTCGATGAACTGGAAGTAGTTCTCGGCGGGCAGGCAGCGCGCCATGGATTCCGCGGCGACGTCCACCTGGCTGAGCGGGAACACGCGGAACACATAATAGACTTTGCCGGTGTCGATGTAGTTCGACTTGATGAACGGAAACAGCGTCATGTCGAAATGCGCGCAATGCGGGCAGCTCGGCGCGGCGTATTCGACGATGGTGACCGGCGCCTTGGGATTGCCCTGCGTGCGATCGTAAGAGGTGAGCGTGACCGCGTATTTCGTCCCGCCCGAAGTGAGCGAAGTGCTCTCATCGGTGGGTGCGGAATAGACCATGTAGGCGATGACGCCGATGGCGATGACGGCCAGAACGATCAGGCCGGTGAGAAGCTGTCTGCGGTTCATGGGGGCTCAGGAATTTGGGGCCGCGAACCCTGCTTGTGACAGAGGAAAGCGCGCCATTCAATTGCCGCGCGGCGGCGTTCGCGGCGCGCGGGCGCGGGCCAGATTAACCAAGGCATCACGCAGGGAATCCGGGCCTTTATAGGAAAGTGCGGGATCGCCGGGCGGGACATGCGCCGGGCGTTTGGGCGGCGGTCTGTGGATAAGTTTCTGGGCGAGCGGTCCCTGCACGAATCGCAGCTTGGTCACGGCGGCGCGGCCGAGATAGGCGTTGATGCGTTCGCAAAGCTGCCGCGTCTCGTGTTGGAGGAATAACGCCGCGCCCGGTTCGGCGCGCAAAGTGAGCGTGCCGCCATTCGCGCCTTCGGAGAATTTCATCGGCCGGGCGATGCGCGCGATGTCTTTGCCGGCGATATCGTCCCAGCGCAGAACCAGCGTGGGATCGCGAAAGCCCATGCGGGCGAGTGCGGCCGAACCCAGATCGCCTGCCTGGCGCCCAACGGGCTCGCTGCGATTGCGGCGCGCGAATTCTGGCTGTTTGTCGTCGCTTCGTTGCGGCATGGTGGGATCATAGAGCGAATTGGACGGCATGGCGACGCGGGCGAAAAACAAAGACACACCGGCGGCGTTGCTGCTCGCCTGGTATGACCGGCATCGCCGCGTGCTGCCGTGGCGCGCGCCGAAGGGGCAGGTGCAGGAGCCCTATCGCGTCTGGCTGTCGGAGATCATGCTGCAGCAGACGACGGTGCAGGCGGTTGGGCCCTACTTCGCGAAATTCCTGAAGAAGTGGCCGAATGTGAAAGCCTTGGCGCGGGCGGAGCAGGATGACGTGATGGCCGCGTGGGCGGGGCTCGGCTATTACGCGCGGGCGCGAAACCTGCACAAGGCCGCGAAAGCCGTCGCCGAGATGGGCGGAACGTTTCCAGCGACTTACGAAGGCCTGCGCGAGCTGCCCGGTATCGGCGATTACACGGCGGGCGCGATTGCCGCGATCGCCTATGATCTTCCTTATCCCGCGATGGATGCCAATGCCGAGCGCGTGATTGCGCGCTATGCGGCGATCGAAGAACCACTGCCCAAATCCAAGCCCGCGATGCGCGCGGCGTTGCACGCGCTGGTGCCGCAGAAACGCGCCGGCGATTTTGCGCAGGCGCTGATGGATCTGGGCTCGGCAATCTGCACGCCGAAACGTCCGGCATGTCTGAACTGTCCGTGGATGGAAGGCTGCGAAGCGCGCAAGCTTGGTATCCAGGAGCAACTGCCCGCGCGCGGCGCCAAAGCGGTGCGTCCTTTGAAGCGCGGCGCGGCGTTCGTCGCGCGTGATGCGAGCGGCGCTGTGCTGCTGGTGAAGCGCCCGGAGAACGGCTTGCTCGGTGGGATGCTGCAACCCCCACTGGGACCATGGACGGAAGACTTCCCGTCAAAAAATGAAGCGACGAAGCAGGCGCCATTCAAAGCGGATTGGAAGAAGCGCACTGGCGTGGTGCGCCATGGCTTCACGCATTTTGAGTTGGAACTGGAAGTCTATGTCGCGGACGTCGCGAAGCATCCTCCGGTCGAGGGCCGCTGGGTCGCGCGCAACAGGCTCAAGGATGCGGCATTGCCCACCGTAATGCGAAAGATCATCGTGCATTCACACTAACGGACCAAGTTGGGCATCAAGAGGCGCGAGGCATGGGAAGGCTGCTAAAGATTGTATCTCTGGCGATTCTGGTGCTCGTTATTTGGGTTGTGATTGTGGCCGCGGGCGCGCACGAGGGATGGTTTCGCGCCATGCCTGCGGCGAAGGCCGATACGGCTGGATTTCTGCAATGGGCAGAAGGCCGCTACGCGGCGGAGTCCAAAGGCGATATCGCGATGGTGTTGCTAGACCATGGCCGCGTCGCGAAGACTTACTTCGCCTCACATGGCCGTCCCGTCGACGCGAATACGCTGTTTCAGGTCGCATCGATGAGCAAATGGGTGACGGCCTGGGGCGTGATGGTTTTGGCGCAGCAACAGCGCATCGATCTCGATGCGCCGGTATCGCGCTATCTCACCCGCTGGCATCTGCCGCCGAGCGAATTCGACAACAACCGCGTGACCGTGCGCCGCTTGCTGAGTCACACCGCCGGGCTCACCGATGGTCTCGGATTTCTCGGTTATCCGCCCGGGCGGAAATTGCCGACGATCGAACAGGAACTGACACATACAGAAGATGCACAACCGGGAAGCAGCGGGGTCGTGCGGGTCGGCGCGCAACCAGACCGGACATGGCGCTATTCCGGCGGCGGCTATCTGATCCTTCAGCTTCTCATCGAAGAGGTTTCGCATAAATCGTTCAACGATTTCATGCGCAGCGCCGTTCTTCAGCCGCTCGGCATGACGCAGTCAACATTCGTCGATCCCGATCCGGCGCATCTCGCCGATTTCTTTGATGCCAGGGGATCGAAAGTCGTTCCGGCAAAATTCACCGCGCTTTCGGCAGCTTCGCTTTTCACCTCCGCGGCGGACATGACGCGCTTTGTCCAGGCGCAGCTGGGCGGCGGTGGTGTGTTGACCTCCGAAACGCGGAAAGCGATGCGCAAACCGGAGGCTTACATCTACGGCATACCGTTCTGGGGCCTTGGCGAGACGCTCTACGTTCCGAACGGTGCCGGAAGTTATGTTGTCGGCCATGACGGCAACAACTATCCGGCGATCAACACCACCGCGCGCATCGATCCGGCGACGGGCAACGGCATCGTGGTGCTGGAAACCGGAAACGCCACGGTCGCGCGCGAAATCGGAGGCGAGTGGACGTTCTGGCAAACGGGAAAAGTCAGTTTGGATACGATCGTGCTGTTCGATCTGCGCATCGTCCTGATAGTGCTCGCCGCCGGCGCGGTTGTTATTCTGATCGGCGCTGTGCTGCTGGCACGCCGCACGCGTTCTCAATCTATCTCGTAATAAGCGCCTTTGTGTTTGGTATGGATGTTGGTGATTTTTGGAGGCGCAATTTTGCCTTCCAGAAGGCCCATGCAGACATAAATCCGCTCATAGTCTTCGCGGTCCCAGGAAATGGGCGAGCCGCACGTCCCGCAGAACGACCTGACAGTGCTGCGCGATGATTTATAGGACCGGAGCGTCTTGGCTCTATTGATAACAAGCGCGTCGCGCTCCACCCCAACAAAGGCGCCGTGCATGCCGTAATTCTTGCGACACTGTTCGCAGTGGCAGAAATAGGCGTCCTGCAAATCTCCCTTAAAGGAGAAGCGAACGTCGCCGCACAAGCAGGAGCCGCGATAAGTCTTGGCTCTCACGCGCGTGCTGTCTTCACGCCAAATCCGCCCGCAGCCGCTGACGCAGCACGTCGATCGGGATCAGCTTTCCCTTGTCCTCATATTGCCAGAACGTCCAGCCGTTGCAGGCGTCGAGGCCTTGCACATGCGCGCCGATCTGGTGGATCGAGCCGGTGGCATTGTCGCAGACAAGCGTTCCATCCGCGCGGACCTTCGCCTGATGGCGCTTTTGCGGTCCGCGCAGGATGGTACCCGGCGGCAATAACCCTCGTTCGACAACCCACCCAAAAGGAATGCGCGGTTCGCTCCGCTTTGATTTTGTGACTTCGATGGCGTCCTTGTCCGCCGGCTCGATGCTCGCGATGCGGCGGCGCGCGACGCTGGCATATTTTGCTTCGCGCTCCAGGCCGATGAAGTGACGGCCGAGACGGCGCGCGACGGCGCCGGTCGTGCCCGAACCGAAGAAGGGATCGAGGATCACGTCGCCGGGCTTCGACGATGACAGGATCACGCGATGCAGCAGGCTTTCCGGCTTTTGCGTGGAATGAGCCTTGTCACCGTTCTCATCCTTGATGCGTTCGCCGCCGGAGCAGATGGGCAGCGTCCAGTCGGAGCGCATCTGCAGATCGTCGTTCAGCGCCTTCATCGCTTCGTAGTTGAAGGTGTAGCTCTTCTGCTTCTGGTCGCGCGTCGCCCAGATCATGGTTTCGTGCGCGTTGGTGAAGCGCTTGCCGCGAAAGTTCGGCATGGGATTGGTCTTGCGCCAGATCACGTCGTTCATGATCCAGAAGCCGAGATCCTGCAGGATCGCGCCGACGCGGAAGATGTTGTGATAGGAGCCGATGACCCACAGCGCGCCTTCCGGTTTCATCACGCGGCGCGCGGCGGTCAGCCATTCGCGGGTGAACTTGTCGTAGTCGGCGAAGCTGGAGAACTGGTCCCATTTGTCGTCCACGGCGTCGACCTTGGACTGGTCGGGGCGGTGCAGGTGGCCCTGAAGCTGCAGGTTGTAAGGCGGGTCCGCGAAGATGAGGTCGGCGCAGCCTTCGGGCAGCGCGTTCATGCTCTTGATGCAGTCGCCTTCGATGACGCGGTCGAGCGCGTCGTTCAGGTCCAGTTTGAAATTGGTCATTGCCCGCCCGAATCATCCACAGGCAGGCAAAGTGATTCGTGCTGATTCGCGCGTCAAGAGTCTTGGTGAATCAAAGCGTTACGTCTTGAGTCACAGGCTCCTGTGGATACAACATGTTGTGGATAGGGCCGAAGGATCGGCGATGATGGGAGCAGGGGCCGTGCTTTTCGAGCCCGGCATAATGCTCCGGCGTGCCGTAACCCTTGTTGTTGAACCAGCCATAGTGAGGATGTTCGTAGTGCAGTGTCCGCATCATCCGGTCGCGCGTGACCTTGGCGATGATCGAGGCGGCGGCGATGGAAACCGATTTCGCGTCGCCTTCCACCAGCGTGTCGCAGGGGCAGGGCAAGGCCGGCGCATCATTGCCGTCCACCAGCGCGAAAGCCGCCGCGACCTGTAGCGCGCGCACGGCGCGGGCCATGGCCAGATGCGTGGCCTGGCGGATGTTGATGAGGTCAATCTCGTCGACGCTCGCTTCGCCGACACCCACGGCGATGGCGCGTTCCATGATCTGCGGGAACAGCATCTCGCGGGTTTCAGCGTCGAGCAGTTTGGAGTCGTTGAGGCCCTTGGGCATCTTCTTGCGGTCGAGAATGACCGCCGCCGCAACCACCGGTCCCGCCAGCGGGCCGCGCCCGGCCTCATCCACGCCGCAGATCGGGCCGGGAATGGTCTTCAGCAGACGCGACTCGTAGATGTAATGCGGCATGGCGGCGAGACTAGCTTTTGGCTTCTTCGAACCAAAGCGGCACGTCGTAATTGATTGTGAGTTCTTCGCCCGCCGCGATGTCGCGCAGGGCGTGAATGCTCATCTCGTTTTCTTCGTAATGCCGCGTCAGGCTGACATTCGACGTGTCCGAATGGTTGTAGAGGCTGAGATAGCCCAGCCCGACGGCGCATTCCTTGCCCGGCTCGAAGCCTTCGACATCCTCGCCCCAGGCGAAGCTGTAATCGTTCAGGCCGGGGCATTCGGACTCCGCCGACCCGATGGGAAGGACGGGCGATCGCTCGATAAGTTCACCAGCGGCGATGGGCGCTTTCGCAATGATCCCACGGCCCTTGCCGGGAATCCGCACATACACAATCTTTTCCAAGGTATACTCTTTCGATCAGCCGATGCCGGCAACGATGCCATGCGAGTTTCGGGAGATACCGCGCATTCCCTGAATCACAAAGCCCGCATCCTGTAGCGCCTTGCAGGCGGCGGAGACTTCATCCCCATTGCGGCTGAGCGGATTGGGCGCTTTCGAGCGTTTCCCGTGCAGGCGGAGCACCAGCACGAACTTGCCGCCGGGCGCGAGCAGCGAACGGATTTCGGCAAGCGTCGTCGCCGGATGGGTCCAGAACTGGAAAGAGTGAAGCGCGGTGATGGCGTCGTAAGGTCCATCTTTCGGCAGCCGTGTGTCGTCGCCTTCCAGCAGATCGATCTTCATCTTCTTGCGGAAGCGGCGCAGCTTTTTCTGCGCGACTTCCACCATCAGCGGCGACGGGTCGACGCCGGTGAGTTTCGCGGGCTTCAACTTCTTGGCGACGAGCTTTTCGAGATGACCGGTGCCGAAGCCCAATTCGAGATAGGATTTGGGCTTCACCGGTCGCAGCTGCTCGACGGTCCAGTGATAGGCGGGCTTGTTCAGCCGGGCCATCAGCCCGCCGAATATCCGTCCGATCCGTCCCCGCGGGCGTTCCGCCTGCGAGAACTTCCGCCCCTCTCTGGCCATTGTTTACTCCGGCCGGTCCACCACAAGCCGCGCAAAAGACGCGGTCAGCACCAGCGCCGCGA
>JANWJQ010000092.1 GCA_025451875.1 Rhizomicrobium sp.
CGGCATAGGCGTCGTAACCGGCGGTGTCGCGCCGCGCCATATCGAAGATGCGCTTGACGTTGGCCTGCTCCGACGCCGGCACGCGGAAGACGCGGCTGAAGGCTTCTTCCTCATCGCGCGTGACGACACCGTCAGCCATGGCGAGCTTGGCGCCCAGCGCGATGATGGCGATGGTGAAGGCGACGCCCGGTTCGTCCGGGCGTTCGACCATGAAACCCGTGCGGTCAAACAGCACATGGCCCGCGAACGCGCCTGCCAGCGCGCCGATGGGGCCACCGGCCAGGAAGCCCGCGGCCGCGCCACCCAATTTTCCCCAGATGGACATGGGGCGAAGCATTAGGACAATCTCGCGCCCATGTCAGCACAATGGCGCTTTTATATCGATCGCGGCGGCACGTTCACCGACGTTGTGGCGCAGGCGCCGGACGGAACACTATCGAGTCTGAAACTTCTTTCAGAAAACCCCGCTTATGATGACGCGGCACTGGAAGGCATACGCCGTTGCGTCGGCGTGCCGACGAACGCCACGATCCCCGCAGAGCAGATCGGCGAGGTGCGCATGGGCACGACCGTCGCCACCAATGCACTTCTGACGCGCGGTGGCGAGCGCACCGTTCTGGTGACGACGAAGGGCCTGCGCGATCAGCTACGCATCGGCTATCAGCACCGGCCCAAATTGTTCGCCCTGAAGATCGAATTGCCGGACATGCTCTATGACCGCGTGATCGAAGCCGATGAGCGCGTCACCGCCGAGGGCGACATCCTGACGGCGCTGGATGAAGCGGCGTTGCGGCGCGATCTGGAAGCGGCGCGCAAAAGCGGCGTCGAAGCCTGCGCCGTCGTGTTCATGCATGGCTATCGCTTTCCCGCGCATGAGAAACGCGCTGCGGATATCGCGCGCGCGGCGGGCTTCACGCAGGTATCCGCCAGTCACGACACCGTACCGTTGATGAAATTCGTCTCGCGCGGCGACACGACGGTGGCGGATGCGTATCTGTCGCCCGTGCTGTCGCGCTATGCCTCGCGCATCTCACGCGCACTGGGCGGCACGCGGCTGTTCTTCATGACGTCAAATGGCGGATTGGCCGCGCCGGATTTCTTCCGCGGCAAGGATGCCATCGTGTCCGGCCCCGCGGGCGGCGTGGTCGGCATGGCGGAAACGGCGCGTGACGCGGGCTTCCCGCATGCCATCGGCTTTGACATGGGCGGCACATCGACCGATGTGTCGCGCTTCGACGGACAGTTCGAGCGCATCTACGAAACCGAAGTTGCGGGCGTGCGCCTGCGCGCACCGATGATGGCGATCCACACCGTGGCGGCGGGCGGCGGCTCCATCCTGCATTATGACGGCGCGCGTTTCCGCGTAGGGCCGGACAGCGCCGGCGCCGATCCGGGTCCCGCCTGCTACCGGCGCGGCGGCCCCCTCACTGTCACCGATGCGAATGTGATGGTGGGAAAACTGAGCGGCGAATTCTTCCCGCATATTTTCGGGCCTTCCGCCGATCAGCCGCTGGATGAAGACGTCGTGCGCGCGAAATTCGCGGCGCTGGCAAAGCAGACGGGACAATCGGCAGAAGACGTGGCCGATGGCTTCATCCGCATTGCAGTGGAAAACATGGCCAACGCCATCCGCCGCATCTCCGTAGCGAAAGGTTATGACGCGCGCGACTACGCTCTGAACTGCTTCGGCGGTGCGGGGGGACAACATGCCTGCCTGGTCGCCGATGCGCTGGGCATGACGCGCATCTTCATCCACCCCTTCTCCGGCGTGTTGTCGGCCTATGGCATGAAACTCGCCAGCCTGCGCGCAATGCGGCAGCGCGCGGTGGGGCAAAGATTGGATGCGGTGCTGATGACGTCGCTCGCGCGGGCCGCCGAAGAGCTGGCGCGCGAGGTGGAAGCGGAAATCAAAGTGCAAGGCGCGCAGTCCACGCACGCGATCAAGCGCGTGCATGTCCGCTACGAAGGCAGCGATACGACATTGCCGATCGCACTGACGTCTCTTGACGAGATGGCGTCCACTTTCGCCGAACAGCATGCTCGGCTGTTTGGATTTGGCTTCGAAGGCAAAGGGCTGATCGCGGAGTTGGTTGAGGTTGAGGTCACCGACTTTCCTCCCCCGTTCACGGGGGAGGTGCCGAGCGTAGCGAAGGCGGAGAGGGTCCCCTCCACCGCTTCGCGGTCCCCCTCCCCCGTGAACGGGGGAGGAAAGAAAGCGGCGCGGTTCTTCTCGCTGGGTACTTGGCACGATGCCGCTCTGCATCAAGTGAGCGAACTCGCAGCAGACTCGATAATCACCGGCCCTGCGCTGCTGATCGAACCGCATCAGACCATCGTCGTTGAGCCGGGCTGGCATGCAGAGACCCGCGAAGACCATTCACGGGTTCTCATGCGCGACGCCGCTGCGACCGCCGCCATCAACGCGACAACCGACGCCGATCCCGTCTCGCTGGAAGTGTTCGCCAATCTCTTCATGGCTATCGCCGAGGAGATGGGCGCGACGTTGCAGAACACGGCCTCCTCCGTGAACATCAAGGAGCGGCTCGACTTTTCCTGCGCGATCTTCGACGCCGAAGGCGGGCTGGTGGCGAACGCGCCGCACATGCCGGTGCATCTGGGATCGATGGGCGATTGCGTGACCGCCATCATGAAAAAGCATCCGGCCATGCGCGAGGGCGACATGTTCGTCACCAACGCGCCTTATGACGGCGGCACGCATCTGCCGGACATTACGGTGGTGGCGCCAGTGTTCGTGGACGGCAAGGCGCGGTTCTATGTGGCGAGCCGCGGGCACCATGCCGATATCGGTGGCACGACGCCCGGCTCCATGCCGCCCTTCTCGCGCGACATCTCCGAGGAAGGTGTGCTGTTCGATGGCATCCAGATGGTGCAGGGTGGTCATTTCGACGATGCGGCGGTGATGCATGTGCTGGAAAGCGGCAAATATCCCGCGCGCAATCCGGCGCAGAACATCGCGGATCTGAAGGCGCAAGCAGCGAGCTGCGCGCGCGGCATTTCGGAGCTACGCCGCGCCTGCGGCAGTTACGGCGTGGATGTCGTCACCGCCTATATGCGTCATGTGCAGGACAACGCTGAGGAAAGCGTGCGCAAGGTGATCGGCGCGCTGAAAGACGGTGTCTTCGCAATGCCGATGGATGGCGGCATGACGATCAAGGTCAGAATCAGCGTCGATCGCGCATCGCGTTCGGCGCAGGTGGATTTCACCGGCACCTCGCCGCAGCAGAACAACAATTTCAACGCGCCGGGATCGGTGACCAAGGCAGCGGTGCTTTATGTCTTCCGCTGCCTTGTCGAAGGCGACATTCCGATGAATGCCGGTTGCCTCAAACCTATCGAGATCGTGGCGCCGCGCGGCTCGCTGCTCAATCCCAATCCGCCCGCCGCCGTGGCCGCGGGCAATGTGGAGACGAGCCAGGCGGTGGTGGATGCGCTGTTCGGATGCCTCGGTGTGCTCGCCGCAAGCCAGGGCACAATGAACAACCTCACCTTCGGCAATGCGCGCCATCAATATTACGAAACCATCTGCGGCGGTGCGGGCGCGGGCAAGAATTTCGACGGCGTGTCGGCCGTGCACACGCACATGACCAATTCACGCCTCACCGATCCGGAGATTCTGGAAGCGCGTTATCCGGTGCTGCTGGAGGAATTCTCCATCCGCGCCCATTCCCGCGGCGCGGGCAAGCATCACGGCGGAAATGGTGTGGTAAGGCGAATTCGTTTCCGCGAAGCCATGAGCGCCGCCATCCTTTCCACGCGCCGCGAGACATCGCCTTTCGGCCTTGAAGGCGGCGAGGATGCCGCGCGCGGCACTACCACGGTCATTCGCACCAATGGTGCGCGCGAAACCTTGCGCGGACAGGATGAAACAAAAGTCGCACCCGGCGATTGCATAGAGATCGCCACACCGGGCGGCGGCGGATTTGGAGAAAAGCCATGACGACCATTTTCATCACCGGTGCCAATCGTGGCATAGGGCTCGAATTTGCGAAGCAATATGCGGCGGACGGCGCGGAGGTGATCGCGTGTTGCCGCGAGCCCGGCAAGGCGAGCGATCTGAAGGCTATCAAAGGTGTGCAGGTGCTGGCGCTGGATGTCGGCAATGAAGCTTCGGTCGCCGCGCTGAAGAAAGAATTGGGCGATACGGCGCTGGACATCGTCATCAACAATGCCGGTGTCAGCGGGCCGCCAAAAAAGGGCGATAACATCGATGTCGAGGGCTGGCTTGCGACCTTCCGCACCAATTCCGTCGCGCCGGTGCTGGTCGCCAATGCGCTCAAATCGAACCTGATGAAAGGCAAGGAGAAGAAACTTGTCACCATCACCAGCGTGCTCGGCTCCATCGCCGAAGACAGCGGCGGATTCCAGCCTTACAGCGCGACGAAAGCGGCCGTGAACTCGCTGATGCACAGCCTGTCGAAGAATTGGGCGAAGGAAGGCATCGTTGTCGGCATCTTCCACCCGGGTTGGGTGCAGACCGACATGGGCGGCAGCGGCGCGCCGGTGAAAGTGGAGCAAAGCGTGAAAGGCCTGCGCGCGCGCATCGCGGAACTCGATGCCGCGAAGAGTGGAACTTATCGTGACTTCGAGAATCGACAGATTCCCTGGTAGGCCCGGTGGCCTGTTGCGCCGCACAGCGAGTTATTCACAGCTTCCCGTTTTGGAACGTCGCGAAAGAGTCAACGCTTTCGCGGGCTTACAACGACGACAACAATCTGACGCGGGAACCCGGAACGCTTTGTGTTCCTGGCCGTTCAATTGCGTCAGAGTTATGGCGTTCCGAAGAAGCAAGCATTGGAGGGACCAATGGTTCGCGAACTCGAACTTCTCGCGGTCACTGTCGTGTTCATGTTTCTGGGGGCATGTGTGATGGGTGTCGTTCATTAGAAGCGAATAAGAAAAAGATTTACGGAAAGGCCGGGCAGAACGCCCGGCCTTTTTGATTCCGATTGTTTTCAGGTCGGAAAACACGCGTTCAGTGCGCAGTGGCGCCCGTCGCGTAGATCGTCGCTTCGCTATAGGCGATGTAGAGGTGAAGCTGGCGCAGGATACCCATGCCGAGAATGATCCTCGGCCCGCCAGGTCCCATCACCTTGGTTTCACTGTCCGGCACCAGGACAAGATCCGGATTGTTCACAGCGATGCCCACCAGCGAAAGCTTCTTGAAGGGATAATGATACCTATGCGACTTGTCACTTGCGCCCGGCAGCGCTTTTAAATCCGGAGTCTTTTCATCTATTCCGAATTCGTCATAGGCCGCTTCCATGCTCATGTAGGAGCGCGTCGAGCCCGTATCGAGCGAGGCGATGATCGTTTTGCCGTCCAGGCCCACGGCAAAACTTATGTGCCCACCTTCGCCGATAAAAATCGGGATCGCGACATAGCCCGATTGCGTCCAATAAACGACCTGACCGGGGCAATGATCTTGAGAGGCCAGGTAAAATTTGTTGTTCGCAAAATCGAACTCGGCGTCGTAAGCGCTGAGAATATCCGGCGCCAATGTGCCGTCGATTCCATTCGGCATCCAGCCGTCCGGGATGATCGCGAATGGCATGGTGTTGGTTTTAAGCCCTCCCAGATCGATATCCCGCGCGATGGTCATATGGTCTACGCGCAGTCCACCGAACATCCTCAGATATCCGCCGGTAGACGTCTGCACCGGCAGATCGAGGGATTTCACCGTGCCTTTTGTCAACATGGACACGACGCCGCCTGTATCCACGAGAAG
>JANWJQ010000093.1 GCA_025451875.1 Rhizomicrobium sp.
GGCGCGGCGTGGCTTTGGCGCGAAGGCGATCCGGAGGGCTTACCCAAGTGAGCGCGTTCTGCCGCGACTGCCTGACCGACGCGGCCGAGACCACCAAACGCTGCCGCAAATGCGGCGGCCATCGCATTCTGGCGCATCCCGAACTCGAAGCGCTCTCCATCGCGCATATGGATTGCGACGCGTTCTATGCTGCCATCGAGAAGCGCGACGATCCTTCGCTGCTGGACAAGCCGGTGATCGTGGGCGGCGGCAGGCGCGGCGTGGTGTCCACCTGCTGCTATGTCGCCCGCCAATATGGCGTGCGTTCCGCCATGCCGATGTTCCAGGCGCTGAAGCTTTGCCCGAAGGCGACCGTCATCAAGCCGGACTTCGGCAAATATACCGAAGCCAGCCGCAAAATCCGCGAAATGATGCGCGACCTGACACCCTTGGTCGAACCACTGTCGCTGGACGAAGCCTTTCTCGATCTTGCGGGGACGCAGCGCATTCATGGTCACAGCCCCGCGAAAACGATGGCAGTGCTCGCGAAGCGCGTGGAGCGGGACGTCGCCATCACAATCTCCATCGGTCTTTCCTACAACAAGTTCCTCGCCAAGCTCGCCAGCGAACTCGACAAGCCGCGCGGCTTCGCGGTGATCGGTGAAGCCGAAGCCAAGACCTTCCTGCGCGACAAGCCGGTGGGTTTCATTCGCGGCGCAGGCAAGGCGCTGCAGGCGAAGCTGGCGAAAGACGGCATCACGCGCATCGGGCAACTACAGGACGTCGATCCGAAGGACCTGGCGCGGCGCTATGGCAATACCGGTCTTTGGCTTGCGCGCCTCGCGAATGCCGACGATACGCGCGAAGTCCATTCCGACGGCGAGATGAAGACGATCTCATCGGAAACGACCTTCTTCGACGATCTTTCCAAATTCGAAGATCTCGAAAGCGTGTTGTGGCGGCAGGCCGAACGCGTTTCCGCGCGGGCCAAGAGCCACGCACTCGCCGGGCGCACCGTCGTGCTCAAGCTCAAGACCGCGAATTTCAAGCTCAAGACGCGCAGCGCCTCGCTGGAAGCGCCGACACAGCTTGCCGACCGCATCTTCCGCGTGGCGCGCGACGCCTTGAAGCGCGAGGCGGATGGCACCTCCTATCGCCTGCTCGGCGTCGGCATTTCCAATCTCGCGCCCGCGCATCAGGCCGATCCGCGTGACCTGATCGACCGCGGCGCGGACAAGCGCGCGGCAGCGGAGCGCGCGATGGACAAACTTCGCGACAAATTCGGCACCGGCACCGTGGCCAAAGGGCGCGGCGTCAAGCTTGCGCCCAAGCCCGCCAAGCAGTGAACTGTTCCCAGTCAGGGGGATTCCAGATGCACATTCGTTTTTCCACGACGTTGCTCGCGACAGCGGCCGCGGCCGCGCTTCTTTCGCTCACCACGCCCGCGCTGGCGCTCGATGTCGCCACCGTAAAGCCGCAGCTCGAAGCCGAAATCAGCGCGGACTACCCGCACCTCTTCGACATCTACAAAGACATTCACCAGCATCCCGAACTCGGCCATCAGGAAACGCGCACGGCCGCGAAACTCGCGGGCGAGATGCGCGCGCTCGGCTTTGAAGTGACCGAAGGCGTTGGCGGAACCGGCGTCGTCGCGATCTATCACAACGGCCCCGGCCCGATGGTAATGATCCGCACCGAACTCGATGCCCTGCCGATGCAGGAGAAGACCGGCCTGCCCTACGCCAGTGAGGTGAAGGCGCAATGGGAAGGCCATGAAACCTATGTCGCCCATAGCTGCGGCCATGACTCCCACATGGCGATCTGGGTGGGCACCGCGAAGGCGATGCTCTCCATGAAAGACAAATGGAGCGGCACCGTAATGTTCATCGGCCAGCCCGCGGAAGAAAGCGTGAATGGCGCATCAGGCATGATCGCGGACGGCCTCTTCAAACGCTTTGGCGGCAAGCCGGACATGGCGTTCGCGCTGCATGTCGGCCCCGATCCGGCAGGCACGGTCAGCTACATCTCCGGCCCCTATGACACCACGGCGGATTCGATGGAGATCACTTTCGTCGGGCGTGGCGCGCATGGCTCCATGCCGGAGAAATCCATCGACCCCATCATCATGGCGGCACGCTTCATCGAAGACGTGCAGACCGTGATCAGCCGCGAGAAAGACCCGATGGTGTTCGGCGTCGTCACCGTCGGCTCCGTGACGTCCGGCAGCGCCGGCAACATCATCCCCGACGACGCGACGCTCCGTGGCACCATCCGCACGCTGGACGAGAAGACGCGCGCAAAGATTCTGGACGGCGTGCGCCGGACGGCGAATGCCGTGGCGGCGATGTCCGGCGCACCGGCGCCGCAGATCAAGCTGGGCGACACAGCCTATTCCGTCATGAACGATCCGGTGCTGACGGAAAAGACTGCCGCCGTTCTGAAACAGGCGATGGGGGACAAGGTTTCGCAGATGGCGCGCCCGATTCCCGCCAGCGAGGACTTCTCCGAATTCGAACGCGCGGGCGTGCCGGGGGAATATCTGACGCTAGGCGGCATGGACCCGAAGACAATCGCGGAAGATGCCAAGAAAGGCATTCCCGTGCCGGTCAATCACTCACCACTGTTCACCGTGCTGCCGGAGCCGACGATCAAGGCCGGCGTGGAAGCGATGACGCTCTCCGTGATGAACGTGATGCCGCCAAAGGCCTAGAAACCGCAGCCATCAAGATGTCGTCGCCGAAATCGGAAATGCCGCAATTCCTTGATAATTGAATTGCGATTTTGGCGCGAAACCGCAGGCGGGGGGCGGGCCCCTCCGCACCTGCCGAATTGAATGTCGATTTTTGCTTCTCGCAAATGATGTGAACCACAAGATATTGTGGTTCAGGCATGGGGCGAGCAGTCGTTTTCACGAATGTCGCACACCCCTCCCCCTCTCCCCTATCTGCCGTCGTGGCCGCGGATCGGCGCGTAGAGATCCGGGCGGCGGTCGCGGAAGAGGCCCCAGCTGGCGCGCGCCTTCGCGATATCGTCCAGATCGAAGCTCGCGGTGCAGATGCCTTCATGGGTGCTGTCGAGGTCGGCGATGATTTCACCCGTAGGCCCGGCGATAAAGGAGGTGCCGTAAAACGTCATCTCGCCATTGGCGCCCTTCTCCGTACCGATGCGGTTGCTGGCGATGAGCGGGACGTAGTTCGCGCCGGCATGGCCCTGCATCACGCGGCGCCAGTGATGGCGGCTGTCCACCGGCGGCGCAGGCGGCGGTTCGGTGCCGATGGCGGTGGGATAGAACAACGCCTCCGCGCCCATCAGCGCCATGGAGCGCGCGCTTTCCGGAAACCACTGGTCCCAGCAGATCGCGGCGCCGAAGGTGCCGAACTTCGTCTTCCAGACCTTGAAGCCGGTGTCGCCGGGCGTGAAGTAATATTTCTCCTGATAGCCGGGACCGTCCGGGATGTGCGATTTGCGATAGAGGCCGAGCACGCTGCCATCCGCATCCACCATCGCCAGCGAATTGAAATGCGCGTAGCCCGCCTTCTCGAAGAAGCTGACGGGGAGAACGACGCCCAGCTCTTTCGCCAGCGCCGCCATTTCCGCGATGAGCGGATTGTTTTCGAAAGGCTGCGCCAGCGCGAAATGCTCCGGCGACTGGTCCTGGCAGAAATACGGCGTCTCGAACAATTCCTGGATCAGGATCGCATTCGCGCCTTTCGACGCCGCCTGCCGCACAAGGTCTTTCGCCTTGGCGATATTGGCGCGCTTGTCCCAGGAACAGGCGAATTGGGTTGCGGCGAAGGTGACGTTTCTCATCACGAAGCTCCGTTGGCTTTCCTCCCCCGTTTACGGGGGAGGTGCGTCGCGCAAGCGACGTGGAGGGGGCATCCGCGCGACTTACCCCCCGCGCCGACTTCGTCGGCACTCCCCCCGTAAACGGGGGGAGAAAGAAAAGCGCGCGCCATCACACTGGTTCCTGCTGCGTGATGCAGTGTATCCCGCCGCCGCCTTCTACGATGTCCAGCGCATCCACCTGCAAAATATCGCGGCCGGGGAAGCAGTCCGCCAGCACGGCGCGGGCTTTCTCGTCGTTCAGATCGTTGAAGGCGGGCATGACGATGCCGCCGTTGGGCAGATAGAAATTGATGTAGCTGGCCTGCAGCAGGCGGCCCTGCCAATCCACCTTCTTCTCTTGCGGCTGCGGAAGCTCGATAACTTCCAGCGGACGGCCCGCAGCATCGCGCGCTTCGAGCAGGCGGCGCTTGGCATCCATCACCGGCTCGTAATCCGGATGGTTCTTGAACTGCGGGATACCGAGCAGCACGCGGCCCGGACCGGCAAAGCAGGCGATGTTGTCGATATGGCCGTCGGTCTCGTCATCCGAAAAGCCTTCGCCCAGCCAGATCACCTTGCGGATGCCGGTGTAGAGCGCGAGCGCTTCCTCGATCTCCTGCTGGGTGAGATTGGGATTGCGGTTTTCATTCAGCAATGTCTGCTCGGTGGTGAGCAACGTGCCCTCGCCGTCCACATGGATCGCGCCGCCTTCGCACACCAGCGGCGCGCGGTAGATTTTCAGGCCCTCACGCTCCAAAACGCGGCTGGCGAATTTCGCGTCGTCGGCAAAGGGAAAATATTTGTTGCCCCAGGCGTTGAACTGCCATTGCACGCCCGCGCGCGCGCCATCCGCCCCGCGCAGCACAGTCGGCCCGCTGTCGCGCGCCCACGAGTCGTCTATGACGACTTCAAAAACTTCCGTCTTTCCGGCGCAGGCGAATTTCACTTCGGAGTGGTCCTGCGGCCTTGCCGCGATCGTTACCGGTTCGAAGGACGAGATCGCGCGTGCTACCCGCGCATAGGCCTGTTTCGCGCGCAGCAAGCCTTCCGGGCCGCCCCATGCCTCGATACGGCAAGGCCACGCCATCCAGGTGCGCTTATGCGCATCCCATTCGGCGGGCATGGAAAAGCCGTCGCGCGCGGGACAGGGATCGTCAGCATCCATGCGGCTGTATAACTGTTTGCTCGTCATCAAGAAACGTGGTTTTCCTTTGGACCACCCTCCCCTTGAGGGAGGGTCGAAATTTGCCCTTCGCAAATTTCGGGAAGGGGTCACTTCTCCAGCAGCGGAGCTTCGCCCCTCCCCGAAAAA
>JANWJQ010000094.1 GCA_025451875.1 Rhizomicrobium sp.
CCAGTGCGACCGGCTCACCCTCGCCCGTGGAGAGATAGACCGTGAGACCTGAGAGATCGTGTTCGTCCGGAAAGGCGTCCGTGATGCGGGCGAAAAGATTCGCGCGCATCAAAATCGGATTGCCGCTACGGAGGCGAACTGCATCCGGACCCGTAACTGCCAGCGCCGGGATGCCGTCCAGCGCGGTAGAAATAGGCCTCAAGTGCTCAAAAGCGGCGGGACTATGCATAAAACCCCTTAGTGTTTCTAGGGGCACGGACTGGCTTTCTGAAAAGCCTCCGATGGCGGTCCGCCGCAGCTGGGAAACATGCCCGCAAGTGCCCAGCGCCCGGGCGATATCCCGGACCCAGGCCCGGACGTAAGTACCTTTGCCACAACGCATTTCGAAGACCGCGTGGTCGGAATCCGGGACTTCCAGCAGGCAGGCTTCATGGATCTGGACAATGCGGGATTGGAGTTCCACGGCCTCCCCGTCCCGGGCCAGGTCATAGGCCCGCTCCCCGTCCACCTTGATGGCGGAGTAGATCGGCGGGGTCTGGCTGATCTCGCCAACAAAACCAGGGATGGCGGCTTCGATCGCCTCCCGTCCCGGGCGGACGCCAGAGGTTTCGGTAACGGCGCCTTCGGCGTCGTCGCTGTCGCGGCCTTCACCCCAGCGCGCGGTGAAGCGATAGGTCTTCTGGGAATCCATCGCGTAGGGAACGGTCTTGGTCGCTTCGCCGAGCGCGATGGCGAGGACGCCCGTCGCCATCGGATCGAGCGTTCCGGCGTGACCGGCTTTCTGTGCATCGAAAATGCGGCGCACTTGGCCCACGACTTGTGTGGAGGTGACGCCCTCCGGCTTGTCCACAATCACCCAGCCGTGGACGGCATTGCCTTTTTTCTTACGACTCATTGTTTTCTTCTGAGTCGTCTTCGGCTTTGGCCGCCAGGTCGCGCGCAACGCGCTCGGATTTCAGAAGATTTTCGATCCTCTCCGCTTCCGCGAAAGAGTCGTCTTCGACGAAGCGCAGTTCCGGCGTGAATTTGAGTTCGATCATATGCCCCATCTCGCCACGGATGAACGCCTTGTGGCGATTGAGCGCCTTGATGATCCTGTCCGCGTTCTGCCCGCCCAGCGGCTCGCAGAATACCGTCGCATGGCGCATATCGCCGGACGGCTTCACCTGCGTGATGGTCACCGACACGCCTTCGAGATCGGGATCGCGAATATCGCCCCGCGTCAGGATCTGCGACAGCGCATGGCGCAACATCTCGCCCACACGCAGCTGGCGTTGCGATGGTCCCTTTTCGCGTGACTGATGTTGATGTCGCGGCATGGTGGGACTCCTATTCCGTATATCCGTAGCGTGCTAGCCACGGATCAAGCAGGGGCATGACAGGCGCAAGCTGCGCGGCGTAACGCTGCCACTGGCCCACACCCTGGGTGTAAAGACCGCGCGAAACCTGGGCCGCGCTCGGTGTATCGATGCCGCGCTTGCGCCCGCGACCGGCAAAATCGCGCATGGCTTCGTCCCATTCGATACCCATGAAGGCGCAAACGGCGCGCATCTGCGTCTCGAAGTCCGTGACCATCGCCTCGTAACGCAATTCATGGATGTCGAGATCCAGCTTTTCGCGATAGCGATTGGCCAGTTGCATCACCGCATCATAATACTTCGCCGCGCTCTCCAGCGTGATCAGCTCATACATCTGCGCCGTCATGACGAACCGGCGGCGAAAGCACGACAGGACGACGTCGCGCGGATCACGCAACGCAAAGAGTATTTTCGCCTGCGGAAAGAGCTTGGCGATGAGGCACAGAAGCACTGTGTTGAGCGGCATCTTGTCCACGAACACCGGTGCGGATGGCACGACTCCGGCCTCTTCGACGCGGCGCCAATAGGCCTCGCGCGCGACTGCAAAATCGCCGTCCTGCATGTTCGCGAGCCGATCGAGACCATCCGGCGTCAGAAATTCCCTCTCCGCATCGATCAGGCAGTCACGCTCTTCCATGGAGACGACGTCGCCATGGCTGGCGAGAATCTGTTCCAGCAAGGTCGTACCCGAACGCGGAAAGCCGACGAGAAAGACATGCGTCTTCACCGGTCCCTGCGGTGTGTCACTCTTGTCCACCTGCCACGCATCCTTCGGTGCGTTACTGAAGTAGCGCTCCAGCCGGTTGACGCGTGCCATGGCACGCTCGGTTTCGCCTGCTTCATATACAGGTTGATAGAACGCTTTCAGCGTGTCTTTGGACGCGGCGTAAGCGCGAAACGCTTCTTCGATCCGGTCCAGCCCATCCAGCGCATCGCCCGCAAGACCCTGGGCAATCGAACGGTTCACGAGGCTTGTCTCCGCCAGCAGCGGTTTCAGCCGCGCGAGCGCGTCTTCGAATTTCTTCTCTTCGACATCGGCCGTCGCGAGTGCGAGGCTCGCCGCCGTCTGGCGAGGATCAACCTGCAAGGCGCGCGTGGCATATTCGCGCGCGCCTTTCGCATCGCCGCGTTGCGCGGCAAGATTGGCCAGATGTGACAGCGCTTCGGCGTTGCGCGGCTCGCCGTCCAGCACGCGCTCGAATTCGCGAATGGCCTTGGCGATTTCGCTCATGGATTCCAGCGCACAGGCTTTGTTGAAGCGCAGGCGAACATTTCCCGGCGAAAGCTTCAGGGCCGCGTCACAGGTTTCGACGGTTTCGCGGAACAGACCATTGCGCTGCTGGCACAGGGCCAGCACCGTCAAAACATCGAGACTGCGCGGCGCCAGGCCGCGCGCACGCGTCGCCAATTCCAGCGCTTTCGTGTCGTTGCCCGTGTTGACGGATGCATAGGCGGCCAGTGTCAGCAGCTGTTCGTTCTCGATGCCGCGCGATACCGCTTCCATGCCGACATGGCAGGCGCGTGCCATGTCACCCGCGCGCATCGCATCGCCGGCGGCTCGCATATAGCGCTGAATATCCATGGATGAACTGCTGGAAGGCGCGGCCATGCGTCACCTGCAATGACGGGGCGAAAGGCCAGCGCGCGTCAAAGCGCGCGCTGGATCGTTTCGACCTCGAAGCACTCGATCACGTCACCCTTTTGCAGATCCTGGTAACCGACGAAGCCCATGCCGCATTCCTGGCCGGTTTGCACTTCGCGCACTTCATCCTTGAAGCGCTTGAGGGTGGAGAGCTCGCCTTCATGAACAACGACGTTGTCGCGGATGAGGCGCACCTTGGCGCCGCGACGCATGAGGCCTTCGGTGACGCGGCAACCAGCGACCTTGCCGACCTTGGAAATGGTGAACACTTCCAGGACTTCCGCATTGCCGAGGAATTTCTCGCGCGTCTCCGGCGTCAACATGCCGGAAAGCGCCGCTTTCACATCATCCACGACATTGTAGATGATGTTGTAGTAGCGGATTTCGACGCCGTCGCGTTTGGCGCGTTCGCGCGCCTGCGCATTGGCGCGCACGTTGAAGCCGATGATCGCGCCGCCCGAAGCGTGGGCGAGAATGACATCCGATTCCGTGATCGCGCCGACACCCGATTGCAGAACCTGCGCGCCGACTTCGTCGGTGCCCAGCTTGTTGAGCGAGCCTTGAATGGCCTCGACCGAACCTTGCACATCCGCCTTGATGACGAGCGGCAGCAAACGCTTCTCGCCGTCCTTCTGCGTTTTCAGCAGCTGGTCGAGCGACTGGCGCGCATTGGTGGCATGGCGCGCTTCGCGGCGCTTGCGGGCGATATATTCGGTGACTTCGCGGGCGCGCGACTCATCGGTCACGACCACGAATTCATCGCCCGCTTCCGGAACGCCCGAAAGGCCGAGCACTTCCACCGGCATGGACGGGCCGGCAGAGGAGATTGTCTCGCCACGATCGTTGACCAGCACGCGCACGCGGCCCCATTCGGCGCCCGCGACCACGATGTCGCCGGTCTTCAGCGTTCCGCGCTGCACGAGAACCGTCGCCAACGGGCCGCGGCCCTTGTCGAGCTTGGCTTCGATGACCGCGCCTTCGGCAGTGCGGTTCGGATTGGCTTTCAGATCCAGAACTTCGGCCTGCAGAAGAATGGCTTCTTCCAGCTTGTCGAGGTTCGTGCCCTTGGTCGCGGAGACATCGACCGAAAGTACGTCACCACCCAGATCTTCGACCTGGATTTCGTATTGCAGCAATTCGGTCTTCACGCGGTTGGGATTGGCGTCGCCTTTGTCGATCTTGTTGACGGCGATGATCATCGGAACATGCGCGGCCTTGGCATGGCTGATCGCTTCTTCCGTCTGCGGCATGACGCCGTCGTCGGCGGCAACCACCAGAATGACGAGGTCGGTGACTTTCGCACCGCGTGCACGCATCTGCGTGAACGCGGCATGGCCTGGCGTATCGAGGAAGGTGATCTTCTGTCCGCTCTTCAGCTGCACCTGATAGGCGCCGATATGCTGCGTGATGCCGCCGGCCTCGCCTGCGACCACGTCGGTCTTGCGCAGCGCATCGAGCAGCGAAGTCTTGCCGTGGTCGACATGGCCCATGACGGTGACGACCGGCGGACGCGAAACCATTTCCGCGCCTTCATCGTCCTTGCCCTTCAAACCTTCGAGAACGTCGGATTCGGCGACGCGCTTGACGGTGTGCCCATATTCGGCGGCGACGAGTTCGGCGGTGTCGGCGTCGATCACGTCGTTCTGCGTGACCATCATGCCGCTCTTCATCAGAACCTTGATGATATCGACGGAGCGGCGCGCCATGCGGTTCGCGAGTTCGGCAACCGTGATGGTCTCCGGAATCGTGACTTCGCGCGGGCCGGCGGGGCCGGCAGGCTGCTGCTGCTGCCCCTTGTTGATGCGCTGCAGATGGCGCTTGTAGGCGGCGACCGAGCGGGTGCGTTCGCTGCCGTCGTCGGACAGGGCGCGCGTGACGGTGAGTTTGCCGCGGCGGCGATCGTCGCCACCCGGCTTGCGCGCGGCCGGCGCTTTCGGCGCAACCTTGCCACCGGGGCCAACCTTCTTCGGCGCTTCATCTTCTTCTTCGTTGACGCGGCGGGTGCGCGGCGCTTCAGCGGCGGCGGGAGCGCCGGGGCGCGGCGTCGTTTCGGCTTTTCCGCCGTCGCGGCGCAGAGCTTCCTCTTCCGCGTGCTTGCGGGCGAGTTCTTCGGCGGCCTTGCGCTTCTCTTCTTCCACCTTGCGGCGAAGCGCGGCTTCGCGCTCTTTTTGCAGCAGGCTTTCTTCTTCGGCCCTGCGGCGCGCATCTTCTTCGGCGCGCTTGCGGGCATCTTCTTCATGCACACGCGCATCGGCGAGAGCCGCACCGCGGCGCGCTTTTTCTTCTTCCGTCAGCTGGCGCAGAACGACGCCAGGCCGCGATGCATCGCGCGCAGGCGCGACAGGCTTCGGGGCCGGCTTTGCCTCAGCGGCGGGCGCGGCAGCGGCGGCGGGTTTCCTTGTCTTGTCGGCAACAGCGGGCTTCGCGGCCGTGGTCGTCGTGGGATGGGTGGTGCGCTTCTTCTCCACCACCACCGCCTTGGTGCGGCCATGGCTGAAGCTCTGCTTCACGGTGGACGTTTCCGTCTTCTTCAACGTGAGAGTCTTGGGGCGCTTGGTGTCGTCGGCGTCGCTCATGCAATTCCTTCATGTGCGGGAATCGAACCCGCATCCGTTTTTCCGGAACGGAATCCGGCAAGCCGGCCCGCTTCGAAGATCAATCGTTCGGCAAGCGCGCCCGCTTTGAGGGCGGCATGTATCACATTCTCGCGGCCCAAGGCCAAGCTCAATTCCGCGCTGGAAAGGCAATCCAGAACAGGCAGATCGAGGCCCCTGGACTTCATCATTCCGATCACTTTGCGGCGGCCAGCCGCCGCGCCCTCGCTGGCTTCGATCAAAAGTGCCGGCGTGGGTCGGGAATCCAGGGCGCGCGCGACATTGTCGAAACCGGTCACCAGCGCGCCGGAACGGCGCGCCATGCCCAGATCGCCGGTCATGCGCTGCACGATCAGCTTTTCCACCAGAGCGGGAAGTTCGGCGGAGGCTTTCACATTTGCCTTAGCCGCCCTTGAGAAATGGTTCTTCGCAATCGCGCGTTCAAGAGTGGCGCGGTCCGCGCTCACCCAGATTCCGCGTCCCGGCAATTTCGCCGCGATGTCGGGAACCACATCGCCATCGGGAGAGACAGCGAAACGGATAAGCTGCGCTTCCTCGCGCACCTCGCCCGTGACGATGCACTTACGTTCGCGCATCGTCTCGCTGTCCTCTTTGATGGCCATCGCCAGATTCAAGCGTCTTCCTCGCTTGCCGTTTCTTCTTCGGCAACTTCCTCTTCAACAACTTCCGGTTCTTCTTCGACCCAGCCCATCTTCACGCGCGCCTTCATGATGATGGCGTTGGCGTCTTCGGCGGTGAGGTTGAATCCTTCCAGGAAACCCGGAACACGGACGCGTTCCTTTTCCTTGTTTGTCTCGTAATAGCCGATGAGATCGTCCGTGGCGCAGCCCGCGAGATCCTCGACGGACTTCACTTCGTTCTCGCCCAGCGCGACCGCGATGGCCGGCGTCACGCCCGGCACATCCAGCACGTCGTCCTCGACGCCGAGCGCCTTGCGTTTGTCGTCCATCTCTTTGTTCTTCGCCTCAATGAATTCCAACGCGCGGGTTTGCAGTTCCTGCGCAGTCTCTTCGTCGAAACCTTCGACGGTGGCCAATTCGTCCAGCGGCACGAAGGCAACGTCTTCGATCGACGCGAAGCCTTCCGACGCGAGCAGCTGCGCCACGGTCTCGTCCACATCGAGCGAGTCCATGAACAGCGTGGTGCGTTCGGCGAATTCCTTCTGGCGGCGCTCCGATTCCTCGGCTTCCGTCAGAATGTCGAGCTGCCAGCCGGTAAGCTGCGACGCCAGGCGCACGTTCTGGCCGCGGCGTCCGATGGCGAGCGAGAGCTGCTCGTCCGGGACCACAACTTCGGTGCGGTGCGTGTCTTCGTCGAGCACGACCTTGGAGACTTCCGCCGGTGCCAGCGCGTTGACGATGAAGGTCGCCGCTTCGGTGGACCACGGAATGATGTCGATGCGCTCGCCCTGAAGCTCCTGCACCACCGCCTGCACGCGCACGCCGCGCATACCGACACAGGCGCCGACCGGATCGATGCTCGAATCCTTGGAGATCACCGCGATCTTGGCGCGGCTCCCCGGATCGCGCGCCACGGCGCGGATCTCGATGATGCCGTCATAGATTTCCGGCACTTCCTGCGCGAACAGACGCACCATGAACTGCGGATGCGAACGCGACAGGAAAATCTGCGGGCCGCGCGTTTCGCGGCGCACGTCGTAGATGTAGGCGCGGATGCGATCGCCGGTGCGGAAAGATTCGCGCGGGATCATCTCGTCGCGGCGGACAACACCTTCGGCGCGGCCCAGATCGACCACGACCGAACCGAATTCGACGCGCTTGACGATGCCGTGGACGATTTCGCCGATGCGATCCTTGAATTCCTCGAACTGGCGCTCGCGCTCGGCGTCGCGCACCTTCTGCACGATCACCTGCTTGGCGTTCTGCGCATTGATGCGGTTGAAATCGACCGGCGGCAGCGTCTCGGCGATTATGTCGCCGACCTGCGCGGCGGGATTGCGTGCGCGCGCATCGGCAAGGCTGATCTCGGTCTTGTCGTTATCGACGAGCTCGACGACGTGCAGATAGCGCGACACATGCGTCTCGCCGGTCTTCGGATCGATATCGACCTTGATCTCGTTCTCGGCGCCGTAATGGGCCTTGGCCGCGCGCTGCATGGCTTCTTCCATCGCGGCGATGACAACCGCCTTCTCGATGTTCTTGTCGCGGGCAACAGCGTCCGCGATCTGCAGCAATTCTGTTCTGTTGGCGGCAATAGCGGCCATGGTCG
>JANWJQ010000095.1 GCA_025451875.1 Rhizomicrobium sp.
CTTCCCTTCTGATCGCCAACCGCGGCGAGATCGCCTGCCGCGTCATCCGCACCGCGCGCCGCATGGGCGTTCGCACCATCGCCGTCTATTCGGATGCGGACGCACATGCGCTGCATGTGAAGATGGCCGACGAGGCCGTGCATATCGGCCCGCCGCCGGTCCGCGAATCGTATCTGCGCGCCGATGCCATCCTCGCCGCCGCCAGGCAGACCGGCGCGGAGGCGATCCACCCCGGCTACGGCTTTCTGTCGGAGAACGCGGAATTCGCGGAAGCCTGCGCCGCCGCCGGCATAATCTTCGTCGGCCCGCCTGCCAGCGCCATCCGCGCCATGGGTTTGAAGGACCGCGCCAAGGCGCTCATGGCGAAAGCCGGTGTCGCTGTGGTGCCGGGCTATCTGGGCGACGATCAATCCGCGAAGAACCTCGCCAGCGAAGCCGGCAAGATCGGCTATCCGGTTCTCATCAAGGCGGTCGCCGGTGGCGGCGGCAAAGGCATGCGCCGCGTCGATGACGCGAAGGATTTCGCCGCCGCTTTGGAAGGCGCACAACGTGAAGGCCAATCGTCATTCGGCGATGCGCGCGTGCTGATCGAGAAATACATCACCCGCCCGCGCCATATCGAGATGCAGGTCTTCGGCGACAGCCACGGCAATGTCGTGCATCTGTTCGAGCGCGATTGCTCGCTCCAGCGCCGTCACCAGAAGGTGATCGAGGAAGCCACCGCGCCGGGCATGCCCGAAGCGATGCGCAAGGCGATGGGCGAGGCGGCCGTGAAGGCGGCCAAAGCCGTCGGCTATGTCGGCGCCGGCACGATCGAATTCATCGCCGATGCGTCCGAAGGCCTGAAGGCCGACCGTTTCTGGTTCATGGAAATGAACACGCGCCTGCAGGTGGAGCATCCGGTGACGGAAGCCATCACCGGTTACGACCTTGTCGAATGGCAACTCCGCGTGGCGTCTGGCGAAAAGCTTCCCGCTACGCAGAATGAGATTCAGGCCAAAGGCCACGCTGTCGAGGCGCGGCTCTATGCCGAAGATCCGCAGAAGGGCTTCCTGCCGTCCATCGGTACGCTGGAACGCCTTTCAATTCCCGAAGGCGAGGTGCGCGTCGATACCGGCGTGCGCGAGGGGGATACGATCTCGCCATTCTACGATCCGATGATCGCCAAGGTGATTGCCTATGCCGACACCCGCGAAGCCGCCATCGCCAAGCTGGCCGACGCGCTGTCCGCCTCACAAATCGCGGGCCTGCGCACCAACAACGCATTCTTGATCCGCTGCCTGCGCCATCCGGATTTCATCTCCGGCAATATCGACACCGGCTTCATCGGCCGCCACGAAAGCGATCTCGTTCCGGCGCTGCAAATATCCAAAGACGTTCTCTCCGCCGCAGCCGGGCAGGTGCTGCGCGAATATGCAGGGCCGTCCGACGATCCGTGGAGCACGCAGGACAGTTTCCGCCTTGCGGGCTTTGCCGAACAGGCCGCCGAGTTCGTCGTGGACGACAAGCGCGTGGCCGTTCCCTATACGCAGCCCCACGCGAATACCGTTCGCCTTTCCAACGGCGACATCGCGGTGATGGAGCATGGCGAGACGTTCACCGTGCGTCCCTACGATCCGTTCATCGCTGCGGAATCCGCCGGCGCCGCGAGCGATCGCGTCACGACACCGATGCCTGGCAAAATCATCCAGTTGCTTGTGAAGCCGGGCGAGGCGGTGAAGAAGGGGCAGCCACTCGCCGTGCTGGAAGCCATGAAGATGGAGCACACGCTTTCCGCGCCCGCCGATGCGAAAGTCGCGAGCGTCGAGGTGTCCCAGGGCGATCAGGTCAATGACGGCGCTATCGTCGTGCGCTTTGAAACGGCAAAGGCCGCCGCGGAATGACATTGCATATTATCAAGCTTTGCGTGGGCTGCGATTCCATCGAAGACCTCGCCCAATGGCAGGCCAAGCGCATCAAGGACCAGAAAAAGCGCGGCGTTAAAAAGCCGACGCTCATGCATGTCACGCGCATGACACCCAAGCGCAAGGACGAGGTGCTGGACGGCGGTTCGCTCTACTGGGTGATCAAAGGCCAGATCGCGGTGCGCCAGAAGCTGCTCGATCTAAAACCCACCACCAAGAACGGCACGCCGCATTGCGGACTGGTCTATGACAAGCAACTTATTCCCGTGCAGCGCCGCACGCAGCGCGCTTTTCAAGGCTGGCGCTATCTCGATCCCAAGGACGCGCCACCGGATGCGCGGGGCACCAAGGGCCTCGAAAAGCTGCCCGAGGAATTGCAGCGTGAACTGGTGTCTCTGGGATTGCTCTGATGGCCGAAGCGCGGAGCGAATATCTTTTCTCCTACGGCACGCTCCGGGAAGAGAAAGTCCAGCGGGTCGTCTTCGGCAAGGCGGTCTCGGGAACGCCGGATGCCATCGTCGGCTACGAGCTTGTGCCGGTGACGATCAGCAGCAAGGAAGCCATCGCGATCAGCGGGAAGGCCGAACATACCACGCTGGTGCCGGCGAAAGGCGAGAGCACACCCATCGAGGGCGTCGTCTTTCAAATCACCGCAAGCGATCTGGTGGCGGCGGACCGCTATGAATCCGCTGAGTACCACCGCATCAAGGTGAGGTTGCGCTCGGGTGTCGATGCCTGGGTCTATGTTCGCGTCTAGGCGTTCGCCCCGGAGAACCCGGCGCAGCGTTTGCAAAAGAAACCCGGGCGTCTTTGGCAATTTCCTTGCGGGCGTTCCGCCGCAGTGGAATTGGCCGGGCAAAACAGCCATATAGCCGCCCATGATTTCCTCCCCGCTTCGGGCCGCCATTTCGGCCGCCTACCTCGAAGACGAGAACGCCGTCACCGAGCGCCTCATCGCCAAGGCCCGGCTTTCGCCGGAGGAGCGCGCCGCCACCGAAAAGCTCGCCCGCGACCTGGTCCTGCGCATCCGCGAAACCCGCGGCGAGCAAACGGGTGTGGATTCGCTGATGCAGGAATATGCGCTCTCCACGCAGGAGGGCGTCGTGCTGATGTGCCTGGCGGAGTCGCTGCTGCGCGTGCCCGACGCTGCCACGGCTGACAAGCTCATCAAGGACAAGATCGGCAGCGGCAACTGGGACAGCCACAAGGGGCAGTCCGATTCCGTATTCGTGAACGCCTCCACTTGGGCACTGATGCTCACGGGCCGCGTGGTGAAGCTGGATACGACCGCAGGCTGGGACTTCGAGGGCATCCTGCGCCGCCTCGTCGCGCGCTCAGGCGAGCCGGTGATCCGCCAAGCCGTGACTTACGCCATGCGCATCCTCGGCCAGCAATTTGTTCTCGGCCGCAACATCGATGAAGCGATGAAGCGGGCAAAGCCGTGGCTTTCCAAAGGCTACCGGTTTTCCTTTGATATGCTGGGTGAGGCTGCCTACACCGCGAAAGACGCGCGCCGCTATTACAAGTCCTATCAGGAAGCGTTGCGCGCCATCGCCAGCGCGGCGCCGGACAAGACGACCTCCGTTTTCCAGCGGCCGTCGATCTCGGTGAAGCTGTCGGCGCTGCATCCGCGCTACGAATGGGTAAAGCGCGACCGGGTTATGGACGAGTTGCTGCCGCAGTTGCAGGCATTGGCGGCAGAAGCGCGCGAGGTGAATATCGGCGTCACGCTCGACGCGGAAGAGGCCGAGCGCCTCGACATCATGCTCGATATTTTCGAAGCGATTGGCGAAGACCCGCGCCTGAAGGGCTGGGAAGGTCTTGGCATGGTGGTGCAGGCCTATCAGAAGCGCGCGTTGCCGGTGATCGCGTGGTTGGGAGATTTGGCCCGCCGCCAGAGCCGCCGCATCCCGATCCGCCTTGTGAAGGGGGCGTATTGGGATACCGAGGTGAAGCGCGCGCAGGAATTGGGCATCTCGGATTATCCCACCTTCACGCGCAAACCCGCGACGGACACCTCCTATCTCGCCGCCGCGCGGGCGTTGCTGGCGCTGGGCGACGATATCTACCCGCAATTCGCCACGCACAATGCACACACGCTCGCAGCCATTCAGACGTTTGCGAACGGCCGCACCGATTTCGAATATCAGCGTCTGCACGGCATGGGCGAAGCGCTGCATGGACTGTATCGCGAGAAGAATCTCGGCGGTGGCAACCGCATCTATGCGCCCGTCGGCACGCATGAGGATCTGCTCGCCTATCTGGTGCGCCGTCTGTTGGAGAATGGCGCGAACACGTCTTTCGTGAACCGCCTCGCAGACGATGAAGCGCCGATCGACGAGATCGTTGCCGATCCGGTCGAGCAGCTTGCGGCACTGCAACCGCGCCGCAATCCGAACATCCCGCTTCCCGCCGACATTCTGCCGGACCGCAAGAACTCGTCCGGCTTCCTCTGGAGCAATCCCGTGATCAGCGAACCCATTATCGCCGAAATGCAGGCGTCCTTGAAGGCGCCGCAGCGCGCCGTGCCGCTTGTCGGAGGCGAGGAGCGCAAAGGTACAGCCGCGGCGGTGCGCGATCCGTCGGACCGCAACCGCATCGTGGGAGAAGTCATCGAAGCCAGTGATGCCGATGTGAAAGACGCGCTGACGAAAGCCTATGATGCGCGCATCGCCTGGAACGCGCTCGGCGGCAGCAAACGCGCCGATATTCTGGAACGCGCCGCCGATCTCTATGAGAAGAACAAGGCGCATCTGATGGCGTTGGCCGTGCGCGAAGCCGGAAAGTCGATCCCGAACGCGCTGGGTGAAGTCCGCGAAGCCGTGGACTTCCTGCGCTACTATGCCGGGCAGGCGCGCAAACTGTTCGAAGGCGGCATCCAGATGCCGGGGCCGACCGGCGAGACGAATGAACTCTCGCTGCATGGCCGCGGCGTGTTCTGCTGTATTTCGCCCTGGAATTTTCCGCTCGCGATTTTCACCGGACAGGTTGCCGGCGCACTGGCTGCGGGTTGCACGGTGCTGGCAAAGCCTGCGGAACAGACGCCGCTGATCGCCGCCGCCGCCGTCAAGCTGTTGCATCAGGCAGGCGTGCCGGTGGATGCGCTGCATCTTCTTCCGGGCGATGGGCCGCGTATCGGCAATGCATTGTTCGCCGATCCGCGCCTTGCAGGTGTCGCCTTCACCGGCTCGACCGACGCCGCCAACGCCATCAACCGCGCGCTCGCGGCGCGCACCGGTCCTATCGCGACGCTGATCGCGGAAACCGGCGGTCAGAACGCGATGATCGTGGATTCAACCGCGCTGCCCGAACAGGTGTGCCGCGATGTGCTGTCCTCGGCTTTCGACAGTGCTGGTCAACGCTGCTCGGCTTTGCGGGTTCTCTATTTGCAGGACGACGTCGCCGACAAGATGATCGACATCATCCTCGGTGCGATGGATGAGCTGAAGCTCGGCGATCCCATGCTTCTGGAAACCGATATCGGCCCGGTGATTGACGAGGAAGCACGCACCAATCTCCAGAAGCATGCCGACACCATCGTCAAGGAATCAAAACTGCTGAAGAAGCTGCCGGTCCCCGCCGAACTCTCCAGCGGAGTGTTCTTCCCGCCGCATGTGTTCGAGATTTCCGGCATCGGGCAACTCAAGCGCGAAGTGTTCGGTCCCGTGCTGCATATCGCGCGCTGGAAAGCGGACGAACTGGACAAGGTTTGCGACGCGATCAACGCCACCGGTTACGGACTGACACTCGGCATCCATTCGCGCATCGATGCAACGGCGGAGTTCATCCGCGACCGTGTGCATGCAGGCAATGTCTACGTGAACCGCAACCAGATCGGTGCGGTTGTGGGTGTGCAACCGTTCGGCGGCGAAGGCTTGTCCGGCACTGGGCCCAAGGCTGGTGGCCCGCATTATCTGCAGCGGTTCAGTTTGGAACGCACTTATACTGTGAATACAACGGCGGCGGGCGGCAACGCATCGCTGTTGGCTGGCGGCGGCTCCGAAGGAATCTGATAGAGATTCGTCCCATGACTGGGACGGGCGCGCACATCATCGTATTTGGAAACGAAAAGGGCGGCTCGGGCAAGACCACCGCCGCGATGCACATCGCCGTCTCGCTCGCGCGCATGGGCAAGCGTGTCGCCGCGATCGATCTCGACAGCCGCCAGCGTTCGCTCACGCGCCAGCTTGAGAACCGCACCGCGTTCAAGGAACGTACCGGTGCGGATATTCCGGTGCCGGCGTCGCATGTCGTGGCGCGCTCCAATCTGAAATCGCTGGATGAAGGCGCGTCGGAAGAGGCGCGCAAATTCGCCGACATTCTTGCCGAAGTCGAAACCCAGAACGATTTCATCGTGATCGACACGCCCGGATCGGACACGCAGCTATCGCGTATCGGCCACGCCGCCGCCGATACGCTGGTGACACCGATGAACGACAGCTTCGTGGACCTCGATCTTCTGGCCCGCACCGATCCGCAGACCTTCGAGATCAAGCAGCCCAGTCTCTACTCTGATTTCGTCTGGGATTGCCGCAAGCGCCGCCTCATGGCGCGCAAGCCGGCGCTTGACTGGGTCGTCATGCGCAATCGCATTTCCTCAACCGATACGCGCAACAAGCGGCGCATGTCCGGCGTGCTCGACAAGCTGGCGGAACGCATCAGCTTCCGCGTCGCGCCCGGGTTCGGAGAGCGCATCATCTTCCGAGAACTGTTCCCGCACGGGCTCACCATGCTGGATCTGCCGCAGAAGGCGCTTGGAATTCCGCTTTCGATGTCCCATGTCGCCGCGCGCCAGGAAGTGCGCGAGCTTCTGCAGACGCTCAAGCTGCCGGGTATCGGAACGAAGGTGGCGTAGGCTTACTTCGTCACCGCGGCAAAGCAGGTCTGCTTGCGCTCGGTCATGCGCTGGCAGACGGCGCGGGCTTCGGCTTCCACGAAAGGCCCAAAGCGCGCGCGATAGAGTGTCTTGCCATCCACGGACTGGAACGGCACCACGATGCGCTCGGCCTGGCCCAGCACGTCCATCGAGCGCTCCGCATAGGACGCAAGCTGCGCCTTGGCGGACGGTGCATCGCCGAACGCGCCGATCTGGATCGTCCAGTCGCGCACGCCCTTCATGGCGACCGACTTGGCGATGTTCTTGGCGGGTTGTCCACGCACCGGCGTTCCCATATCGCCGATATCGCCTTCACCCAGCGCTTCGGCGCGCGAAGACGGACGGATGTTTGGCGGCGGCAGGCGCGGCGTCAGCGATGCGACGAGCATCTCTTTGCGCGGTGCAGGTGTGGGGCGGATATTCGGCGGCGACATAACCGGCGGCTTCAGATGGATCGTTCCCGTCGCGCCGGCCACATTGATGGAGGTAGCGGGAGGAGGTGGCGCGGCCGGCATGGTGGATGCCGTCGCCAGCTTGGCGCCCACATTCGGCGCAGGCACCGGCGTGCTGGCAATCAGATTGCCGATAGCATCGTTCGGATCGGGACGTGATTCCGCGGCGTCCTCATCGTCCGGATCGTTGGATACGGGCGCGCGCGAAATCGGAAGACCGGCCGCGATCGGCGCGTTGTTGGAGGCCACGGCCTGCCATGGGATATTGCGATGGGCGACCATGTTCGGGTTCTGCGCGATCTGCGTATAGGTTGCGTCGAGCAGGCGCATCATTTCGGTGTCGCGCATATGCGCGGTGCGGCCACCCATCACCACGCCAATGATCTGCGAATTGCCGCGCGTCACGGAAGAAACAAGATTGAAGCCGGAGCCTTCAGTATAGCCGGTCTTGATGCCGTCGGCGCCGTCATAGCGACCGAGCAGGTTGTCGTGACCGTGATAGTATCGGCCGTGGTAGGTGAAACCTGTCGTCGAAAAATAATGGAAATATTGCGGAAAATCATACGCCAGATGGCGCGCGAGAATAGCCAGATCGCTGGCGGTGGAGATTTGCCGGTCGTCAGGCAGGCCGGACGCGTTGTGATAGAACGTATCGTTCATACCGAGCTGACGCGCCTTTTGCGTCATCATCTCGCCGAAATGATCTTCGGTGCCACCGAGATATTCCGCGATGGTCACGGCAACGTCGTTCGCGGATAGAACAACGATCGATTTGATCGCGTCTTCCACATCAATCGATGTGCCGGTATGCAGATAGAGTTTCGTCGGATGCTGGATCGCGGCGTGTTCGGAGACGGGCATCATCGTCGCCATCGTCGTCTGCCCGCGCTTCAACGAGTCGAACAGCAGATAGAGCGTCATCATCTTGGTGAGGGACGCGGGATGGCGCAGGGCTTTGGCGTTGCGCGAATACAGCACCCGGCCGGATACGCCATCGACGATCAGGGCGGCGTCCTTGTTCGGGTCCGTCAGGCTGACATTGGCCCAGTTAACGGGCGCGCGGGCGGAACGGGTGGCGTGGCGGCGGGCAGAGGCGGGCTGGGGAATGAAAAGGATAACCGTCAGGGCAAGCGTAAGGGCAGCCGTAAAAAAGCTTCTCCCCGCTGTCGCACCGGATTTGGCGCGCTGCCATACCCACATAAACCAACCCCAGAATCTGGTTGCGCCCGCCCTGCACGAACAAGACCAAAATGTGGCTGCATCCGCAAGGCCAAAGCCAAATTTATCTTATGTTGCGGGCGTTTACGAATGGTTAAGACTTGGTTTCCAAGGTCTGAATCGATACCCGAAAAGTTCCTGCAAGAAACTTTTGTGCAGCGCAGCAAAACCTCTTGACAGTAAGGTTGTTGCACCGCATATAACCCATGTTGCACTGCAGCAGGGAATTTCCCCGCCAAGACGGTGCTCTAAACGAACGGAGAAACGACATGGCGAAGTCCAAGACCACCGAAAAGCTCATCAACGGCACCGATCAAATCGAAGCCGCCGTGAAGAATGGCGCCGAAGCCTTCAAGACGAATTTCGACAAGGCCGTGAAGGGCTATGACAAGTTCCTCGGCCTCGGCAAGGAAAACCTCGAAGCTGTCGTGGCGTCCGCCACGGTCGCCGGCAAGGGTGTCGAGACCATCCACAACGAAACCTACGCGTTCTCGAAGCAGTCGATCGAAGACGCCGTCGCCGCCACGAAGGCCGTTCTGGCTTCCAAGTCGGCGCACGAAGCGTTCGAATTGCAGACCGATTTCGCGAAGGCCGCGTTCGACCAGTATGTCAGCCAGGTCACGAAGATGAACGAGATCTTCACCGCCACGGCGAAAGACGCGTTCAGCCCGCTCCAGTCCCGCTACCAGGCGTGGGTTGATGCGGTCCAGACGGCACGCGCTGCCTAATCAGACAGGACGATCGTTCCGCGGCTTCCTCCCCCCTATGCGGAACGGCTCCAGAAAGGGCTCGGTGCTTCGGCGCTGGGCCCTTTCGTTTTGGGCCGCGGAATCGCCCGTGATTCCGCAAGGGTAACCATCGTCACAGAGGGGAAACGCGTTTTTTCCTTCTTTCCGCTAAACTCCGTGCGTTACAATTGGTGCGCATGAGCGGCAGCAACGACGAGAACGACGACGATCTGAATGGCGGTACCGGCGGGCAAAACGGAACCGGCGTTGTCACAAAGACGCGCCCGAAGACCAAGAAGCCCAGCCTCTACAAGGTTCTCATCCTGAACGACGACTACACGCCCATGGAGTTCGTCGTTCACATTCTCGAGCGCTTCTTCAACAAGAATCGCGAGGAAGCCGTTCAGGTGATGCTCCATGTCCATCGCCATGGCGTGGGTATTTGCGGGGTGTTCACCTACGAAGTGGCGGAAACAAAAGTGGCGCAAGTCATTGAATTTTCCCGCCGGCATCAACATCCTCTACAGTGCACTATGGAGAAGGAGTAGAGTCGCGCGATGCCATCATTATCCCGCAGTTTGGAACAGGCCCTACACCGCGCCATCAAACTCGCGAGCGACCGGCACCACGAATATGCGACTCTGGAACACCTTCTCCTTGCGCTCACCGAAGAGGGCGATGCGCAGCAGGTTCTGAAAGCCTGCAATGTCGATATCGAGGCGCTGAAGAAATCGCTCCAGAAATATGTCGATGAAGAACTCATCACCCTGGTGATCGAGGACGGCGAGGACGCGAAGCCCACTGCCGGCTTCCAGCGCGTCGTGCAGCGCGCGGTTCTCCATGTCCAGAATTCCGGCCGCGATGAAGTGACGGGCGCCAACGTGCTTGTGGCGCTGTTCACCGAGCGCGAGAGCCATGCCGTCTACTTCCTGCAAGAGCAGAACATGAACCGCCTCGATGCGGTGAGCTTCATCTCTCACGGCATCGCCAAGCGTCCTGGCATGAGCCAGCAGAAAACCGCGCGCGGCGCGGATGAAGATGAGGACTCCGCGGAAAAGCAGAACAAGAGCGGCACCGAAGCGCTCGAAGCCTATTGCGTCAATCTGAACGAGAAGGCGAAGAGCGGCCGCATCGATCCCTTGATCGGGCGCGACGCTGAAGTGGACCGCACGATCCAGATCCTGTGCCGCCGCCAGAAGAACAATCCGCTTTATGTCGGCGACCCTGGCGTGGGCAAAACGGCGATTGCCGAAGGTCTTGCGCGAAAAATCGTCAAGAAGGAAGTGCCGGAAGTTCTGCAGAACGCCGTCATCTACGCGCTCGATATGGGCTCGCTTATTGCCGGCACGCGTTATCGCGGCGACTTTGAAGAGCGCCTGAAGTCCGTCGTGAAGGAACTGGAGGCCATCAAGGGCGCCGTTCTGTTCATCGACGAGATTCACACCGTCATCGGCGCCGGCGCGACCTCCGGCGGTGCGATGGATGCGTCCAACCTGCTCAAGCCCGCGCTGGCGCAAGGCACGCTGCGCTGCATCGGTTCGACGACCTACAAGGAATTCCGCCAGTACTTTGAGAAGGACAGGGCGCTCGTCCGTCGCTTCCAGAAGATCGACGTGGCCGAACCGACCGTTCCGGACACGATCAAGATCCTCAAGGGCATCAAGTCGTATTACGAGGAATTCCATAAGCTGCGTTACACGGCGGATGCGATCAAAGCCGCCGTCGAGCTCAGCGCGAAATACATCAACGACCGCAAGCTGCCGGACAAGGCGATCGACGTGATCGACGAAGTCGGCGCTTCGCAGATGCTTTTGCCGGAATCGCGCCGCAAGAAAGTCATCGGCGTGAAAGAGGTGGAAGAGGTGGTCGCCAAGATCGCGCGCATCCCACCGAAATCGGTGTCGAAGACGGACGCCGAGCAGCTGCGCAACCTGGAAGATGATCTGAAGCGCGTGGTGTTCGGCCAGAACGACGCCATCCATGCGCTGTCCTCCGCAATCAAGCTGTCGCGCGCGGGCCTGCGCCAGGCGGACAAGCCCATCGGCTGCTACCTGTTCAGCGGACCCACCGGCGTCGGCAAGACCGAAGTGGCGAAACAGTTGGCGTCGATCATGGGCGTGGAGCTGATCCGCTTCGACATGTCCGAATACATGGA
>JANWJQ010000096.1 GCA_025451875.1 Rhizomicrobium sp.
ACGTGATCACCCTCGTCACCTTGAGCCTCTGGCTTTGCTACACCGTGTTGCGCACCGGCAATCTGTGGTTCGCAGCCGGTTTCCACATCGCATTCGATTTCATGCAGTTCTTCGTCATCGGCACGCCTAATGGCGCGCAGATTCCGCAAGGGCGCATGTTCGATGTGACGTTCAACGGACCCGCCTGGTTGACGGGCGGCGTGCTCGGTACGGAGGCGAGTTTTCTGATGTATCCCCTGATTTTGGCGATCTGGGTCTATGTCTGGTGGCGTTTCCGGGGACGTCCGGACTTCGTGCCCACCGCGCCTTGACGGGTTGACCCCGGCTCCCTAAACCGGGGTTCGCGAGGCGGACCCCTCGCGAACCCCGGTTTAGGGGCTGTAGCTCAGTTGGGAGAGCGCCTCGTTCGCAATGAGGAGGTCAGCGGTTCGATTCCGCTCAGCTCCACCAGTCTTCGCTGCGCAGCAGCGGAGACCGCCACGTCGTAGCTCGCATAAGCGAGCGAAGGCGGGCATCGGACCGCGCAGCTTCTCCTTGGCGAGCCACCCTCTGCTCCTTATGTCTCTCTAACTTGCCCCGCCCGGAACCGCGCCGTTAAAAGGTTCCTGGCCTCACGAGAGTCTCACCATGCCCGCACCGATCTTCTCGCTTCTTCTTCTGCTGCTCGATATTTATTGGTGGGTCGTGCTCGCATCCGTCGTCGCCAGCTGGCTCGTCTCCTTCGGTGTCATCAACGGCTACAATCCGGCGGCGCGTTCGATCCTGCGCTTTCTCGATGCGCTGACCGAACCGGTGTATCGGCAGGTTCGCAAAATCCTGCCGCCCATGGGCGGGCTCGATGCTTCGCCGATCATCGTCTTCATCGGCGTGTGGTTCCTGCAGCAGGTCGTCGTCTGGCTGGCCGACCGCTACGCGATTTGAAACCCGTTCGTTTCGCCGTGAGGCTGACGCCGCTCGGCGGCCGCGATGCGATCGACGGCTGGGCGCAAGACAGTGCTGGAAAGAAACATCTGAAAGCCCGCGTCTCGCTGCCGCCCGAAGACGGAAAGGCGAACAAGGCGCTGATCGCGCTTCTGGCGAAAACGCTCAATATTCCAAAATCCACCATCCGCATTGCATCCGGCGAGACATCCCGTCTCAAGACAATCGAAGTCGATGGTGATAGTGCAACGCTTGGCGCGAAGCTTTCGGAGCTGTGAGATGACGGGCCGCATCATTGACGGAAAAGCATTCGCGGCAGGCTTGCGCGCGCGCATCCAGGAAGAAACCGCGAAGCTGAAGGCCGCGCATGGCATCGTGCCCGGGCTCGCGACGGTTCTCGTCGGCAACGATCCGGCGAGCGAAGTCTATGTCCGCAACAAGGGCAAGACGGCCGAAGCCATCGGCTTCAAATCCTTTCACTATGCGCTGCCGGAAAATGCGCCTGAAGCCGAAGTGCTGGCGCGCGTGAAAGCGCTGAACGACGACAAGGCAGTGCATGGCATTCTGGTCCAGATGCCGCTGCCCAAACAGGTGCGCGAAGCCGCCGTGCTCGATCTGCTCGATCCGGCGAAAGACGTGGACGCGCTCACCGCGACGAATGCGGGACTTCTTGTGAGCGGCCGCGCACAGATCGTCTCCTGCACGCCCATGGGCATGATGATGCTGCTCAAGGAATATGTCGGCGACATTTCCGGCATGAACGCGCTGGTCATCGGCCGCTCGCTGCTGTTCGGAAAACCCGCCGCACAACTTCTTCTCGCCGCCAACGCCACGGTGACGATGGCCCATTCGCGTTCGCGCGATCTGCCGGGCCTGTGCCGCAATGCCGACATTCTCGTGGCCGCCATCGGCAAGCCCTACTTCGTCAAGGGCGACTGGGTGAAGCCTGGCGCGACCGTCATCGATGTCGGCATCAACCGCGTCGATGCAGGCGAGGGCAAGACGAAGATTGTAGGCGATGTGGACTATGATGCCGCTCTGAAGGTGGCTGGTGCGATAACGCCCGTGCCGGGTGGCATCGGCGCCACCACCATCGTCAATCTCATGCGCAACACACTGTTTGCAGCCTGTTTGCAATCGGGAGTGCCGGTTCCGGCGATCTAGAGTCTGCCCTTGAGATCGGCCGCGATTTTTTCTGGCCCATCAACCTCTTCATAGCTGCCCGCGAATTTTCCATGCGGGTCGATGAGGTAAATCGCACCCGAATGGTCCATGCCGTAGTCGCCGCCGGCGACCGGGCGCTTCTTTGCATAGACGCGATATTCGGTCAGCATCGGTGCAAGCTGCTTTTCACTGCCCGTAAGTCCGACAAAGTTCTTTCCGAAGGACGCCACATATTGCTTCATCACGCCCGGCGTATCGCGCGCCGGATCGACGGTGACGAACACCGGTGTCACGCGCGCGGCTTTCGCGCCAAGCTTGTCTATCGTGTCGGCAATCAGTGTCAGCGTGATGGGACAGACATCCGGGCAATGGGTGTAGCCGAAATAGAGCAGCGTCCAATGCCCGTGCAGATTCTTGTCGGTATAGGTCTGGCCGTTCTGATCGGTCAGGACGAATGGCCCGCCGATGGTGGCCTCGCCCTGCGTGACCGTGCGGCCAAGGCCGCCGACGCGATCACCCAGATGCCATGCCATTCCGCCCAGCACGGCGGCGATAGCGAGGATATAGGGGATCAGCGCTTCGGGCGTGCGGATCATCGATTGTTCCTGCGGGGCCGCTGGATTGATAGACTTCGCACGGCGAACCGCCAAAGCGGCGAATGGTCCTAGAGGCGCATGACCGAACTTGAACCCGAACCTTCCTGGCTGGGCTGGCTGTGGCCCACCGATGACGACGATCTGCTGATCCTGCCCTCGCGCCCCGGCCGCGTGCGCTTGCGCACATTGTCCAATCTGCGCTGGCTCGCGGTCGGCGGACAATCGGTGACCTTGCTGCTGGTTCATTTCGGCCTAGGCTATCCCTTGCCGCTTCTGGGTTGCGCCATCGCGGTTGCGGCGAGCGCCGCGCTCAATGGATTTCTCACGCTACGTTACGAGCCGACGCATCGTCTCTCCAACCGCGCGGCAACGGCCTATCTTGCCTATGACGTCGTGCAGCTTGCGGCGCTGCTTTATCTCACCGGCGGAATCGTGAATCCATTTTCGCTGATGTTCATCGCGCCCGTGGTGATCGCGGCGGCGACATTGGATCTTGGCAATACCTTGTTGCTCGCCATCATCGCGCTTGTGGCGGTGTCGGTGATCGGCATTGTTCACAAGCCACTACCCTGGCCGGCGAGCGAACCCCTCGTGCTGCCGCCGCTGTTTCTCGGCGGCATCTGGGCCTCGCTCGTCATCGGCATTGGATTCACATCCATCTATGCCTGGCGCATCGCGTCGGAAGCCGCGCGCATGCAGGCCGGATTGTCGGCAACGCAACTGGCGCTGGCGCGCGAACATCGCATGGCGAGCATCGGCGCGCTCGCTGCCGCTGCCGCGCATGAATTGGGAACGCCACTGGGCACCATCGCGATCGTCAGCCGCGAGCTCGAGCGTTCACTGCCGCCCGATTCACCGGAAGCCGAAGATGCACGCCTGCTCCGTCAGGAAGCGGAGCGTTGCCGCGGTATTCTCACGCGCCTCGCGCGCCCCGAAGAAAGCGTGATGCGCGCGCTGGATCGCTTGCCGCTCGGCGCGTTGCTCGATGACATCGCAAGTCCGCATCGCAATGGCGATCTTGCGATCCAGATTGAAATGGCGCCGGCGACCCAAGGTCTCGTCGAGCCGAAAGTGTGGCGCTCGCCGGCACTGCTGCACGGTCTTGGGAATGTGATCGCCAATGCCGCCGACTTCGCCCACGCGCGCGTGCGCGTGATCGCGATCTGGAACGACACAGAGATCCGCGTTTCGGTGCAGGACGACGGCCCCGGTTTCGCGCCCGACATCATCGAGCGCATTGGCGAGCCCTATGTCACCTCGCGTCCGGGCACCTATGCGCTGGGCGAGACGGAGCTTTCACCGGCCGATGCCTTTACCGGGCAACAGGGCATGGGTTTGGGCTTCTTCATCGCCAAAACGCTGATCGAACAGACCGGCGGCACGATGCGGGCACGCAATGTGTCCACCGGCGGAGCGCGCGTCACGGCGCGCTGGCCGCGGGGCGCCATCGATGGCGAGAAACAGCCCGGAAAAACCACACTTCTCTAGGGTAATGCCGTCCTGCGGCGATTAAACTTGTGCGCGAGCGGATGAGGGGTTATGGACCCCGCGAAAGCGACAAGCCCATGACAAATCCTCCCGGTGACACGGGCCTGTTGATCGTGGAGGACGACAGTCCGCTCCGCGACCGATTGGCCCGGGCCATGGAAGCGCGGGGCTTCACCGTCGCCATTGCCGAGACCGTCGCGCAGGGCATCGCCCACGCCAAGGATGCGCCACCCGCTTTCGCCGTGGTGGACCTGAAGCTGGACGACGGCAACGGGTTGGACGTGGTGGAAGTGCTGCATGGCACACGGCCGGATGCGCGCGTCGTGGTGCTGACCGGCTTCGGCAATATCGCCACCGCCGTCGCCGCCGTGAAATACGGCGCCATCGATTATCTGCCCAAGCCCGCCGATGCCGACGACATTCTCGCCGCGCTGCAGGCCGCGCCCGGCTCCAAGCCGAAGCCGCCGGAAAATCCGATGTCGGCGGACCGCGTGCGCTGGGAGCATATCCAACGCGTTTACGAACTCTGCGGTCACAACGTGTCCGAGACCGCGCGCCGCCTCAACATGCATCGCCGCACGTTGCAGCGCATTCTGGCGAAGCGTAGCCCGCGCTAGTCGGGTTTCAATTACAAATGCGACTTGCGCAGGCTCTTCTTGGCGTAGTCGATCATGCGCATGGGCCTATCCTGCGCATTGTCAGGACCGTCGGCGCAGAAAGCGCTCGCGCGCCGCATCCAATTCCGGAAAGTGCAGTTCGGCCCACCGGTCCAGCGCGACCAGCACATCGCTCAGCGACGCGCCCAATGGACTCAGCCGATACTCGACATGCGGCGGCACCGTTTGCATGTCCTGGCGAATAACCAGGCCGTTTTTCTCCAACTCTCTGAGCGTTTGCGTCAGCATTTTCTGGGAGACGCCTCCTATCCTGCGCAGGAGCGCGCCGCTGCGCATTGGCCCATCTGCGAGAGCTGGGAGGATCAGCATCGCCCATTTGCTTGCGATCAGTTCGAGCGCATCGCGCGCCGAACAGGAAGGATCGTATACGTCGCCAGATTTTTGCGTTTTTGCCATGACCTACAGGTACCAAAAGGTGCGTAATTGACCAATGGGACCTGTAGGCCCAAATCCATGCCGCTGCCATCAGCGATGCGGATTTTTCCCGTCGCGAGAAGGCTTGTTTGACCGTGGCCTGCGTAGAGAGCAACCGCATGAATGTGTTGATCGTCCTGGCTCATCCTGAGCCGCAATCCTTCAATGGCGCGTTGGCGCGCGCGGCGGCCAAGATGTTTTTGTCGCAAGGCCATGCGGTGAGGGTCTGCGATCTTTATGCAGAGAAGTTTGCCGCAGACGAACATGCCCGGCATTTCCCGCAGCGGAAAAATCCAGCGCGGTTCGACGTGCAGACCGAGCAGCGCTTCAGTGCCGAACGGGAAGCATTGCCGGCCGATGTGCGACAGCAGATTGACGATCTTCTCTGGGCCGACTTCGTTTTGTTGCAATTTCCGCTTTGGTGGTTCGGCATGCCGGCCATTCTCAAAGGCTGGATGGACCGGGTTTTCGCCTATGGAGCGCTGTACACCGGAAGCCGCCGTTTCCACTTGGGCATGTGCCGGGGAAAACGCGCCATGCTGTCAGTGACAGCCGGCTCCCCGGCGCAGGCATGTGCGCATGACGGCCAGGAGGGCGACACCCGCCTGATCCTTTGGCCGATCCATTACGCGCTTCACTATCTCGGCTTCACGGTGCTTGAGCCCGGCCTCATTGCGGGCGTTCGCGGCGGTTACAGCGAAAGCGAGGGCGCGGCGCAAGATCGCTATCTCAATGCGCAACTACAGGCGCATGTAGCGCGGCTCGCCGATTTGGCCGCCATTGGCGTGATTCCGTTCAACACCGCGGACGACTGGGATGAGCAGCGGAAACTCCGGCCCAATGCACGAGTCCACAGCCCGTTCATTCGTCATAGCGAAAATCTGCAACTCGACTGACGAGTCGCAGATCTTCGATGAAAGAATTCTGCTAAGCCGCCTGCTTCTGACCTGAACGGTTGCCCCGAAAGCGGCCGCGGTTACGCGGGCGCTTCTTGGCGTAATCGATGGCGCGCTTGGGTTGCTCGCGCGCATCGTCGTTCGCGGCGGGGACAGGAAGCGGCGGGGTGCCGACGACTTTCATCGTCTGGCGCGTGAGACGCTCAATAGCCCTGAGCAAGTTGCGTTCCGACGCATCGCAGAAAGCGATCGCCGTTCCACCGGCGCCAGCGCGCGCGGTGCGGCCGATGCGGTGGACATAGCTTTCCGGCTCATGCGGCAGGTCGAAATTCACGACATGGGTGATGTCGTCGATGTCGATGCCGCGCGCAGCGATGTCGGTAGCGACAAGCACGCGAACCTTGCCTTCGCGGAACGATTCCAGCGCGCGCTGGCGGGCGTTCTGCGACTTGTTGCCGTGGATGGCATCGGCCGAATAGCCGTTCTTCTCCAGCTGGTCGGCGACCTTGTTCGCGCCATGCTTGGTGCGCGTGAACACGATCACGCGCTTCATCGCCTGGTCCTGCAAAAGCTTGTGCAGCAGGCCGCGCTTGTCCTGCGTGGCGACGTGATAGACGCTTTGCTCGATGATCTCGACGGCCACCTTCTGCGGCGTCACTTCGATGCGCGTCGGCTGATGCAGAACCTCGCCGCACAGATGCGCGACTTCCTTGGGCATCGTGGCCGAGAACAAAAGCGACAGGCGCTGCTTGGGCAGATAGGAGACGAGCTTGCGCACGTCCTTGATGAAGCCCATGTCGAACATGCGGTCGGCTTCGTCGAGGACGAGGATCGAGCACTTGTCGAGGCGCACCTGCTTCTGGCGCACCAGATCGAGCAGACGGCCCGGCGTGGCGACGAGAATATCGACGCCGTTGCGCATCGCTTCGACCTGCTTGCCCTGGCTCACGCCGCCCAGAATGACGGTGTGGCGCAGATGCAGATGGCGGCCATAGGTTTTCAGAGAGTCGCTGATCTGCACCGCGAGTTCGCGCGTCGGCGCAAGGATGAGCGCGCGCACGCCATGCGGGCCCGCAACGGTGCGGTCCTGCGAGAGGCGCTGCAGCAGCGGCAATCCGAACGCGGCGGTCTTGCCGGTTCCGGTTTGTGCGAGGCCCAGCACGTCGCGGCCTTCGAGAATCGCAGGGATTGCCTGTGTCTGGATCGGCGTCGGGTGGGTGTAGTTCTCGGTGGCAAGCGCGCGCAAAAGCGGTTCGCTCACGCCGAGCGTTTGAAAGGTCATGTCAGTCACAATAGTTCCTTAAAGCCAGAACGCCGAAATGAATCGGGCGCGCGGGCGGCTGTTGGCCGTCTTCCACGCACTCTGGAGGGAACGGAGGTTTTCGATGATTTCCCGCCGACAGGCGCCATTTTGGAGCGGCGCGCGTTGTGCGCTGGCGGGAAGCGGGGTTCGTATCGGCTATAAGGGTATTAATGTCAACCCGACCCCAAACCGGGGTCGTGTCCTATAGGAACTGTGAGATCATGATCCGTGAAGAAGATGTGTTGGCAACGCTCGATAAACCGCAGGCCGTCTACGCGCTGCAGCAGAGGCTCGATCCCAGCAACAAGAGCACAGACGCCTTGCAGGAATTGCTGATGCGCATGCGCAGCGCGGGGACCGTCGCGTTCGACATCAAGACGGGAAAATGGCGCAAGGCCTGATATGGATTCCGCGTGTTACCGCTTTTTTTTGGAAGCGGTGACCGCGATTTTCTCTTTGGCCGCCTTGGTTTTTGTTTTAGAGGCCGCGCCCTCATCAATTTCCTTCACCAGTTTCTTCGGCGCGATGTGGCGCCAGCGGCGCTCCAGCATCAGCTTCAGCTCATCCGGTGTGATGCGCTCCATGCGCACCAGCACTGCCGGATAGTCCTTGTAGTGATCGGTGATGTGGTAGGTCTTGGGATCCAGCTCCAGCATCATGTCGCGCGTGCCGATGCTGTCTACGATGAAGACAAGCGAATGATCGTCCCTGCGATAGCGCGTGAAGAATTTCTTGGCGATGAAAAAAGCGGGATTGCCGTAGGAGCTTTTCTCCAGCGCCTCAGGAAAGGATAAGGCAATCTTTTTGAATTGCGCGGGCGTGACGCCTTTGACGGCGCCTTTTTTTGTGGGCGGCTTCTTCATTCTTCAATTTCTCCCAACACCCGCGAAGGATCGCTCGCGAGTTCCAATGTCATGGCCAGCCGTTCTGCGGCGACTTTCGCAAACCGTAATGTCACGGCTTTGCGTCGGCTTGCATGAATTTTCCACACGGGCGAGGGCCGCACGATCGCGCCACCATAACGATCCGCCACGATCAGCCCGGTGCCTGCCGGCACATGCTCATCGGGAAAATCCGGCGGGATGGCGAAGAAGAAGTTCTCGCAGAACTCCAGATATTCGGGCCACTTCTTGTCGCCCTTCAGATCGCCCAGCGCGACCTTGATCTCCACGCCCAGCACCGCGCCGTCATTGCCGAGCGCCGCCACATCGAGCCTGCGCCCGTTGGCCAGCGTGAATTCCAGGATCGGCGAATAGCCTTCCTGCATGAGAAGCCGCGAAACCCCGCGCGCCACATCCTGAGCCGTATGTCCGTTCATGCGGGCATTGGAACATTATAGGAACAGAAATTCAATCATGCGTGTGGCGGCTCCCTTTTTCGGGACCGTGACCTATTCTGCAGCCAGTTCGGGGATCCCCATGAAGCGCTTTTTGCCGGCCATTGCTCTGTGCTGCCTCGCGCATGCCGCGCTGGCCGACCCCGTCTATGACGTCTCCCAATTCAATGCTTATGAGAACGACGGCACCACCGCATTCCAGGCCGGCAAATACGCCGAAGCCGAAGCGGCTTTCGCCACGGCCACGCTTTACAACCCACAACAGGCCGGCGGCTTCTACAATCTCGCCGCCGCCGCCGCGCGCAATGGCGACCGCGAAAAGGCACTCGCGGCTCTCGAACGTTTCGCACAATTCGGTTTCGGCGTGAATCTTTTCACCGCCGCCGATTTTGCGAGCCTGCGCGGCAATGCAGAATTCACACGCATTGCGCAGACAGTCGCCGGGGCGGCCGCGCCGTTCTGTGCCTGCAAAACCATCTATCAAGGAAGCGCGGACGCTTTCATCGCCGAAGGCGTGGCGCAGGATTCGCATACCGGACGCCTCTTCGTCTCCAGCATCGCGCAGCGCAAGATCATCGCGATCTGGGGCGGTGTCGCGCATGACTTCACACAAGTCCCTGATGGCATGTCGCCCCTCGGAATCCGCATCAATGCCGCGCATGACACGCTGTGGGCCGCGGCATCCACGCTGGCGCAGAGCGACCATGGCAATGGCGATATGGGCAATGCCGCGCTCCTCGCCTTCGACATTACCAGCGGCGCATTGCGCGCCCGGTACAATGCTCCGATCTACGCAGCCAAACGCTCTTTCAATGATCTGACCTTCGCGCCGGACGGAACGGCCTATGTCAGCGACGCCATTGAGGGATCGATCTTCCGCTTAAAGCCCGGCGCGGACGCGCTGGAACTTGTTGGCGACCGCGCACGGTTCTCCTCACCGCAAGGCATGGTGGTCAGCGACGATGGAAAGACGCTGCTTGTCGCCGATTACACCGCGGGTCTGCAGCGCCTCGATATCGAAAGCGGCGTGCTGGACCAGGTGGCCGTCCCGCCCGGCATCACCACGCTCGGCATGGACGGCCTGGTGCAATTGCGCGATGGCAGCTTCGCCGCTACGCAGAACCGCATCCGTCCCAATCGCGTCGTGCATTTCCGCCTGTCGAAGAACTGGGGGCAGCTGGAAGCTTTTGGCGTGCTGGCGCGCGGCGGCGCGGAGTTGAGCGATGTGACCCTGCTTACGCCGGACGGAAACGATCTGCTGGTATCGGGTGCAAGCCAATGGGCGTCATTCGACGACGACAGCGGCACACCCGCGCGCCCGTTGCAGCGCTGGCACATCACGCGCGTGGCGATGCCGCTAAAGTAGCCGCTCGTAAAAGCCGCCCCAGCTCTTTGTTTTATCGACGAGATGGATTTCCAGAATCCAGTTCCGCGCATGACCGTCCGCGTCGGGATCGCGCATGCGCCTGGCGTTGCCGGCGGCGATACGATGCTCTTCGCGCCCCGGTATCCGCTGCGCATGCGGAAATTCGCCGACGATATGGCCCGCAATGGTGCCGCCGAAAATCCAGCCGGCGTCGTCCGCCACTTTCTGCGCATAAGCGTAGAGCTGTTCGCCGATGATATCGGGCGTCGTATCGTAATGCGCCTTCACCACATTGAAGAGCCGCGGCAGATCGGCGACAAGGCGCTTCTTTTCCGCATCGTTGCCCAGCGCGTAGCTGCGCCCCAGATCGGCTTCCCATTGCGCATTGCTGCTGGTGAACACCGGGCCCAGATCGAGGAACACCGTGTCATCGGCCTGAACAACGCGCGGCTCCGGGTCTTCGGCATAAACGCAGACGGTGTTGATGCCCGTGCGCACCAGCCGTTTGTGCCAGTGAATATCGACGCCGAAATCCTTCCTGGCGAGGATGTAAATCTCTTCGTCGATCTGTTTCTCGGTCTTGCCCGGCGCGATGATGCCCGCACGTTCGATAGCGTCGAACATCGCATTGCCCCGCGCTTCGGCAGCTTCGAGGCCCGCGCGTATCGCGGCATCGGAATCGATGGTTCGGGTTTTCATGACATCAGCCTATTCGGCGCGCTCTGCGGAGACGAGCAGGAAATTGGGACGATGCCGCTCGTCCAGCAGCGATGGCGTGGCGGCAGCCTGCGCATCCGTCGGTCCCCATTCCTCGATACGCAGAAGGCG
>JANWJQ010000097.1 GCA_025451875.1 Rhizomicrobium sp.
ATCCTGCGTCGCGCCGGCTTCCTGCATATGATAGCCGGAGATGGAAATGGAATTGTACTTCGGCATCTTTTGCGAGCTATAGGCAAAGATATCGGAAATGATCCGCATCGAGGGTGCGGGCGGATAGATATAGGTATTGCGCACCATGAACTCTTTCAGAATGTCGTTCTGAATGGTGCCGGAGAGTTTCTCCGTCGCAACGCCCTGCTCTTCGCCCGCGACAATGAAGTTCGCGAGGATCGGGATGACCGCGCCGTTCATCGTCATCGACACGCTCATCTTGTCGAGCGGGATTCCGTCGAACAGGATTTTCATGTCCTCGACGCTGTCGATCGCGACACCGGCCTTGCCGACATCGCCGGACACGCGCGGATGGTCGCTGTCGTAGCCGCGATGCGTGGCCAGATCGAACGCCACCGACAGGCCCATCTGCCCCGCCGCGAGGTTCTTGCGATAGAAGGCGTTGGATTCTTCCGCCGTCGAGAAGCCCGCATATTGGCGGATGGTCCACGGGCGGCCGGCATACATGGTCGAGCGCACACCGCGCATGTAGGGCATCTGCCCCGGCAGCGAGTTCACCGCCGCAATGCCTTCCAGATCCGCGGCCGTATAGAGCGGCTTCACATCGAAGCCTTCGGGCGTGTGCCAGGTGAGATCGGAAAGCGGGCGGTCTTTCAGCTCCTTCTGGGCCGCTTTCGCCCAGCTCTCCGGATCCTTGCCGCTCATGGATGCTCTCCAAACCAAATCAGGGGCCGGGAGTATCGCAGGCGCGAAATGAGCGTCAATTTTTGCCGTAGCGTCATAGAGCGACGGTTCCGTGAATGCTCCGTCCACGGAATGTTGAATCGGGCGAGTCGCCAGCCCCCATAGATTCGGTGGACCACTACATCTGGGGATAAACGAATCGTTGACATTCTATATGGAGTGTGAGAACAAAGGATGATACTGAGTCGGTTAGCGATTCGTCCCTGATTCGTGCCGGGGACGTTCACGGTTGTTAACTGCCTATCCACAGAACCGTTCACAGTGGCTTTCCGGCCGTGGTTTTAGGCGCTTCGCCGCCTTGAAGCCCCGCCACAAAGCCCCGATGTTGCGTCGATGATCCCGAAACAGTTGCGTATGAACGAGCGGCACAGTGTCGGCCGCGTGGCCGCCATCCTCGGCCCCACCAACACCGGCAAAACGCATTACGCCATCGAGCGCATGCTGGCGCACAAATCCGGCATGATCGGCCTGCCGCTGCGCCTTCTCGCGCGCGAGGTCTACGACAAGATCGTAAAGCTCAAAGGCGCGAACCTTTGCGCGCTCATCACCGGCGAAGAAAAGATCGTTCCGCCGGACGCGAAATATTTTGTCTGCACCGTCGAAGCGATGCCGGTCGATCTGGGCGTGGCGTTTCTCGCGGTCGATGAAATCCAGCTCTGCGCCGATCCCGAGCGCGGCCATGTCTTCACCGATCGCCTGCTGAACGCGCGCGGCGAAGAAGAAACCTTGTTCATGGGCGCGGAGACGATGCGCGGCGCGATCCAGCGCTTCGTGCCGCATACTTACTTCATCACGCGTCCGCGCTTCAGCGATCTCGCCTATACCGGCCACAAGAAACTCACCCGCCTGCCCCGCCGCTCGGCCATCGTCGCGTTCTCGGCGGACGATGTGTACGGCATCGCCGATCTTGTGCGCCGTCAGCGCGGCGGTGCTGCTGTTGTGCTCGGCGCGCTTTCGCCGCGCACGCGCAACGCGCAAGTCGCGCTCTATCAATCGGGCGATGCGGATTTCCTGGTGGCGACGGATGCCATCGGCATGGGCATCAATATGGATGTCGATCACGTCGCCTTCTCCGCGATGGAGAAGTTCGACGGTTATACCAACCGTCCGCTGCGCCCTGAAGAGATCGGCCAGATCGCGGGCCGCGCCGGCCGCCACATGAATGACGGCACCTTCGGCACCACCGGCGAGGCCGAAGGGCTCGACGAGGAAACCGTCTCCCGGGTGGAAGGCCATCGCTACGAGCCGGTGCGTGTGCTGCAATACCGAAACTCCGCGCTCTCATTCCATTCGCTCGAAGCCTTGCTTGGCACGCTGGACGAACCGCCGCCGACACGCGGGCTGGTGAAAGCGCGTCCCGCAATGGATTTCGCAAGCCTGCGCACGCTGTCCGGCGATGAAGAAATCGCGGCGATGGCGCGCGCGCCCGCTGCCGTGAAGCGGTTATGGGATGCCTGCCAGCTTCCCGACTTCCGCAAACTCAGCGTCGAGGAGCATGTGAAGCTCGTCGCGCAGATCTATCGCTTCCTGATGAGCGATGAAGGTGCGATCGAAGAAGATTGGCTCGCGCGCCAGGTGAACCGTCTCGATGTCATTGAAGGAGACGTCGCGACCTTGTCAGGCCGCCTCGCGCAGATCCGCACATGGACTTACGCCGCCAACCGTCCCGGTTGGGTGAAGGACGCCGCACATTGGCAGGAGCAGACGCGCAAGATCGAAGACCGTTTGTCCGATGCGCTGCACGAAACGCTCACGCAACGCTTCATCGACCGCCGCACCGGCGTGTTGATGCGCTCGCTGCGCGACGATGAAGAGCTGAATCTGAAATTGCATGACTCCGGCGCGGTGTCGATCAGCGGCGAGATGGTCGGCCAACTCGACGGTTTCCGCTTCACGCCGGATGCGCGCGCCGAAGGCATACATGGCCGCACCTTGCGCACCGCCGCGATGCGCGCGCTGGAAGGGGAGTTTTATGCGCGCACCCAACGTCTCGCGACCGCAGAGAACACCGCCATCACGCTCAGCGAGCACGGCAAGCTGTGGTGGGACGGCGCCGTTGTCGGCACGCTCGAAGCAGGCGCCAGCGCGCTCGCCCCGCGTGTGATCGTCCTGACCGACGAACAGCTGCGTCCCGACCTGCGCGCACAAATCCAGACCAAGCTGGATGCATGGCTGGAACAACGCATCGCGACCCGCTTGGAACCGCTGATCGCGCTGCGCAACGCCGCCGACGCCAAGCCGGGAACGCCGCAGGCATTGCCCGCCGAAGCGCGCGGCCTTGCCCACCAGCTTTGCGAAAGTCTCGGCTCTCTGGATCGCAGGGAAGCGACCTTGCCGCCGGACGAACGCGCCGCGTTCCGCGAGCTTCGTGCTTTCGGCATCCGTTTCGCACGGCGCTCGATCTACATGCCGAAGCTTATTCGTCCCGACGCGGCTTCGCTGCTCGCGCTGTTGTGGGCGGTGAAGCACAAGCTCACGCAGATTCCACCGCCGCCGCCGGCCGGCCTCACCTCGTTCGAACACGAACGCGAAACACCGCATGGCTTCATCGCTGCCGCCGGCTTCCGCATCACGGGTCCGCGCGCCATCCGCATCGACATGCTGGATCGCCTCGAACAGGAACTGGAAGCGGCGGGCACCGCAGGCTCGACGGCAGATGTGGTCATCACCAAGCTCGTCTCCATGCTCGGCACCGATCGCGCCACGCTGGATGCCGTGCTCGCTGCGCTGAACTGGAAACGTGTCGAAGTCGCGAGCGGAGAAACGCCGACGGTCGTGCTGCGCCAGGTGAGACAGCGCCCCGAAAACCGCAAGCCGCATCCCAAGAACAAACATAAGCATCAACACAAACCGCAACGCCGCGAACAGCCGGTGAAGATCGATCCCCATTCACCTTTCGCGGGTCTCGCAGTTCTGGTGGGCCGCAAGCATTGAGCGAAGACCGCATCCGCATCGACAAATGGCTCTGGCATGCGCGCTTCCACAAGACGCGCAGCCTGGCGCAGGCCGCAGCGGTCAAAGGTCATATCCGGCTCAATGGACGACGCATCGAAAAGGCCAGCGCGGAGGTGCGGATCGGCGACACGCTCACCGTGCCGCGCGGCAAGGAGGTCGTCGTTGTGCGGGTTCTGGGCTGTGGAATCCGCCGCGGTCCCGCGACGGAAGCACAGGCGCTCTACGAAATCCTCAAAGACGATGTGCTTGATCCGGGCCAAGCGCGGCTCTAAGTGACATCCCGGTTTTCTGTGAGAGTGCCATGACCTACGTCGTCACCGACGCCTGCATCAAATGCAAGTTTATGGACTGCATCGAAGTCTGCCCAGTGGACTGCTTCTACGAGGGCGAGAACATGGTCGTCATCGACCCCGATGTGTGCATCGATTGCGGCGTCTGCGAGCCGGAATGCCCGCCGGAGGCCATCAAGGCCGACACCGAGAGCGGGCTGGAGCGCTGGCTGACCCTCAACGCCGACTACGCCAAGAAGTGGCCCAACATCACCCAGAAAGGCACCCCGCCCGCCGACGCCAAGGAGCATGACGGCGAAGAGGGCAAGTTCGAGAAGTACTTCTCCGACAAGCCGGGCACCGGGGATTAACAACCGCCAGGGCGGGTTCCGAATGAACCACCCGTAATCCGCGTGAAACGCGGGTTAATGAGGGCCGCTATGCGTTTACCGTTGGCGACCCGCAATCCCTTGAATCCATGACAGTTTCTAACAAAATTCGAAATAAATTCCGTGAAAACAATAGCTTGACTAAAGTTTTTCTTCCTTTTTCGCAGTTTCTCTGATAGGGTCTCAGTCCTCAGAAATATGCGAAAGGCACGCCCCCACCGGATTGTCCCCTTACTCCGGCCGCCTCGCTCCGTTTCTGTTGCAGTGCAATGTGGTAGCGGCAGATTTGTCTGCAGCTTGGGTGCGCGCAGATTGGAACTGGAAGAGATATGACCACGGCAAAAACACCGACCCCTCCTGCCCCGGCTGTGAAGAAGACCCCGGCCAACTCGAACAAGAAGCTCGATTTCAAGACGAACGATCACGTCGTCTACCCGACGCATGGCGTCGGCCGCATCACCAATGTCGAAGAGCAGGAAGTCGCCGGCATCCGGATGGAACTTTTCGTCATCACCTTCGACAAGGACAAGATGACCCTGCGCGTCCCCACCGCGAAAGCGAAGGCTGTCGGCATGCGCAAGCTGTCCTCGCCGGACGTCGTGACCAACGCGCTCAACACGCTCAAGGGCCGCGCCCGCGTGAAGCGCACCATGTGGTCGCGCCGCGCGCAGGAATACGAAGCGAAGATCAACTCCGGCGATCTGGTTTCCATCGCGGAGGTCGTGCGCGACCTGCACCGCGCGGGCGGCCAGCCGGAGCAGTCCTACTCCGAACGTCAGCTCTACGAAGCGGCCCTCGCCCGCATGGCGCGCGAAGTGGCCGCTGTCGAGAAGACCGACGAGCCGACCGCCGTGAAGCGCGTTGAAGGCATGCTGCTCAAGAAAGCGGCGTAAGCCACTTCAAATACGAATGACAAAGGCCCGGTGGAAACACCGGGCCTTTTGTTTTCAGCGTTGCGCGGGCCGCAGATCCGGAAGCACTTCGATATCATCCGGCGATGCGATTTCGATCTCCGGGCCACCATGCCATTCCACGATGCCGCGCACGCGGATCGTCTTTCCGGCATAGCGCGCCGGATCGATGTTGGCGGCGCGAAAGGTTTTCATGTCTTCGGGCGCGATGGTCGCCGTAAAATCGCGTTTCCAGTCCGCGCCGAAGTTCAGATAGGCGCGCGATTTCACCGACGCGTTCACCACTTTGCCTTCGACAATCTGAAACGTGCCCAAATCGCCCGCAGAGACATTCGCGGATTGCCGAACGGCATAGGCCGGAGCGGCCCAGATGCCGGCGCGTCGCGCACGCGCATCGGCTTCGGCGGCATACAGCTCTTTCACACATTCACGCCGGTCGGGCGAGAAGGACACGCGGGCCAGCCCTTTGCGCAGCAGCGCGAGCTGGAGCCACACCTCGCCATCCTCCGTCGCGAATATCTGCCCGCGCACCCGGTCATAGCGATCCTGCTTCGGCGGCTTCGCCGTCACCGTAACCAGGTGGCCATAGGCGAGATCGTGCAGCGCGGAGAGCGCGGCATCGGACCAGGATTGCGGCGCGCGGTCCTGTGCTCCCGCGGGGAGACGAATGCCCTCCATCTTCACGGCCCGCCCATCAGTCGCCACCAGCACGCCGTTTTGCTCGATGCGGGTGATGGCGAGGTCGGATATCTCCACAGGCGGCGCGCAAGCCGGAAGCGCGCCCGCAGGAGACGCGACCAACGCCATGAAGGCGCAAAGGAAAACCGAACGGCCCATGGTCCGAATGTGCCTTCCGGTTTTCGCCATGGGAAGTGCGACTTCCGGCCATGGTTGCGCGTTAGGGACCGCGAACTCACCTCAGGCCATCCGTGTTCGGCACCCTCAGCCCCACATTCATCACCGATCTGAAGCTTTTGATGGTGAACAGCGGCATCCGCTTTCTCGCCGCGATCCTCATTCTCATCGTCGGCTGGATGCTCGCCACCTGGGCCAAGCGCTGGGTGCTGGCCGCCCTCGCCCATCTGCCACTCGATGCCACATTGAAGCCGCTGCTGGCATCGCTGATCCGCTACGTCCTGCTGATCGTCACCGTCGTTCTGGTGCTCGATGAATTCGGCGTGCAGACGGCAAGCTTGATCGCTGTCCTGGGCGCGGCCGGGATCGCCGTCGGGTTGGCGCTGCAAGGCACGCTGTCCAATGTGGCCGCCGGTGTGATGCTGCTGATCCTGCGGCCCTTCCGTGTCGGCCATTTCGTGGAGATCGCCGGCGGACGGCAAGGCATCGTGCGCGAGATCGGTCTTTTCACAACGCTCATCACGACGCGTGATCTTTATTACGTCTCGATCCCGAACTCCGCGATCTTCGGTGCGACGATCCTGAATTACACGCGCGAGCCCATGCGCCGCGTGAAGTTCAATGTGCCGGTCGATTTCGTGAACGACCTCGACACGGTCGAGACGGTGATTCTGGAAGCCGTCACCGCCAACCCGGATGTCTCCAAATCGCCCGCGCCCGGTGTCATCGTGAACGAATTGCAAGGATACGCGGTGATCATGACGGTGCGGGCCTATGCGCGAAGCGGAGACTATTGGAAGGTGCTGTATGCCCTGCAGAAATCCGTGAAAACCGCACTGGACAGGGCGAAAATCCAAATCGCCGTACCCCGTCAGGCCGCGGCGGTGCGTGCCGATCCCGCTCGCGCAGAGCCAGAACCTGCACGCATGGATAGCCCGCGAAAAAGCGAATAATGTCTGCCCACACTTGGCCGCAATCGCCGAACAAGTCTATGACATCGGCGATGACGGAGGGCGTCATGGATCGTCAGTTCTATTTTCTCAAGGCAGGCGTATTGGCGCTGGCTATCGTCGCTGCCGGCGTCACCACAGGCTTTCAGATGGACAAGCTGTCATCCAATTTCGACAGCGTTCACTACAGCGCCTCTATTTACGCCGACGCGGCGACGCATCGCGTCACACACGCGGTCACCCATGCGATGGGAACGCTGTTCGATCACCTGCGCGGGCGCTAGGCCCTCAGTGCTTTCAGGCTGACGCCTGCGGGCGGCGGCACCGAATCCGGCACGAAGAAATCCGGCATCAGGTCTTTGGTGGGATCGACGCGATATTGGTCGAAATCCGTCACGCCGTTTGCGGCGAGGAACGTGTCGTCGATCAGGAAATTGCCGGTGAACTCTTTCGCCTTCTTGTTGAAGACGATGTAGGCGGCGTCGGACAGGATATTGACCGTGCGGCAATGCTTCATGCCCTCGTCGCCCGCCAGTGCGTTGCGGATCGCGGCGGTGGCGATGCCGGTACGCGGCCATAGCGCGTTGAATGCAATACCGTCGTCCTTGAACTCCGCCGCCATGCCCAGCACGCACATGCTCATGCCGTATTTCGCCATCGAGTAAGCCGTGTGGCCCGCGAACCATTTGGGGTTCATGTCCAGCGGCGGCGACAGGTTCAGGACATGCGGATTGGCCGCCTTCTTCAGGTATGGAATGCAGGTGCGCGAGACCAGATAGGTGCCGCGCGCGTTGATGCCGTTCATCAGGTCGTAGCGCTTCATATCGGTCTGCAACGTGCCGGTGAGCGAGATCGCGCTGGCGTTGTTCACCAGAATGTCGATCCCGCCAAACTTCGCCGCAGTCTGGTCCACCGCCGCCTGGACCTGATCCTCGAAACGGATGTCGCAAACGATGGGCAGCGCCTTGCCGCCGGCAGCTTCAATCTCTTTCGCCGCCGTGTAGATGGTGCCGGGCAATTTGGGATTTGGTTCGGCGGTCTTCGCGGCGATGGCGATACTGGCGCCGTCACGCGCCGCGCGCAGGGCGATGGCGAGGCCGATGCCGCGCGATGCGCCGGAGATGAAAAGTGTTTTGCCTTTTAGGGACATGGCGTCCTCCTTATGTGCCGAAGCGCAACCGCCGCCGCGAGCGCACGGGTTTCGATCCCGCGATCAGTTCGGCGAACCATTCCAATCCTTCGAGATGGCGGCAGATGATCGCCAGCGCACCCGTCAGCGGCACGGCGAGGAACAATCCGCCCACGCCCCACACCAATCCCCAGAACGTCAGGGACAGGATGATCGCGAAGGGGCTGAGATCCAGCGTGCGGCCGAGCAGCAGAGTCTCGATCACACTCGTGAGCAGGAAATGCACGGCGAAAAGCACGATCGCGATCAGCAGCGCCGGGCCGAAGGTGCCGAACTGCGCCAGCGCCATCGCCGCCGGAAGCACGACGCCCACCGCGCCCACCGTTGGAACGTAGGTCAGCACGAACATCGCCAGCGCCCAGAAACCCGCGAAGTCCACGCCCATGAACTTCAGCAACGCATAGGTGACGACCGCCATCAGCGCGCTCGCCAAGGTGCACACCCCCAGATAGGTCTGCACCTGATGGCCTATGGCGCGGACCACGGCTTCGCCTTCCGCCTCGGTATTGTTTTTCTGCAGACGCGCGATTTTCTCGGGAATGTGCCCCTGCTCCGCCAGCAGGAAGCCGACATAGATCAGGATCAGCGTCAGATCGAGAAACATGTTGCCGATGGAGGCCGCGATGATGCCGAGGAAACCGCGCACGGTGTCGTTCTTCGCAAGCGCCGCGGCATTCAGGTCCGGCAGCGGCACGCGAAACGGCAGCTTGGTCCGCAGCAGCGATTCGATTTTCTGCGCGAGCTTGGGCGCCTCCGTCGCAACCGCGGACGCCTGGTCCGCAAGAACAAGCGCGATGAACCATAGCGAAATGACGATCGCCGCGAAGGCCGCGCACCACGCCATGAACGGCGGCAGCTTCTGCCGCTCCAGGAAGCTCACCATGGCGTTGATGACCGCCCAGAGCAGCAGCGCAAATACCAGCGGCACGAAGAAGTCGCGGCCGACCACCAGCAACGCCAGCAGGACCGCGCCGATGACGAGCCAGTTGCTCAGGCTTTGATTGTTGACCTTCATGGTTGCGCTCCCCCGAACGCGGTCAGATCGTTTGGTACCAGTCGACACTCTGCGCGTCCGGCGTGCGCCGCATCAACCCGCGCCGCATCAGGCAGTTCAAATGCGCCAGGCTTTCGCCCGTCGCCATGCCGTAATTGCCGGATGTGATCTTGGCGCGGAACAGTGCCGGAAACACATCCACCGCCCGCTTGGGTTCTGTGCATAGCGCAAGCAGCTTGCGCATGCCGTCTTCATGGCCGTCGATCAGTTCCTGCAGCCGCTCCTGCGCGCCCTTGAACGGGCGATTATGCGCCGGCAGCACGAAGATATCCGCCGGCAGAAGCTTCTTCAGCTTGGCGCAGCTATCGAGCCAATCCTGAAGCGGATTGCCTTCGGGCTCCGTCGGAAACACGCTGACATTCGATGAGATGCGCGGCAGCAACTGGTCGCCGGATATCAGGATGTTGTCCTCGCGCGACCACAGGCACGCATGTTCCGGCGCGTGGCCGCGCCCGATCACGATCTCCCATGTGCGATTGCCGATCGGAATGCGCTCGCCTTCCTCGATGCGGCGATAAGCATTCGGCAGGCGATAAACACCTTTGCCGAACCCGCCGAAGCGCGTGCGGTAAAGTTCGAGCTGCTCTTCGGGAAATCCCGCCGCGCGATAGAAGCGGACGCCCTCTTCCGGCGCCTCCTGCCCGGTGTCCGCGCAAAGGTTGCGGCACATCAGATAATCGGTGCGCGTCATCCAGAGTTCGACATTGAAGCGGCGCACCAGCCATCCGGCGAGGCCCACATGATCCGGATGCAGATGGGTGACGATCACGCGCTTGACCGGCTTGCCCGCCATCGGGCCGGCAAACAGTTCCTTCCATGCATTCGCCGTCGTCTCGTCCCGAATGCCCGTGTCCACGATCGTCCAGCCGTCGCCGTCTTCCAGCAGCCACAGATTGATGTGGTTGAGCTGCATCGGCAGGCGCATGCGAATCCAGTGGACGCCGGGTGCGATCTCGATGGTCTTGCC
>JANWJQ010000098.1 GCA_025451875.1 Rhizomicrobium sp.
GCGGGCGTAGCTCAATGGTAGAGCTGTAGCTTCCCAAGCTACTGACGAGGGTTCGATTCCCTTCGCCCGCTCCAGTCCGCGCAGCTTCGCCTCGGCTGAAGATGGGCCGGTTATTCGCGCGCTGCGGCTCGGCGAAAGCTCCATCAGGTTCCAAAGTTCCGCGTGATGAAGCCCAAACATCATCTGGCGCGTTACACGGGCGGAGAATGCCGAGGCTGCCGTTTTGGACCGTATCGTTACACAAGATCCCCGCGAAGGGCCTCCTTCGCCTATCCAGGAGCATTATCAGCGCGCGCGCGAACGCCTGCGCGCGGCGCGAAGCATTCACAGGCGCACGGCTGGTGAAGGATTTCGCTGGGCGGTAACGATCATCCTGGCGCTGATCGCCGCCATTTTGATCACGCTCTATTTCCTCAACTGGAATTCCATGCGCGGCCCGATCGCGCGCTATGTCTCCTACAGGATCGGCAGGCCGGTGAAGATCGCCGGCGATCTGAAGGTTCGCCTTTTCTCTTTCACCCCGCGCGTCTCCGTGGATGGCCTGACCATCGGCAATCCACCCTGGCTGAAGTCGCCACAGATGGCGGATGCACAGAATCTGACTTTTAAGATTCGTCTCCTGCCTTATCTGTTCGGGGGCCAAGTCTACATGCCGCTGGTGAAGGTCGATCACCCGCAGATCCTGATCTGGCGTGATGCCGATGGCCGCACCAATTGGGATTTCAACGGCGAGAAGGGTTCGAACGACGGTATGAAGATACCGCCGATCCAGCATTTCATCATCAATGACGGCCATCTCGAGATTCACGATCTGCGCCGCAAGTTGAGCTTCATCGGCACGGTCTCGTCGCAAGAAGGCGGAAAAGGCGGCGCGGCCTTTGCGCTGAACGGCGACGGACTTCTCAACAACCGCAAATTCACAGCCGTCGTTCACGGCGGTCCGCTCATCAACGTCGATACGACCAAGCCCTATAATTTCAGCGCCGATATCCACGCCGGTCCCACGCATGTCGTAACGCAGGGATCGATCACCCATCCCTTCGACCTCGGCGGCATCGAGGCCACGATGGACGTGGCCGGCCCGAATCTCAGCCAGCTCTATTATCTCACCGGATTAGCCTTCCCCGGCACACCGCCCTATCACCTGTCCGGCCATCTTTCGCGCAACAACGCGATCTACAAGATCACCAGCATCAACGGCATCTTGGGTGACACCGATCTTCACGGCGATCTGACGGTCGATGCATCGAGCAAGATCCCATATCTGTCCGGCGCGATGACATCGAAGGTTCTGAACTTCGACGATCTGGGGCCGCTTGTCGGCGCACCGCCGTCCGCCAAGGATCGCGCCAAAGCGCTTGCCGCGGGCGCCACGCAGGCGGAGGTCGCCCCGATGAAGCATCTGCTTCCGGACACGCCGCTAAAGGTCGATCGCCTGCGCCAGATGAATGCAGACGTCACCTACAGCGCCGACACCGTGAAGTCGCGGGACTTCCCGCTACGCCGCGCCTTGACGCATGTGGTGTTGAAGGACGGCGTGCTGACGCTCAATCCAATGTTGTTCGTCTTCGCGCAGGGCAGGCTTGCCGGCTCGGCCAGTATCGATGTGCGCAATAGCGTTCCGGCCACGGATATCGACGCCAGGTTGACGGACATTCGCCTTGAGCAATTCGTCTCGGGAAACCCTCCGCCGTTGGAAGGGCTGCTCGTCGCGCGCGCCAAGTTGCATGGCACCGGAAATTCGATTCAGAAAACCGCGAACACCGCCAGCGGCAAGTTCACCACCATCATTCCATCGGGAAAGATTCGCGCGGCGTTTGCCGAACTGGCCGGCATCAATGTGCTGAACGGTCTGGGCCTGCTGTTGTCGAATGACAAGAGCGATACTGCCGTGCGTTGTGCCGTCGCCCATTTCGACGTGAGCAAGGGTACAATGACGGCGCAGCGGCTGGTGTTCGATACCGATCCGGTGCTGATCACCGGCAAGGGCACGGTTGCGCTCGATGGCGAGGACATGAATCTGGAATTCCAGGGTCATCCCAAGAAATTCCGCATTCTCCATCTGAACGCGCCGATCACCATTAAAGGACCTATAAACAGTCCGCAGATTGGCGTGGATGCTGGCAAGGCTTTGCCGCAAGGCGGCATCGCGGCGGCGTTGGCATTCCTGTCTCCCTTGGCCGTGATCATTCCCTTCGTCGATCCCGGTTTGGCAAAGGATGCCAACTGCGCGGCTGTGGTGGCTGTGGGCAAAGAGAACGGCGCGCCGATCACCAGCAAAGTGCGGGCGCAGACCACGCCCGCCAAGCTGAAATAGCTCAAGGCGGACCCGCCGTTACACTATTATTAAGTTCTCTATAGTGCGCTTTTGGCCGGTTTCAAGGATTGGAACCATGCCATTTGCGCATGGCCGAGGGCGGGGACAGCGCACCGATCAAACTATTGTGGACTGACAACCAGCCACCATCTCCCGCGTGTGGCCGGTAAACGTGTAGTTACCCCTTCTACCCAAAACCGGGCGCAAATGGAGAGGCAAATGACGCATACCAATTCCGACGGCGAGGTTTATGGCTCGAAAGTACTGACCCTGGCCATCATCGCCGCATCCGCGTTCATCCTGGCAGGCACGGTCTATTCCCCCAGCCAGCAGCGCGCTCAGGCCAATACGGTCCCGGCGCAGCAGATCGTGGACACCACCCACACCACGGGGACCGGGGTGTCCGGTTGATGCCGGTTCCGGTCCGCAGTGCTGGCCCTCGCGTTGGCTTGGTTTCTTAGACCCCCTGATCCCAAGTGACGTGAGGCCGGTACGGCGTTATAATGGCTTCGTTGCATGGGCATGCCGATCGCCGCCCTGTTTCATGGGGCTCCGATCCGGTTGGGAGGACTGGAATGGAAGAACCGCTTCACGCTTCAAAAGACGTCGATAAGGACGAGACGGTGCCGCGTATCGTGGCGGCCGTCGCAGGCCTTGCGCTGATCGTTATCGTTGCCGGTGGTTTGATGTATTCGGGTATTTGGTCGCCTTCAAACCCGACGACGACGGCCACGATGGCCAAACACTGATCCGGCGCTAGCCAGCATCAGTCTCGCTCAGGCCCACGTCGTGGCCCCAGAGGCGTTCGACGTGGGCGAGCACAACTTCTCTTGTCTTTCCGTCCAGAGGGATGCCTCTGTGCATTTTGTGCTCCAGGATCAGGCGTCGATTTCCCTTCAAATCTGCTGACTTTACCTGAATATTGGGTTCGTTGAGGCTTACGTCATATTGGCGAGCCAACAATTGCCGTATGCGGCGATAGCCGGTCTCGTCGTGGATAGCGCTGACCCTGTAAGCGCTTTCATCCGCTTTATCGAATAACGAGAAGAAGCGGAAATCCCGCATCAGCTTGGGCGAAAGGAACTGTTCGATAAAGCTCTCGTCCCGGTAATTGGCCCAGGCGTCTTTCAGTGTGCCCACCCAGTCGCCATTGCCAGCGAAGGCGGGAAACCACTCGCGGTCCTCTGCGGTCGGTTCCATCGCGATGCGCTTGATATCGGTCATCATGCCGAAGCCGAGTGCATAGGGATTGATGCCGTAATAGCGCTTATCGTCGAACTCTGGCTGGAACACGACCGACGTGTGGCTGTGCATGAACTCCAGCAGCGAGCCCTCGTTGATCATGCCACGGTCATAAAGAATGTTCATGATCGCGTGGTGGACGAAGCTAGCGCAGCCTTCGTTCATTACCTTTGTCTGTTTCTGCGGATAGAAATATTGCGCAAGGTTGCGCACGATGCGCAGCGTTTCGCGCTGCCATGCTTTGAGCGACGGCGAGTGTTTTTCTAGGAAATAGAGGATGTTCTCTTCCGGCAGCTTCATGTCGCCGCTGTAGTGGTCTTCGGGATCGACGGTTGGCGGGGCAGCGGGCGGTTCAATGCCGACGGGAAGCGTGCGCCACAACTCGTTGTAGGATTCTTCTTCGTATTGCACCCGGGCACGCAACTTTTCCAGCGTACGTTCGCGAGAAGGGCGCGGCGGGCGCCGGTAACGGAAGACGCCCTGGTCCATCAGGGCATGCGCACTGTCGAGTACCGCCTCAACGTCTTCGCGGCCATATTTCTCTTCACAAGCTGCGACATATCTTTTGGCGAAGGCGAGGTAGTCGAGAATCCCTTCCGCGTTCGTCCACTGGCGGAAGAGATAGTTGTTCTTGAAAAAATGATTGTGGCCAAAGGCGGCATGCGCCATCACCAACGCCTGCATCGTCATTGTATTTTCTTCCAGCAGGTAGGAAATGCACGGGCTGGAATTGATGACGATCTCATAGGCGAGGGCGGAGTAGCCCGCGCGGTACATGGCCTCTTCGCGGGCAAACAGCTTGCCGAAGCTCCAATGATTGTACATCAGTGGCATGGCGAGGGAGGAATAGGCGTCCAGCATCTGCTCGGACGAAATGACTTCGATCTGATTGGGATAGATGTCGAGCTTCAGATCCTTAACCGCTATCTCCTCGATCGCCTTAAATGTGCGGTCGAGCGTCGCGAAATCCCACTCGGCTTCCGAGAAGAGGAGGTTGCTCATGCGGCCTCCGTCTTTTTGAACAGTTCCCGGAACACAGGAAAAATATCAGCAGGCTTCGAAATGCGCTTGGTCGCAAAATTGGACCAGCCATCCGCTACGGTGCGGTAAGCGCGCCATAGTTCGGCGCCGGATTCCTCGGAGGCGAAGACTTCCATCTCGCGTTCGTCAAGGATCTCGATATAGGCGTAGTACTGGCAGAGCGGCATGATGTCGTTGTTGAGCATCTCCACGCAACGCCGCGCGTCGCCGCTCTGCGTATAGCCGTCGGAAGCCTGAGCCGCATAGATATTCCAGTCGGTGGTGGCATAACGCTCCTTCTGGATTTCCAGCATCTTGTCGAGCGCCGTGGAGACGATCGTGCCGCCTGACTGCCGCGAGTAGAAGAATTCCTGCTCATCCACCTCCTGTGCATCATGTGTGTGACGGATGAAGACGATATCCACGCGCTTGTAACGCCGTTTCAGGAACAGGTGGAGCAGCATGTAGAAGCGCTTGGCCAGATCCTTTTCGCGTTCTCCCATCGATCCCGAAACATCCATCAGACAGAACATCACAGCTTGCGATGTCGGGACGGGCTGCTCGGTATAAGAGTTGAAACGCACATCCACCGGATCGATAAAGCCGACCCATTTCCGCTTGGAGTGCAACTTGGCGATCTGCTCTTTCAACGCGGCGATTTTTTCGCGGTCGGCTACCGGCTCTCGTTCAAGCCCATCCAACTCCGCCTGAAGTGCTTCGATGTCTTTCAGCTTGGGACGGTGCAGCGCCATCCTTCGGCCCTGTGCGTTGCGCATGGTGCGGATGAGATTTATCTGCGTCGGCGACCCGGACGTTGTGATGCCGGCACGCTTCCACACCTTGTTCGGCGTATCCTTCAGTGTGGTGCGGACAAGATTGGGAAGTTCCAAATCCTCGAAGAAGATGTCGAGGACTTCATCCTGCGTCATCGTGAATTCGAATTCGTCGTCACCTTCCGCAAAGTCTGCAGCTTCCTTGCCGCGTCCGCCCCCTTCGCCGGATGGTGGCTTCTTGATCTCGTCGCCAGGCGTGAACTGCTTGTTGCCCGGAAGAACGAAATCGTGTTCCCCGCCGGCTCGCGGATCGAGGCGGAAGCGTGGCTCCTTGGTGCCTTTGGTCGAAATGCGGATCTTGCGGTCCTTGTCGATATCCGCAACCGACGTGTCTTTCAGCGATTTCTGCACGGCTTCGCGGATTTGCGTGCGGGCGCGGCGCAGGAAGCGTTGGCGGTTGCCGAGACTTTTGCCCTTTGGATTCAAGCGGCGGTCGATGAAGTGGGTCATGCTTTAGAACCTGTCATCCCGGCCAGCGAGCGAAGCGATGCGCGAGCCGGGATCCATTCTTGCACTACCCCGCCTTGTTGACGCGCATGTACCATTCCACGAGCCGGCGCACCTGGCGTGAAGTGTACCCGCGGGAAAGCATGCGCTTCACGAACTCATTGTGCTTGGTTTCCGTATCGCTGTCCTTCTTGGACTCGAAGCTGATGACGGGAAGCAGGTCCTCGACCTGCGTGAACATCCGCTTTTCGATGACGGAGCGGATTTTCTCGTAAGCCGTCCACGCCGGATTGGCGCCGTCATGCTGCGCGCGATAACGCAGGGCGAACTTCACCACTTCATTGCGGAAGTCCTTCGGATTGGCGATGCCGGCGGGCTTTTCAATTTTGGACAACTCGTTGTCCAGAGCTTCGCGGTTCAGGAGCTGACCGGTGTCAGCGTCTTTGTAGTCCTGATCTTCGATCCAGGCATCAGCGTAGGAAATATAACGGTCAAACAGGTTCTGGCCATATTCGCCATAACTTTCGAGATAGGCTTTCTGAATCTCCTTGCCGATGAACTCGGCATAGCGTGGCGCGAGTTCGGACTTGATGAATTCAAGATACTTCTTTTCGGTTTCGTCCGCATATTGTTCGCGCTTAATAGATTGCTCCAGCACATACATCAGATGCACCGGATCGGCCGCGATTTCCGAGTGGTCGTAGTTGAATGTCTCGGAAAGCGTTTTGTAAGCGAAACGGGTGGAGATACCCGTCATGCCTTCATCCACACCAGCTGCGTCCTTGTATTCCTGCAAGGTCTTGGCCTTGGGATCTGTGTCTTTCAGCTTCTCGCCATCATAGACGCGCATCTTGGCGGTGAGATTGGAATTTTCATGCTCCTTCAGCCGCGTCATCACGCAGAACTTCGCGAGCATCTCCAGCGTTTCGGGCGAGCATTTCGAGCCATCCAGATCACTGCTCTTCAGCAGCTTCTTGTAGATCGCGGTTTCCTCGGTCACACGCAGTGAATAGGGAACGGTAACAACGCTTATGCGGTCGAGGAAGGCTTCGTTGTTGCGATTGTTCTTGAAGACGGTCCACTCCGCTTCATTGGAGTGAGCGAGGATGGTGCCGTTGAACGGGATCGGCCCCAGCGTTTCGGTGCCGGTGTAGTTGCCTTCCTGCGTGGCGGTCAGCAGCGGGTGCAGCACCTTGATGGGCGCCTTGAACATTTCTACGAATTCCAGAAGGCCTTGATTGGCGCGACACAGACCGCCCGAGAAGGAATAGGCATCCGGATCGTTCTGGCTGAAATGCTCCAGTTTGCGAATATCCACCTTGCCGACGAGCGAGGAGATATCCTGATTGTTCTCGTCGCCCGGCTCGGTTTTCGCCACCGCAAATTGGCGCAGCTTGGACGGATAAAGCCGTACGACTTCGAATTTGGAAATATCGCCGCCGAATTCGTCGAGACGCTTCACCGCCCACGGGCTCATCACCTGGCCGGTGCGATGTTTTTCGATGCCATACTTGTCGGCCAAGAGCGAAGAAAGCTCCTGCGAGCGGAAAAGACCCAATGGGCTCTCGAAAACGGGACTGATGTCCTCTCCGGCCTTCAGTACATAGATCGGATGTTTCTCCATCAGATCCTTGAGCCGTTCCGCGAGCGAGGACTTGCCGCCGCCGACCGGTCCAAGGAGATAAAGTATCTGCCTCTTTTCTTCGAGACCCTGCGCAGCATGCTTAAAGTAGCTCACGATACGCTCGATCGTGTCTTCCATGCCGAAGAAACCGTCGAACGCCTTGTAGGTCTTGATGGTGCGGTTAAAGAAAATGCGACCGAGACGGCTGTCCTGGGCTGTGTCGATCAGTTCGGGCTCGCCGATGGCGGACACCATGCGCTCGGACGGCGTCGCGTAGAGCATCTTGTCGTCGCGCGCGGCGAGGAGCCAATCGCGCAAGCTCATCGTTTCAAATCGCTCGCGCGCGTAATCGCGGGTGAAAATGTCGAAGACGTCCAACGTACTCATCGGTCGACTCCTTGTACGTCTTGCACGCCCATCACAGTTTAGATGTCGTGACCCTTTGCAGACATGACAAGACTTCTGGTCTTGGTACGCACGAAAATTATCTCACTGCCCCGTGAAGCAACCCTTAACTCACCCCCCACCGTTTTCCCTATTTCAGGAAAAACCAAGCAAACTGCCGCGTTCGCGCCGCATGGCACGAACGATGGTTCCTGAACGCGTCTTCCCTGTTCAAATCCGCCAGCCTCTTGGGGTGCCCGTCACAAACGGCGCATCGGCTTGGTCGATGTAGAATCAGTCTAACTCCGTTCCGCAAAAAAGAAAATTGAAACGTGTGCGTTTCTGTGGCGTACACAACACAAATCCGCCACGATTTTTCGACGCGCAAATGCAACTCGCATTACACCGAAAATGAACACGATTGCGCTTGGCAGCGGCTCAAGATCGCGCAAAGATTGATCCCATGAGCGGACTTCCGATCAGGGTGCGCCAGGCGAAACCCGACGATGCCGACGGCATTGCGCGCGTCTATATTGAATCATGGCACGATACCTATGCCGATATTCTTCCCATGCGGTTGTTGTGTGCAATGACGCCGCGCGGGCAGGCGGCGCGCTGGCGAGCCACGGTGCGTTCTCGAAGTGAGGTTGTATTCGTCGCCGAAGACGAGGCACACGGCATCGTTGGCATGGCGAGTTGCGGACAGGCGCGCGATGCGACGCTTGGCTTCGATGGCGAAGTCTACACTCTGTATGTCGATCCGGCCTGTTATGGCGCAGGCACGGGGCGGGCGCTCTTGCGCAACGCCTTCACATGGATGGGCGGTCGCGGTTATGGGTCGTGCGTGATCTGGGCGCATGCGAAAAACAATGCCCGGTTCTTCTATGAGAAAATGGGCGGCCGGCTTATCGCGGAGCGCACGGGCCGGATGATGGGCGATCCGATTTCGGAAAACGCCTTTGGCTGGCGTCGACTCGCGCTGGCCGACAAGGCGGTCAGCCCTTCAGATCGCGAGGCCTGAGGAATTCGAGCAGGATGCCGCCGCTGCCGGCATCGCTCCACGACTTCACCTCGAAATCCAGAACCGCCAGCGCGCAGGTCGGAAATTTCTCACGCATATCTTCCAGCTTGTGGCTTTCCGCTTTTGATGCCGGATTGCGCGAGAGCCGTATCGCACATTCCTCTATTCCGGGATTGTGGCCCACCAGCATGAGTGTCTTCACCTCATCCGCAGTAAGATGGATTTGCGCGAGGATATTTTTCGGCGAGGCGAGATAAAGCGCCTTGGTGAACTCCACTTTCGGTGCCTTCGCCAGTTCCGGTGAAAGCAGCTCCCAGGTTTCCGTAGTGCGTTCTGCGCTCGAGCAGAGGACAAGATCCGGAACGTAACCGCGCGTGTCCAGCGCATGTCCCATGCGCGCGGCATCTCTTCGCCCCCGTTCGGTGAGCGCGCGCGCGAAATCGCCTTCGCCACTGTCCTGCACGGCCTTGGCATGGCGCAGGAGGAGCAGGCGACGCATTTCGATATCAGGCGATCTGGTAACGGGCGCGGGCGCCGCGTTCGAGTGCCGCGGCGACAAGCCGGTCGATATGCAGGGAGCGCCGGAGCACCTCCAGCACACGAACTTCCTCCAGCATCACGCGGGAATCGGACAGAGCAACTTCCAGACCCAACGCATAAGCGGTCTCACAAAGGTGGTCCGGCAGGGCTTCTTTGATGAGACCTAGCACGGCATCCGCGCCGTCCTGCTCCTGCAGGATCTGACCACACTCCTGCGCCACGGGCAGAAGGCGATGGTCCTCAAAGTCGCGAAAAACGGGCAGCGTCTTGGCGATGTTGCCGATGGTTTTCAGCTCACGTTCGCTCATCACGCCGTCGGCGGCGGAGACGACGACCATGACATATATAAGCGCCGAGTGATGGCTGATGGTGTTCATTGTCTGCATGTCTGATGGGATGCGGGCGCGACCTTAAGCAGCTTGACCCCCACGGGCAAGCACGCAACATGCGGCCATGGCGACGAACAAAAAGCCCGGAAAATGGCGCGCACGAACGCTTGGCGTTCGCGGGGGGCAGACACGCACGCCGTTTCAGGAGACGTCCGAAGCCCTCTTCATGACGTCGGGTTACGCTTACGAAACCGCCGACGAAGCTGAGGCCCGGTTCACCGGTGCATCGCCTGGATATCAATATAGCCGCTATTCCAATCCCACCGTGACCATGTTCGAGGAGCGCATGGCCGCACTCGAAGGCGCCCCAGTTGCTCGCGCTACGGCGAGTGGCATGGCGGCGGTCAGCAGTGTCTTTCTCAGTGCCCTCGGGACGGGCGATCATGTCGTGGGCGCCAAGGCGATGTTCGGGGCCTGCCGCTATGTGATCGAAGAGGTTCTGCCGCGCTTTGGTATCACCAACACGCTGGTCGATGGCAGCGATTTGGATCAGTGGGCGGCGGCAATGACGCCCAATACCCGGATGCTGTTCCTGGAGACTCCTGCCAACCCGACGTTGGCGATCGTGGATTTGAAGGCAGTCGCAAAGATCGCGGACAGGGCCGGCGCGCTGCTGGTCGTGGACAATGCTTTTGCGTCACCTGCGTTGCAGCGGCCGATGGAGTTCGGTGCGCATGTCGTGGTGCACAGCTCGACCAAATATATAGACGGGCAGGGCCGCGCGCTGGGCGGTGTCGTCCTCTGCAAAGAGGAGTTCCTGAAGGATCACCTGCAACCCTTCCTACGCAATACCGGCCCGTCGATCAGTCCGTTCAACGCCTGGCTGCATCTGAAGAGTCTCGAGACGCTTCATCTGCGCATGCGGGCGCATTGCGAGAGCGCGGCGAAGGTCGCCGACTTTCTGGCGAGCCAGAAGAAGATCATCCGTGTCCTCTATCCCTTTCGTGCCGATCATCCTCAGCATGAGTTGGCGCGTGCGCAGATGGATGGCGGGGGCGGTGTTGTGACGTTTGAAGTCGGTGGCGGCAAGGCGGCGGCGTTCCGGCTGGAGAACGCGCTACAGCTGATCGATGTGTCGAACAATCTCGGCGACGCCAAGAGCATCATGACTCATCCGGAAACGACCACGCATCAGCGTGTGAATCCCCAAGCGCGACTTGAACTTGGGGTTACGCCGGGATTGTTGCGTCTTTCGGTCGGTCTCGAAGATCCGGCGGATCTTTGCGAAGACCTCGAACAGGCGCTCAAGGGAGTCTGACATGTCCGAGCATCATGCCGGCGTTCGCTGGAAGCGTACCAGCACCGATTTCACTTATGCCTCCTACAATCGTGCGCATGAGATGGTGTTCAAGAATGGGGACATCACGCTTACCGCATCGGCGACACCCGCTTACAAAGGCGATGCCGAGCGCGTCGATCCGGAAGAAGCGTTCGTCGCATCGTTGTCGTCTTGCCACATGCTCACCTTCCTCGCGATCTGCGCGCTGAAGAAGCTGACGGTCGAATCCTATGACGACGCTGCGGTAGGTTACATGGAAAAGGGTGCGAACGGGAAAATGCAGATCAAACGGGTGGTTTTGCACCCCGATGTGCGGTTCGCGGATGGCGCGAATGTAACCGCGGAAATGCTCGTGGATTTCCACCATCAGGCGCATGATGGCTGCTTTATCGCCAATTCCGTGACCACGGATGTGACCGTGGCGCCACGCGGCTGAGCGGCGTTAACCCTGCGCTTACCATAAGTCTTGCGGGGCTGCAGACTCACAATCCATAATTGGCGCATGTACGAGCGCGTCACCCGCCACATCCGCGTTGCCGTGAAACCGGCTTTCCTGGACGACCAGTCCGATCCAGGCGAACGCCGCTATCTGTGGTCGTACACCGTCACGATCGAGAACAAGGGCGCGGAAACGGTGCAGCTCCTCTCGCGCTATTGGCACATCACCGACGCTGAAGGCCACATCCAGGAAGTGCGCGGTCCGGGAGTAGTGGGTGCGCAGCCGGTTCTGGCGCCGGGGCAGAAGTTCGAATACACGAGCGGTTGTCCGCTCCCCACGGCGTCGGGTGCCATGCAGGGCCGCTATCTGATGCGCGCGGCCACAGGTGAGGATTTCGAGGCGGAAATTCCCGGTTTCGTGCTGGAAAGCCCACACGAGCACCGCCGGATCCACTAACCCCTATAAACCTGCGGTTGATCTGCCGGTTTTTCCCTGTCGTAAATGCTCGCAAGCGGCATCTAACGAGCATGACAATGTCCGAAGCCAAGAAGCCCAACACGTTCTGCACCAAGCAGCCGGCACCGTCCGAGCCGCGTCCCTCGCGGGAGCAGGCAGAAGCTGCTGTCCGGACACTGCTGCGCTGGACTGGAGACGATCCGCAGCGTGAAGGCCTGATCGACACGCCCGCGCGAGTGGCGCGCGCCTTCGAGGACTGGTTCTCGGGCTATAATGAAGATCCGGAAACCTATCTGGCGCGCACCTTCGAGGAAGTCGAAGGCTATGACGACATGATCGTGCTGCGGGATATCCGATTCGAATCCCATTGCGAGCATCATCTGGCGCCGATCATCGGCCGAGCGCATGTCGGTTATCTGCCGAACAACAAGGTGGTGGGCATATCAAAGCTGGCGCGCGTGGTGGAAGCCTATGCACGCCGCCTGCAGGTGCAGGAGAAGATGACCGCGCAAATCGCGCATTGCATCGACACGGTGCTGCAGCCGAAAGGTGTTGCCGTGGTGATCGAGGCTTCGCACCAGTGCATGACGACGCGCGGCGTCCATAAGACGGGCGTGTCCATGGTCACCTCCGCTATGCATGGCGAGTTCCGCAAGAACCCGCTGACGCGCCGCGAATTCCTCAGCGTCATCGGCAATCCGCAATCCAGCATGGATGGTTGAGCAAACCATCGCGTTTGCCGCCTTGGATTGTATTTGACGAAAATTTCCGACGTTTTCCGGCTGCTATTCATGCTGCGATTTGGTTCCAAACTAAGACTTTGGTCCAGCATCGGAACCCTAACGCCCGTGCAACATTAACGCATCGAAGGCTTGGCGGCGGGCATGGCTCGCGGAAGGGTTCCCAGTGCAGCACTTCGCGATTGCAGCGACAGCAACGGCGGTTTTCATCGGTGCGGGGTCCGGCGCGGTGACGTCCATGACCAGCGCGGCCCAGACGGCGCCTGTCGAAGTTTCCAACCCCATGATCGCCGGCGCTGCGATGTTGCCCAGCGAGAGCATTCTGGCGAACGCCTCCAAATCGCCCGAGCACGCGATATTCGTTTCCGAGGTGAAAGCAGCGGGTCTTTCAGACACGCTGAACGGCGCCGGAACGTACACGGTCTTCGCGCCGACGGACGCGGCCTATGCCGAACTTGGCAAGGACAAGTCTGCTGCGATGATGAAATCCGCGCGGAAGAACGCGCGTTATCTCGTGGTCAAAGGTAGCTACGATTCCACCAAGCTTCTGCAGCTCATCAATGAGCAGGGCGGGCAGGTGAAACTGCACACGCTGGAAGGCGGAGCGATCGTCGCCAGCCTCAATGGCCCCACGAACATCCTTTTGATGGATGAAAACGGCACCATGGCGGATATCGCAGTCTATGACATCCACCAGAAGAACGGCGTGATGCAGGTGATCGACCGCGTGCTGACGCCTGCCAAAGATTCCCGCCAGGTCGCTGTCCGCTAACGCTTACGCCGCCTTCAACCCCCGGCCTTCCAGCAAGGCGTCGATCTTCGGATCGCGTCCGCGGAAAAGCCGGTAAGCTTCGGCATAGTCGCGCGTGCCGCCACCCGAATAGATATAGTCATGCAAACGCCTTGCAGTCTCCGGATCGAAGGGATCTTTTGCTTCCTTGAACGCGTGGAAACCGTCGGCGTCCAGCACTTCCGCCCACATATAAGAGTAGTAGCCGGCGGAGTAGCCGTCGCCGTCGAAAATATGCAGGAAATGCGTCGGCCGGTGTCGCATCGCGATTTCGCTGGGCATGCCGATGCGTTCCATGGATTGCTTCTCGAACGCGCCAACGTCGATGTCGACCGGATTCTCCAAGGCATGGAAATCCAGATCGGCGAAGGCCGAGCCCAGGAATTCCACGGTCGCGAAGCCCTGGTTGAAGTTGCGGGCAGCGTTGAGCTTCTCCAACAGCGCCTTTGGCATCGGCTTTCCCGTTTCGACATGCAGAGCGAACTTTTCCAATACGGCAGGTTCTTCCAGCCAGTGCTCGAAAATCTGCGACGGCAGCTCCACGAAGTCGCGCGCCACGTTGGTGCCTGCTAGGCGCGGGAAGCGGACATTGGACAGCAGGCCGTGCAGAGCGTGGCCGAATTCATGGAACAGCGTCTTGGCTTCATCAAAATTCAGGAGCGCGGGGCTCGATTTGGGAAAATTGCAGGTGTTAATGATGATCGGCGTGATTTTTTTGTCGATATTTTCCTGGTCACGGAAGGAGCTCATCCACGCGCCGCCGCGCTTGGAGGGCCGCGCGAAATAGTCGCCGAAGAAGAGGCCGACATGTTCGCCGCCGCGCGTCACGTCCCAGACGCGCACGTCGGGATGATAGACTGGGATATCCTTGCGTTCCTTGAAGTTCAGTTCGAACAGGCGATGTGCGGTGTCGAAGGCCGCTTCAATCATCTTGTCGAGCTGCAGATAGGGAATGATTTCGGCTTCATCGAAATCATAGCGTTCCTTGCGAAGTTTCTCCGCGTAATAGTGCCAGTCCCATGCGGTCAGCGGGAAGTTGTTTCCTTCCGCGGCAACCACGGCTTGCAGGTCGTCGCGCTCTTCGAGTGCGCGGCTGCGCGCCGCCGTCCAAACCTGATCGAGCAGGATGCGTGCGGCATCGGGTGTCCGCGCCATGGTATCGGCCAGGCGATAATCCGCGAAAGTGGCGTAGGCGAGGAGCTTTGCGCGTTCGGCGCGGAGCTTCACGATTTCCGCGATGAGCGCTTTATTGTCATGTTCATTTTCGTTGTCGCCGCGCCCGGTCAGCGCCTTGAAGACCTTTTCGCGCAGATCGCGCCGGTCGGAGAATTGCAGGAACGGCTCCGCGCTGGAGCGCGAGGTCGTGATGGCATAAGGCGCCGCAAGCTTTCGCTCTTTCGCGATGCCCGCGGCTGCAGCACGCGCGAAGTCGGGAAGTCCGTCGAGATCGCTTTCCTGTAGCGGCAGCACAAAGTCCTGTTCGTCGGCGAGGACATTCTGTCCGAATGCCGTGCCGAGTTCGGCCAGCCGCTCGCCGATCTGCGCATAGCGTTCGCGCTCGCCGCCCACCAGGTTGGCGCCAGCGCGCACGAAATCGAGACGATAGCGTTCCAGTACACGCAGGCTTTCCGCACCGAGCTTGAGGCTTTCGCGGCGCGAGAAGAGTTCTTCAATGCGCCGGAACAGTGCGGCGTTGAGGAAAATCGCGTTCCAGTGTCGCGCCTGCAGCGGCGCGAGATCGCGCTCGATGGACTGCAATTCATCGTTCGTATCGGACGCAGCCAGATTGCCGAACACCAGATCTATTCGAGACAATCCATGCCCGCTTTTTTCGAGGGCGATGATGGTGTTCTCAAAGCTGGGCGCGGCCGGGTCCGCGGCGATCCGGTCGATCTCCTGCGCATGTTCCGCGAAGGCGCGATCATAGGCGGGGCGGAAATGCTCCGGTCGAATCTGCCCGAATGGCGGCGTTTCGAAAGGCGTATTCCAATGCTCGAAGAATGGATTGGTGGACATCTGACCCTTGAATCTGCCGCGCCATTGAACTGTGCCGTGCACGCTTTAGGATGTTATTAGGTGGGCGGAGTTGCTGGCAACCGCAAGGGGGATTGCATGAAACGCGCGCTGTTTGGCGTCGTTGTCGCGGTTGTTTTGATTGTCGCTATCGTGTTCGTGCGCACCACGATGGTTGCCGCCCCGCCGCCTCTGGCCAGTTCGCCGCCGCCGATCAGCGTCAACTCCATGGACGTGGCGCGGCATCTTGCAGCCGCAATCCGCTTCAAGACGATCTCCTACGGCAATAGCGCGCATGGGGACGAGAAGAACAGCCAGCTCGATGCCTTGCGCGCTTGGATGGAGCAGACCTATCCCGCGTTCCATCGCGCTGTGACGCGAGAGATCATCGGCAAGAGTTTACTGTTCACCTGGAAGGGCAAGAACCCGAACGCCAAGCCGATCTTGCTGATGGCGCATATGGATGTCGTGCCGGTCGTGCCCGGAACGGGCAGGGACTGGTCGCACGATCCGTTCTCCGGCGACATTTCCGACGGCTTCGTCTGGGGTCGAGGCGCGATCGATGACAAAGGTTGTCTCATTACGTTGCTCGATGCGGCAGAGCGTCTTGCGCAATCCGGTTTCACGCCGGCGCGCACCATCATATTCGCGTTCGGACAGGACGAAGAAGTTGGTGGCAGCGAAGGCAATGGCAATGTCGCCAAGGTGCTCGCGGCGCGCCACATCCATTTTTCCTGGGTGCTGGACGAGGGCGGTGCGATCCTGAACGAGCCATTCCCCGGCGTGCAGCAGCCCGTCGCCTTCATGGCGGTGGCTGAGAAGGGCTATCTGACCCTCCAGCTTGTCGCGCATGGAACAGGCGGCCACTCATCGCGGCCCACGCATGACCTTGCCATCGCGCGGCTGTCTGATGCGGTGCTGCAGGTGGTGAACCATCCTTTCGCGTCCGGCATCGACGATATTCAGAAAGAGCAGTTCTCGGTGCTCGCGCCTTACATGCCATTCTTCCAGCGCATGATGCTTGCCAATCTGTGGCTCACCGGGCCGATCATCTCCCACATGCTGGAAGGCAATCCCGAAACGGCGGCGATCATGCACACCACGATTGCGCCGACGATGATTTCAGGCGGCGTCAAGGACAATGTGCTGCCCCCACAAGCGACCGCAACGATCAATTTTCGCCTCCATCAACGCGAGTCCATCGAGAGCGTGCTGGAACATGTGCGCAAGTCGATCAACGATCCAAGTGTAGATGTTCGCGCTTTGACCGAAACCCAATCAGAAGCATCGAAGGTTTCCGACCTGCATGACGACAACGGCAAGTTCATCGTGCAAACTATCGCGGATAGCTTCAACGGCATTCCCGTTGCGCCAACGGTGACGACCGGCGCCACGGATTCACGTCATTATCTGGCACTTGCCGATGACGTGTATCGCTTCGATCCTTTCCACATGGGACCGGATGACATGAGCCGCGTTCACGGCACCAATGAACGGCTGGCCATCGGGGACATCGGCCCGGCGGTCGCGTTCTATATGCGGTTGATGCAGAACTTGAAGTAGCGTTATTTCGGGTAAGAGGCAGCGAAGCGGCGGATGATCTGGCGCAGGCCAGGCTCGCCGACGCAAGTGAGGGCTTCGCTAAGCAAACACCAGCGCAATTCGCGGGCATCTTTTTCCGCCCAATTCTTGCGCTGCATTTTCACCTTCAGCGCGAAGACGTCCACCTTGCAGGGCACTAGCTCGCCAGTCTTGCGTTCCTTGAAGTAACGATAGGAACCGATCGGCTTGTCTCCGGTCTCACCGGACACACCGGCTTCTTCCAACGCTTCGCGCGCGGCGGCGGCATGGGGCGCGCGGCCATCCATCGGCCAACCTTTGGGGACGATCCAACGGCGGGTGCGGCGGGTGGTGATCAAAAGAAATTCGAGACCGTTCGCCGTCTCGCGATAGGGCAACGCCGCGTATTGCGCAGACGCCGCTTTTTTCGCGGGTACAGCGAGCGCCGTTGTGGCGTCCGCGTTAGTGGAACGCGCCAAACGCATAATAAGCCAAGGCCCCCATGATACCTGCTGCCGGCATGGTAATCACCCAGGCGATAACAATCCGTTGCGCCACATTCCAGCGCACCGCGGAGGCCCGTCTCGCAGCCCCGACACCCACGATCGCACCGGTTATGGTGTGGGTGGTGGACACCGGAATGCCAAGATAGGTCGCCAGAAACAGGGTTATCGCTCCCGCCGTCTCCGCACAGACGCCCTGCATGGGCGTCAGCCGGGTGATTCGCGAACCCATGGTACGCACAATTTTCCAGCCGCCAAGCAAAGTCCCCAGCGCCATCGCGCCGTTGCAACTCAACACCACCCAGAAGGGAACGTGAAACGCACCGGTTAACGCGCCATGGGCGAAGAGCAAGGCGGTGATGATACCCATGGTTTTCTGGGCATCATTGCCGCCATGGCCAAGCGACAAAAGCGAGGCGGAAACAAACTGCACGCGCCGGAAAATCGCGTCCGCGCGCGCCGGCGCCACGCGCAGAAAACTCCAGGACACGATCAACACCAGCAGCAGTGCCAGAAACAAGCCGATGGTCGGAGAGATGACGATAGCCGAGATAGTTTTACCCAGTCCTGCCCAGACGATGACGCCGAAGCCGCCATGCGCCACGCCCGCGCCAACCAGCCCGCCGATCAGCGCATGAGATGAACTGGACGGTATGCCGAAATAGCTGGTGATGACCTGCCAGCTGATGGCGCCGATGAGCGCGCCGAAGATCACCTGATCGTTGATAGTGATCGCCTGGATGATGCCGGTGCCGATGGTGCTGGCGACATGCAGGCCGAAAATCAGGAAGGCGATGAAGTTGAAGAACGCCGCCCACGCCACCGCGTAGCGCGGGGACAGCACGCGCGTGGAAACAATGGTGGCGATCGAATTGGCCGCGTCATTGCGGCCGTTCATGAAGTCGAAGATGAGGGCGACGGCAACCAGCCCGACCAGAAGAACCATTCGTCAGACCTGCTCGATTACGATGCCGCTGATGCGGTTGGCGACGTCTTCGAAGCGGTCCATGACTTTTTCGAGATGATCATAGATCTCAACACCGATGATGTAGCCCATCGCATTGCCGGCCTTGTGCCGCTGGAACAGCGCCTTGATGCCCTTGTCGTTCAAAGTATCGGAGTCATCCTCAAGACGAATGATCTCCTCAGTGATCGAGTTAAGCCGCGTGGCGTTCTCGCGCATCGAGCCCAGCAGCTTCACCGCTTCCACCGTCAGCTTGGCGGCTTGCACGATCTCATCGCCCATCTCCGCCATTTCCGGCTCGATCTCGCGAACCTCGAACAACAGCACGGCCTTCGCGGTCTTCTGCATCTGGTCGATGGTGTCGTCGAGTGTATTGATCAGGTCTTTGATGTCGCCGCGGTCGAACGGGGTGATGAAGCTGCGGCGCACCAGAAGCAGGATGTCACGCGTGATGGCGTCGGCCTGGTTTTCAAATTCGATCACGCGGCGGCAGGCATCTCCGACCCCCGTGCCGCCTTTGAGCAGATCCCGTAGAGCTTCCGCACCGGAGACGAGCGTGTCGGCGTGTCGATTGAACAGGGCGAAGAAGCGGTCCTCGCGCGGCATGAGCGCCTGAAACCAGCGGAACATGAGGGCATCCCGGATGTGACGGTTCTGTGACTAAGCGGGAAGCCGGGCCGGTGGCAAGAGGCGTCGTCCGGTCAGGCGAAACCGCCGGAACGCAAGAAACCCGTCACTACGAGGAAGAGCAGAACCAGCCCCTGCGCGATGGCGAAAGGCGACTCGCTACCCTTGGGGGCAAGGGCATGAAGCGCCGGGATTTTCTGGAAGGCCTGACCGCGCCGATCACATAGGTGCCGCGCCACCAGCCCGTCACTCCGAAGGCATAGCGGGCGATGAGTGCGGGAATCAGGACAACGCTGGAGATGATCCCGAGATTGAACGCGGGCGTGAGGCCCGTGAAAGGGGAACATGAACCCCATCACGTCAGTCAGCACCGTGAAGATGAGGAAGATGTCAGTCAGCCCATCCATGCGGCGGGACTTCAAAAGTCCGTAGAGCATGACGAGACCGCTCAGGATCGCGATTAGCGTGATGACGACATGCACCAGCGTAAAGGTGGCAATGCTAAGTCCGATGATCACGAAAGGCCCCGCCCGTTGACGGCGCAACCCTAATAGATTGCCGCCGTCAACGCCAAGCGAGCTAGCGGATCGCCCATGTGATGCTCACACCGGTCGTCACCGATTCTTCACCGGCCGCGATGGGTGGTGGCGAAGGCGCACCATTCATCACCGCCATGCGATACATCGGCCGAGGTTCGGAATAGCCGCTCTCGTTGATCGAGGTGATCGGTCCGAGCGTGACGCCGGCCGCGCGCGCCAGGGTTTGTGCGCGGGCGATGGCATCCGCAACGGCGGCAGCGCGCGCCTGCGCCATCAAGGGCTTCGGATCCTTGATGGTGAAGGCGATATCGCCGATGGAATTGGCGCCGGATGATACGAGGGCATCCAGCGTCGGCCCAACCTTAGCAAGATCGTTCACCCGTACATTCACGGTGTTCGATACCTGATAGCCGGTGATGTTCTGCAGCGTGTTGCCATTTTTGTCGGTGGCATATTGCGGCTGCACCGAGAAGTTGGAGGTCTGCATATCGTTGTCGGCGATGCCGGCGCGCTTCAGTGTGGCGAAGACTTGGTTCATCGCTTTGGAATTGTCGGCCAATGCAGCGCCAGCGGTGCGTGCGGTCGTGACCACGCCGGCGGAGAGCATCGCCTCATTCGGTTTGCCGCGCACTTCGCCCTGGCCTGAGACCGTCAACACGCGCCGTTCGGCGCTGGTGCCCGTGTCGGCTTTGACCGCAGCCGATCCCGCCAGCGCCGCGAATATCAGCCCCGCTGCACCCAGCGCGCCAAAGTGCGCAATCGTTTTTCTGGAAATGCCCATTCGAAACTCCCGAAAAGAACCGGCCTGACGTTCGCTTGGCCCTGCGGCGAAAAAGCGGCGCAGCCGTGTCGGATGATAGGCTGGAAGGCCCGGCACTTCACGTCGCCGCGAGGGGTGCAAGGCGCAAACAAATCCGCTAGAAGCCGCCTCGGTGGGGCCTGTAGCTCAGCCTGGTTAGAGCCGGCCGCTCATAACGGCTTGGTCGTAGGTTCGAATCCTACCGGGCCCACCA
>JANWJQ010000099.1 GCA_025451875.1 Rhizomicrobium sp.
GTCGCCGATGACGTGATGATCGGGATGGTGTTCGACGACGTCATCTACTTCAAGACCGACGATGAAACGCGCAGGAGTTTCGTCGCGGAGAAGACCAAGCCGTTCTCCTTCCTCAAGCGCAGCACGGGCGAGACCATCGTCACCACATGGTTCGCGCTGCCCGACAGGCTCTACGACGATCCGGAAGAACTGGCGCAATGGGCCCGCGCGGCGCTGGCCGTCGCGCGCAAGGCGGAGGCAGGGAAGCGCAATCCAGCGGCGACGAAAAAGGTTATGAAGACGAAGGCCGTGAAGAAAAAGCCGAAGAAGATCGCTGCCAGGAAACCTGCGAAGAAGAAGCGGCCCTAACCGGCGGGTCTGTGATCACGCCAGCCGACATTGGGAATTTGTGTGGCAGCTTCGGATTGTTCACAAAAAACGGCAGATAATGTTGGTCGTGGGCGGACTTAGGTGAAAAGGATGCAAGCGGCCGTCAGGCTCGTTCGCCAACCCACTCCAGATTTGTCTGAGCCCGCTTCGAATATCTGCTATGGTTCGGTTGTTCGCGTTCGTTTTGGCAATCGGGGGATGCCAAGTGCGTGTGCCATTCCACTTACAATGCGATTTCGGTTGCGCGCGCCGCGCGGCGTTGGCGGCGGCCACGTTTCTTGCCATGAGCGCCGCGGCGCAAGCTGCCGAGAGCCTTGTGCTGCTGTGCAAGGGAACCCAGTTCTGCAGCTCTTGCAGCGCCGATCAGAAGCAAACCGATTTCGACTGGACCTATACGATCGATTTTGCGGCCAGCACCGTCGACGGGCTCCCCGCGACGATTTCGGACGAGAGGATCACCTGGATCCTCACGGCGCCCGGGACCAAAGACCAACGGGAAATAAGCCGATATTCGAAAAAGTTTCACTTCGAAGCAACGCCGACGGCTGGCGGTGGAGTCAGCTATTACGGCGACGGCGTGTGCGAGCCGCAAACCCAAAAGGCTTTCTAAGATTCATTTCAGCGTTCGTGCCGTTTTTCAACGATCAAACGATAGGGAGAGAAGGTCATGCAAAAAACCAGATTTCTTGTCGGCTTCAGCGCCGCAGCCATCGTGTCGGCGTTCGCCGTTTCCGCTTTCTTCAGCACCACCGCCGTGAGCCATCCGCAGGCACTTCAAAGCTCCAGCGCCTATACCCACAGCAATCCTTCGGCCGCCGCTGCCGTCGTGACCGTCGATCACGGGGTCGTCAGGCTTGCACAAACGCATGCGGACATCTGTCTCGACAACGAAACGCAATGCCTCCAGGGATGCGACGGCGCCCAGTCCTGCTCAAATCAGTGCGAAGCCAACTATCAGGGCTGCATGAACCAGGGCGGCTAATACTCCCAGCGCGGAAGAAAACGCATCATGATAAAATTCGATAGGTCCGTGCGGACCACGTTGATTGTCGTCTGTCTGTTGGGCGGGACCGTTCCGGCAATGGCGGCTTCGGTTTATCTGACATGTACATGCGACACGGGCCCGCCATCGGCACGCCGTTATATTTCGGTCGACTACGGCGCAAACTCGGTGATCACATCCGACATGAATGTCACCACTCCTTATGGAACGACGCGAAACATTCAGATTTCCGAATCACAAATTGTGTGGGAGGTCGTCGGTTCCGCCCGGGCAGACGGCAACTATTACGCAGAGCATTACACGCTCAATCGCCTGACGGGCAGCTTGTCCTACTATGACGACGGCACGCAGCACGGCGAGGCGTGGACGTGCGCCGTGGGCGAAAAGCCGGTACCAAAGTTCTAGAAAGCGGCGATCTTCCTCCTCCGCGCAAACGGAGGAGGAAAATTCTCACCACACCGGCACGCGCTTGTCCGGCGGCAGGTAGTATTTGTCGCCCGCCTTGATCTGCGGGAAGGCGGCGTACCAGCCATTGTCGTTGCGCACCACGCCGTTGACGCGATAGGCGGCGGGGCTGTGCGGATTGCTGAGAAGCTGCGCGCGGGTGGTGCCGGCGCTGCGGATTTCGCGCCAGCTTTGCGCATAGGCGACATAGAAGCGCTGATCGCCGGTCATGCCGTTCAGGACCGGCGCGGGCTTGCCGCCGAGCGCGATGTGATAGGCGGCATGCGCAACGACGAGGCCCGCGATGTCCGCGATGTTCTCGCCATTGGTGAGCTTGCCCTTGATGTGGATGCCGGGCAGCGGCTCGTACTGATCATATTGCTTGGCGATGGCGTCGGTCTTGGCCTGGAAGTTCTTCTTGTCCTGCGGCGTCCACCAGTCGCGCAACGTGCCGTCATAATCATATTTGGCGCCTTCGTCGTCGAAGCCGTGGCTGATCTCATGGCCGATGGTGGCGCCGATGCCGCCATAATTCGCCGCATCATCCGCCTTCGCGTCGAAGTAAGGCGGCTGCAAAATGCCCGCGGGGAATACGATCTCGTTGGTGGTGGGATTGTAATAGGCGTTGTTGGTCGGCGGCGTCATGCCCCATTCCGTGCGGTCCACAGGGTTGTCGATGCGCTTGAGCTCGCGGTTCCATTCGAACACCGTGGCGTTCTTCGTGTCCTGCAGGATCTGGCCGGGCACGATGGTGAGCGCGGAATAATCGCGCCACTTGTCCGGATAGCCGACCTTCAGCATGTAGTGATGCAGCTTGTTCAGCGCCTTCTCGCGCGTCGCGGGCGTCATCCAGGACAGCGTTTTGATGTCGGCCTCATAGGCTTTCATCATGTTGTCGACGAGAAGCCGGGCCTTGGCTTTGGCTTCCGGCGGGAAATATTTTGCGACATAGGTTTTGCCCAGCGCCTCGCCCATGCTGTCATCGAGCAGATGGATGCCGCGTGTCTGGCGGTCGAGCTGGACCTTCTGGCCGCGGATGGTCTGCCCGTACATCGCGAAATTCGCATCGTCGATGGTCTTGGGCAGATAGCTCGCGAAGCCGTGGAGATAGCGCACCGTCAGATAATCGCGCCACACGGCAACGGGCGTCGCGGCGAAGATGGCGGCGAGTTTCGGGAAGGCCGACTTCTCCGCCACGATCAACACGCGCGGTCCCGTGGGCGAGTTGGGCGAAATGCCCGCCGAAGCGACATAAGCTGCCCATGGAAATTGCGGCGCCAGCTTCTGCAGATCCGCGACGGTCATCGGATTGTAGGTCTTGTCCGGATCGCGGCGATCTTCCGCCGCCCAATGCACGACGGCCATGTCGTTCTCGAGCTTGAACACGGCGGCGGCGCGCGCGCCCGCATCCTTCACGCCCGCGAAGCCGAGCATCTGCGCGATGTACTTCTTGTAAGTCTCGCGCGTGGACACGATTTCCTTGTCGTTGCGCAGATAATAGTCGCGATCGGGCAGGCCGAGACCCGATTGCGTGAGGTCGACGGCATAGGCGGTCGGGTGCTTGTCATTGGGCGCGATATACATGGCGAAGGGCCCATCCAGCGACAGCGCCGGATCGCTCATCGCGCGCGCGACATCGTCGAGAGTCTTGAGCGCGGCGATGTGGGCGAGGTCGGCCTGCGCGGGCTTCAGCCCCGCGGCGTCGATGGCCTTCTGGTCCACGAAGGCATTGTAGAGATCGCGCAGCTTGGTTTCTTCGGGGGAGAGATCCTTGCGCGTCGTGAGATCCTGAATGATCGTCTTGAGCCGCGCCTCGTTCTGCTTGTCGATCTCGAGATTGACGCCCGCATAGGAGCGGTCCGACGGGATCTTCGCCGTCTTCAGCCAGCCGCCATTTCCATAGACGAAGAAGTCGTCGCCCGGCTTCTGTGCCGTGTCGACATAATTGAGATAGATGCCCCAAGGTTTGATCTGCGGCCCATCGGCGGCGAAGGCGGCGGTGGTGGTGGCGAGAAGGGCGACAAGAAGCAGCTTCCGTTTCATCGAATTCTCCAAGCAAGGGACAAAAGAAAAGCGCCGCGGAGTCTCCTCCGCGGCGCTGTCGTGATTACCAGAAATGCACGCGCTGTTCGGGCGGCAGGTAGTATTTCTGTCCCGGCTTGATATCCGGGAACGCGGCATACCACTCATCCTGATTACGCGTGGCGCCGATGGCGCGGAACTGGCCGGGGCTGTGTTCGTTGGAAAGCACCTGCTGGCGCAGCGCGCCGTCCCGCATCTTGGCCTGCCAGATCTGGCCGAAGCCGAGATAGAAGCGCTGATCGCCGGTGTAGCCGTCGATCACGGGCGCCTTCTTGCCGTTCAGCGAGAAGTGGTAGGCCTTCAGCGCGATGGTGATGCCGGCATTGTCGGCGATGTTCTCACCCATCGTGTTCGCGCCCTTGATGTGCAGGCCGGGCAGGGGCTCGTAGGAGTCGTACTGCGCGCCCAGCGCCTTCACCCGAACTTCAAACGCCGCGCGGTCTTCCGGCGTCCACCAGTTGTTGAACGCGCCCTGATAATCGAACTTCGAGCCCTGATCGTCGAAGCCATGGCTGATCTCATGGCCGATGACCGCGCCGATGCCGCCGTAATTCACGGCATCGTCCGCGTTGGGATCGAAGAACGGCGGCTGCATGATGGCGGCCGGGAACACGATCTCGTTCTGCTGGAAGTTGTTGTAGGCGTTCACCGTCGGCGGCGTCATGCCCCATTCGGTCTTGTCCACCGGCTGGTCGATGCGCACCAGCTGGCGATGGAATTCGAACAGGTTCGCCCGCTTGATGTTGCCGATGAGATCGTCCCGCTTGATCTCCAGCGCCGAGTAATCGCGCCAGTGGTCGGGATAGCCGATTTTCACGCCGAAATGGTGCAGCTTGTAGAGCGCCTTTTCGCGTGTCGCCGGCGTCATCCACGCCAGCGTCTTGATGTCGGCGTCATAGGCCTTGAGCAGGTTGTTCACCAGCTCCACGGCCTTGGCTTTCGCCGCCGGGGGGAAGTACTTGGCGACATAGAGCTTGCCGAGCGCTTCACCCATGCTGTTGTCCAGCAGATGCGTGGCGCGGGTGGCGCGCGGAAGCTGCTGCGTGCTGCCCTGCAGCGCCGTTCCGAAGAACGCAAAGTTCTCGTTATCGAAGGACGACGGCAGATAGGCCGCGTAGGTGTGGATGTAGTGCGCCGTCAGATAGTCGCGCCACACCGACACCGGCGTATTCGCGAACACGTCCGCGATCTTCGGGAAGGCCGACTTTTCGGCCACGATCATCACGCGCTCGCCCGAAGCGTTGCTCGTCGGGATGGTCGTCGCCTTGAAATAGGTCTCCCACGGGAATTTCGGCGCCAGCGCCTTCAGCTGCGAAATGGTCATCGGGTTGAAGACCTTGTCCACGTCGCGATCGTCTTCGCGCGACCACATGACTTCCGCGAGCTTGTGCTCGAGGTCGTACACGGCGGCGGCGCGTTTGTCGGGATCGCTGAAGCCGACCATCGTGAACACCTTCGCCAGATGCGCCTTATAGGCGTCCTGCGTCTTCACGATCTCCGGATCGGTCTTCAGGTAATAGTCGCGATCCGGCATGCCGAGACCAGCCTGGCCGAGATCGATCTGATATTTCGTCGGGTCTTTCGCATCTATGCCGATGCCGGCGCCGAACGGACCATCGAGGCCGAGGTCGGGACGGCCCATGGCGGTCGCCACATCGTCCGACGTCTTCAGGCCTGCGATGTAGTCGAGATCGGCTTTCGCAGGCGTCAGGCCCGCCGCGTCGATCTGCTTCTGATCGTTGAACCCGTCATAGAGGTCGCGAAGCTTCTTCTCTTCGTCCGATAGCGAGGCATAGGGCTTTGCGTCGAGCGAAGCGGCGATTTCCTGCATGCGCGTTTCGCTGAGAATGCGCAGCGCGATGAAGGAGCCGATGCTGGAGCGGTCCGGCGGGATGACGGCCTTCTTGTACCAGTCGCCATTCACGTACATGAAGAAGTCGTCGCCGGGCTTCACCGTCTTGTCCATTGAGGACAGGTCGACCCCCCACGTTCCATATTGTGTGTGACCACCGGCCGCCATCGCGGCGACGCTCATACAGGCGGCGCATGCCATTCCCATGAGCGCAATTAGGCTGCGTCGCATATCAAACTCCCAGATGATTAAGTGCCCAAATTACCCCTCGCCCGTAGCCGAATCCGGCCGGACGTTTTTCTTTAGTTGGGATTAGGGCCGTTTTTTACCAGTGGGCGCAAGTCGCGCCGGGCGGGGTTGTGGCGATGTTTCGCTTCACGTCCCCGTGACGCACACTTCTTGCGCCACGCATTACAGCGGGGTCAGGACTAGTGGGATTTTCGACTAGCGAAGAGCAAATCACCTCCCCACAGGGGGAAGGGGATGTTTATCAATTACTCGCCCTTGAACTTCGCCGGCCGTTTCTGGCTGAAGGCCAGCACGCCCTCGACGAAGTCCTTCGTCTTTCCCGCCTTCTGCTGCGACTGCTTTTCCTGGTCCAGCTGCACTTCATAAGAGTTGTGCGGGCTGTCCCAATAAAGTTTGCGGATCAGGGCGAGGGATTGGGTGGGGCCATCGGCCAGCCTTTGCGCCAGCTTGAGGGCATCGTCCATCAGCGCGCCATCTTCGGTGACGCGGTTGATGAGGCCCCATTCCAGCGCCTTCTCGGCGGGAAGCTTTTCGGCGAGCAGCGATAGCTCCTTGGCGCGCGCCAGGCCGACGAGGCGCGGCAGCAGCCATGTCGATCCGCCATCCGGCACAAGGCCGATGCGCGCGAAGGCCTGGAGGAAATAGGCGGACCGCGTGGCGACGATAAGATCGCCCATCAACGCGAAGCTCATGCCGACGCCGGCCGCCGCGCCATTCACTGCCGTGATCATCGGCATCTTCAGATCGCGGAAGCGGCGCAGCAAGGGATGATAGGCAATCTCGAGCGCGGAGCCGACGCCGCCGCGCTGCGCGCCTTCTTCGGGGACTTCCGTCAAGTTTGCGCCGGCGCAAAAGCCGCGGCCTTCACCGGTGAGAACGAGCGCGCGGAAATTCTGATCGGATTTTTCGATGTACTCCACGGCGTCGATCATGCCGTAAACCATCTTCACCGACGCGGCGTTCAGCACTTCGGGATGGTTCATGGTGAGCACGGCGATGCTGCCGTGCGCCGTGACGTGGCAGCGTTCGAATTCCTTGCGCATGATCGGCCCTCGATATGTCCGGGCGGAGCATAGGCGTGGCGGATGAGGGATAAAAGCGGAGACTAATTACGCCGCGTCAACGTGCTCGACGGCTTCCGGATCGGTTTCGCAAATGACCCGATTGCGGCCCGCGCGCTTTGCGCCATAGAGGCAATTGTCGGCACGGGCGATGAAACTGGCCTTGTCGTCCTTGGGCGAGAGCTGCGCGACGCCGATGGAAATCGAAATGGAGCCAAGGATATCGCCGGTGGCTTTCTTGACCAGCTTCTTGGATTCGACGGCGCGGCGAACGGTGTTTGCCACGAAGACGCTGTCGTTCAGCGCCGTCTGTGGAAGCACGACCGCGAATTCCTCGCCGCCATAGCGCGCTGCGGTATCACGGCCTTTGACGTTCTCGGCGAGGCAGCCGCCGACGAGACGCAACACCTGGTCGCCGGTCTGATGACCGAACGTATCGTTGAAGCGCTTGAAGTGATCGATGTCGCACATGAAGAGGCAGAGCGGCGTCCCCTCCGCGCGCGCCTGTTCGATGGCGCGGTCGAGCTCCTGATCGAAGGCTTTGCGGTTTGGGATGCCGGTGAGAACGTCGGTGAGCGTTTCCTTGCGCACATCGTCGAGCTTGGCTTTCAACTCGCTGACGCTCTGCGAAGAGCGTTGGAGATCGGCTTCCAGATCTTTCGTGCGCGTTTCCATGGCATGCGTGGCGGCGACGAGATTATCGACCAGCTTGCGCATCGCTTCGGGCGATTGCTTGGCGTCAAGTTCGCCGCTCGCGGCGGACAGGGTGCGGCTGTAGGCCTCCGCGTCGCGACCGTGAGTTTCCAGGCGCTCGAACACCGCATTCACCGCGCCGGTCAGATCGGTGCTGGTTTTCTCGACCGTCTTGTCCATGCGCGCGGAACTGAAGAAACGCTCGCGCAGATCGTCGAGCATCGCTTGCGTGAAGGGCATCTTGGCTTTGATGCGATCGCCGATGAGGCGCGCCACGGCGACGTTCTCGCCGGAGGCATAGGCAAAGAAAATTTCGTAATTCGCAGGCGTGGGAACGACGCCGCGTTCGGCCATCACGGCGAACGCTGCCTTGGCGTATTCCTGCGCTTGATCTTTGTCGCTCAACCGTTAGTCCCCGCGCGGCCCGGCAAGGACGCGTTTCCGTCGGGTCAGTTTGCTTATCTCTCCGTAAGAAACCGTTAAGTGCGGGATTGATGGCTGGCTAAGGGCCTGCTTAACTTGATAAATTGTCACCATAATTTTTATGATTTGCCCAAGAGGTCAGCCCATGAGCGCCGCCGAAGCCCGTCCCACGTCCAGCGATATTGAATCCCGTATGCGTCAGGTTCTGGAGCGCCAGAAGCAGGCCCATATCAAAGAGGGGCCGGTGAGCGCCGAAAAACGCATCGAATGGCTCGACCGCGCCATCGGCTTGTTGGTCGCGCACAAGGATGAGATTGCCGATGCGCTGCGCGAGGATTTCGGCAGCCGTTCGCCCGATGCTTCGATGTTCACCGATGTCTCCGGCTCCATCGGGCCGCTGAAGCATGCCAAGGCCAACCTCAGGACATGGATGAAGCGCGAGAAGCGCAAGGTGGAGCCGGCGCTGCTGGGCCTGTTCGGCGCGCGCGCTTTTATCGAATATCAGCCGAAGGGCACAATCGGCATTATCAGCCCGTGGAATTTTCCGTTCAACCTGACCTTCACGCCGCTGGCGGGCGTTTTCGCGGCGGGCAATCGCGCGATGATCAAGCCGAGCGAGTTCACGCCGCGCTGCTCCGAACTGATGGAGCGCATGTTCAAGTCGGCCTATGACGAAACCGAAGTCGCCGTGTTCACCGGCGGGGCGGATGTCGGCGCGTCATTCTCAAAGCTGCCATTCGATCATCTGTTGTTCACCGGCGCGACCTCCATCGCCTATCACGTGATGAAGGCGGCGGCGGAGAACCTGGTGCCGACGACGCTGGAGCTGGGCGGCAAGTCGCCGGTCATTATCGGCGATACCGCCGACATGGCGCTCACCGCCAAGCGCGTGATGATGGGCAAGACGCTGAATGCCGGCCAGATCTGCCTGGCGCCGGATTATGTGATGGTGCCGAAGGACAAGGCGCGGGA
>JANWJQ010000100.1 GCA_025451875.1 Rhizomicrobium sp.
AAAATAGGACTAAAGATTTTTCCCAATTTGCCGCGGAAATGGAGCGGCGAAGGCAAGAAAAACCCGCCCGCCTGCGTTGCCGGGGCGGAATGTGGCCCCTATATTCCGCGGCCCTCGACGAACCCTGGTTCGTCTTCTTGTTGGTTTCGGAGCGTGGCGCAGCCTGGTTAGCGCACTTGTCTGGGGGACAAGGGGTCGTGGGTTCAAATCCCGCCGCTCCGACCAATAATACTACTGAAATGATTATATTATTCTCTTTGAGGGATTTCGGACTGAATCTCTGAATTTCTTAGGATAACACTTGGGCTAACACCGGGACGAATTGCGTGCGCCTCTTAGTCAGCGAGTTGTAGGTCCGTTTCGCGTATCACCAGCGGCACGATTTGTTGGGCGATGTTACTTTGACAAACCAGCACAACACCTTGGTCGACGGTCTTATGGTGCAAACGCCACTGGCCTAACGGCTAGTAGCTAAGCGTCAACGGATCGGACCCCTGATGGGAGGGGCCATTGTTGGCCAGTCAGTTACGAGTTTGGACGGTGCGTTGTGGAGTCTTTGTGGCTCTGGGCCACTCCTATCTGTAGACGACTCAGGAGAGTGGTTCCCGGTCTATTGGCGGAAACGCCACGAAGGCCGATCAGGATGATAGGAGTCGCTTATGTCTGAAGGCCTATTTTTCTTCCTCTTGGGTACTGCCGTCGCGCTAGGCATACCCGCTTTCGAGCAGCCACGTTGGAACGCTCGACGCTACATATATGTGGCGTTGTCTTGCATATGCCTGCTTGCAATTCCGGCTTGGTCGCTACTGGCGAGCCCCTTCCCGTCTTTTGCAAACAGTATAGCAAGCCTCCCCAATTCTCCGTCTGCTTGGTTCACATTGGCTATGGTATTGTTCGTAGTATCTCTACCGCTGTTCGGAAAATTATGGAGGCAACCTCTCCCAAGCGAGTCATTACCGGATGAGAAAATCGATTGGAATTTGTGGAAGCAGATGGACAAATACACGGCGCGGGAATTACCGCGAATATTGGCAAAAATAGAACCGACCGACTCGCAAATATCTGACAGAGCAAAAGCTATTCAGCGGCTTTTGTTTGAACACCTTAAAGAGAAAAAAATTCCATACATTGAAACATACTTCGAGATGGACAGAGGTACGCGCATGGAAAAGCCAGTTAGTTTTGACACTGAAATTAAACGCCCTGATGCGCTGAAATGGGCGGAAACTAACAGCATAGATATTTCCCACATCAAATAAGCGCCCACGTCCCGCGAGTCGCGCACCCAGCCTTCACCACCGTCTTATGCGTCCCCAACAGATATTGAAGGGACGCCCGCACAAGGCCCTTTTAGACATGGATCTGGTGGTTGGCCCTGTGGTCGTGGAGGGCGACCTGACCTGACGAAGATCTATTACCTATGTGTCTCAGCCGAACTTCCGGTTCAGGAACGCACCCAAGAGGCCCCCGTGGCTGGCATTGGCGACGTAGTGAAGGGGGCGGACATTGCCAAGGTGATCCCCACCACCGAGAACCTTGGGAATGGGGTAGTGGTCAATTTCCCACCCATGCGTCGAATTGCGGTCGCCATAGTCGCTGTATTTCAGGACGTTTCCATGTGCGTCGTAGCGCCAGACAGCCGGATCGTATCCGGGAATCTCGGTGCCTAAAGCCCATACCGAGTCCTTGTTGGGCGGGGCGAGTGCCCCGAGGCCAAGGAGGCCATTGCTCAAGCTCATTGCCGATTCTCCTGTGTGCTTCCGAAAGGCTAAAAGAACACCCCAGGAACATATCACTTTCCGTAGCGGATACGAGTCCGTGTGGCGGGAGCCAGGAATGGACACCATCTCTGGTGGCCTAGACTCGCTCACGAAATTTGTTCTCAAATCGTTCTCATGGATGGAACGTGGCGAGATTATCGGGAGGGCGGCCTCCCAACGGGCGAAGTTCGGGGGTCAGTTTTGACGCTGCCTCCGGTCTTCCGGGGCGAGGTCTATTGCCAAGCGGCAAAACCAAGCAATGGACGGTCACGCCGAAGGACGGCCAGGTTATCGGTATCGCGGTTATCTGGCGCGAGTTTGAGTTTCCAGATGGAACGCTAACCGCCTTCGTTCAAGTCACAACGCAAGCGAACAAGCTGATTAGCGCGATCACCGACCGGATGCCGGCCATCATCAAGCTAGACGATTGGGGCAAGTGGCTTGGCGAAAACGGCGCGTCAGACAAAGACGCTAAGACGCTTCTCGTTCCGTTTGATGACGCTGGCGGATGGACGATGGAACCGCAGGACAAGCCCAAGAAGGACGCGCCGCCGAAGAAGCCGAAGAGCGGCGATCTATTCGATTTCGGGCCGCAATAGATTTTATTCTCTAAAAATTGCTATCTGTGGATTCAGCCAATGTGGGTTTTCATCCCACTCGTCCATCATTAGATCGGTCATTCGACCATTCTTGTTTTCAGAGATTTTGTATCCCAACATTTCAGAAAATTGAGAGAGGGCGTCGGCGCGATCTTTGCCGACCGTGCTAAGAGTTTTCCAATCGCCACCTATGCGGATTGCGTAGAACGGCATCTTATTTTCCCTTGGTTTTTTGAGGAATGAGAAGTACCACTGTCACTACTTCTACCAACCTGAAGTCCAACGCACGCTAGCAAATGTCAGACGCGATGCCACGGCAACACCTGGACAGCGAATCCTTACCGGCACCTGCCGCTTTTGATTTGGCTATCAAGCAACGCAGCTTGGACCGAATTCGACATTCGCTCATGAATTTTGGTCATTACTTCGTCCACAAACACGGGATCATTCGGATGTTGCGCATCTAAATCAGCTTTGTAAGCTGCCTCTTCTCTTGCGCATGATCCGAATACAGCGCCAACCAAATTGGCAGGGGGCTGGCAAGTCTGGGCGCCATACATTCTCGCATTGTTGATAAAGCAGGCCGCCACCGTTCGGCCTGTATCCTTGATCGTGACCTGGGTGCGAATGTTTCCAGGCTGCCAATTTTCGGCCAGTCGCTCACCTTCCGCGATTTGAGATTTACTCATCTTCCCCGTCAATTCATCGCGAGCCGCCCGCACTTCGTCCGCGAAATATTTTCCCTTCTTGGATTCCATCGATGCTATCGCAAGCGTTTCCCACATATATGCTTGGACATAATCCTGCTGAACGCCTTTGCCATCTTCGTAAAACTGACCGAGCACGCCTTGCCCATCGCCGTCTCCCTGCTCCGCAGCACGGCGTAGCCACTTCGCACCCTCGGCAGGATTTTCCGCGATCCCCTTCAGATCGAATAATCTGGGATCGGTATAAGCGTGTGCGACCTGAACCTGCGCTGGCGCATAGCCCCGATCCGCTGCAAGATGATAAAGCTTCAACGCCTCGGCCCCGTTCCGTGCGACGCCTTCGCCACCAAAATATGCTCTCCCAAGATCATATTGCCCCATCGGCACGCCATGATTCGCAACGCTGCGATACCACTTCGTCGATTCTACGTAATCCTTTGGGATGTCCCCAGTGCCATCGTGGTAGGTATCGCCTAAAAATATCGCTGCTTGAATATCGCCATTCTCCGCTAGCGCGCGCAGCATACTTATCCCTTTGGCGCTATCGCCGGAGACTAGCGCGAGCATCGCATCGTCAATTGGCGCGGCATCCGCCTGTAGCGCTAGCGCTAAACCGACAATGCACAACAGCCCGCAGATTCTTGCCGCGATGACACGCATTCAGATGCCCCGTCCTGTTTCGCCCCGACATATTGATGGTGAAATCTTTAACTAGGCAAATCGGTGGATTTGCAACCCCAATACCAGGGGACTGCTTGCCCTGTTCGCGCATGAAGCCGCAGTGGGATCGTACCAGCGCCATTGCGCGCGCGAACGCTTCCGGCAGCAAAAGACCGGACGCCTGCGCCGCTTCGTCTACTTTGACACTACTGGACGCCATCGCTCCTAACTGTTCAACCACGCGATGAAATCTTCGAAAAGCGACGTCGGCACGCGGTCCGGCTCAACCGAAGCTGCGGCCGGACGTGCTTCGCTCACGATCACCGGAGGGCGAGACTCCGTTGACGACCGCGTGTCCGGTACTTCAACTGCGGCGCATAGCCGGGCAGCGGCATCCTTCGTCAAAAACGTCGAGGTGCGGCACTCCGGGCATTTGATCGCCTGAGCCGCCCCCTTTGCTTTACGGACGACCGTCACAAGCTCCATACGGCTTTCACAGACAGGGCATTTCATCGCGCGTCCTCCACATCGGAATAGCGATCCTGCGCAGCCGAAACCTTCGCTATGTGCTTTGGGTCTTCCATCATTGCGCATCGCGCCTGGACGACAAGCGCTTGCGCCTTTTCCACATCGAAATCGCCATGCCCGAGGACGACAGCCGAACGCAACGAACCGGCAATCTGTTTTACGAGGCGGGCAGAGAGTGAGTCGCGCCGTCCGGTGACCTTGCGACCAAGGGGGAGCATCTCATTTGCTCCCCTCGCTCTGTAGGCCGCGCTCCATAGCGGATGGAGCGGCCAGCGCCAATGGTTGAGGTCGGTCTTGCTCGCAACAGCAAGGCGGCGTGTGAACAGTGCTTCGGCAATGAGCATCTCGCGTGTCGCTTCAAGCTCATGTGGACGGCGCACATTGCGTTCTTTGAGGAATGCCTTTGACAACCGTATTTCCAGCCGCCACACGTCGCGCGCCTTTCCATTTCCCCAAGGTGCCTCGCCCAGGTTTTGCGCCCACAGAGCCCACAGCCACGTCTTGCCGGACTGTTCAGTGATCTCCCGCACCTTGTCATAGACCTGGACTTCCAGTCCCGCCTTAGACCCCACAGTGAGAGTCTCACCGACGCCGGCGCGGCCATGCACATCGTAAGAGCCCCGTTCGCGGCTTTTGGTGCTGGAATGGCAGACTGTCTGTGTGACAAGCCCGGGACCGAACTCTTTCGTGAAGTGGGGCGAATAAAAGTCGAAACACCAGTCGGCTCGGGTAACGCGTATGCAGTCGGGTGTGCGCATCACTGTGTAGGGCCGCAATGCGTTGAATACCCGTTTGCGCAAGGCCGCTACGCCATGTTCCCAGAGGCCAGCCGATGTGTAACGGACCGAGATGGTCCATTCCCGTTTCGGCGACCCCACAAGGAGCAGGAAGTCGTCACACTCCAACCGCCAGCGGAAGCCGCCCCGAGCGCCCGACGCATGAACCTTTAAGCGCTCACCCGCGAGGTCGATGATTGCCACACCATCCTGATTTTCGGATTGGGCTTTGGCGGCCTCCTGAGCGCTTTCGAGAAGCGCCACGAAGGCGGGAGAGAGGATCAGGTCCAGCGCTTCCTGGACTGTATCCCAGCCCGTTGCGGCAAGCCGCGCATAGTTGGGATTTAGGGGAGAGAGTTTCACTTGGGGCAGCGCTCGCATTTTTTCAGACTTTGCTTGGAGTGATGGAGGCCCAATCCTCCCTGTTAGAGGAGGGAGGATTGGGAGATGTTTCAGGCGGCGGATTTTCCCGACTGGGTTTCGTCCTGAACGCGCGCGCCACGCGGACGCGACCATGTGAGCGTCCACACTTTTGTGCTTGCCTCAGACGATGGAGGAAATGCCGATAGATTGAGCGGTGAACTCCAATCGGGGTCGTCCAGTGTCATGCTGATGAAGTCGGCGACGCGAGCACTGTTCTTGATCCAGGCCGCACCAATCGGACGCATACTGCCGCCTGACGGGAGGTATTCGACCGCATAGTCGGGGTGATTGTCGGACGCTCCCGCGCCACTGTGCTTGCGGAATATCAGCTCGCCGTCTAGGCGACCGCCCAGTCGGACCGGGCCCTGAAACTCAATGCCATTGGTTCTCACAGATGTGAGCGATCCACAGTCAATCCTGCTCATTAGGTAGTTTCCTTGATGTTGGGGGTGCGCTTCGCGCAGAGGACGCTTTTGTTTTGGTGGCGCGACTGGGGCTGAGCCCGTATTGCAACGGCCAGCGACGGGGGAGCCCGCGACGAATACCCGGAGCGAATGCGTTGGCAGAGGGGGCACTCTTGGTCTGGGGGGCTACCGGTTCGCAGACGGGGGCGTTCCCGTTGGAAACGCCCCCGGCGCGTCGCGGCTTGCGCCACCAAAAACCGAGACGGCGCGTCCAGCTCCGACCCGGCAAAACTTGCGGTGGCATCGAAACGTTCACTTGGAACGCCCATGTGTTGGCAGAGGCGGCTGCTTTTGGTCGCGCTGCGAAACCCGCGCCGCTTCCCAGGTGTCGATTTCGCTCTTGAGCCACGCCACGTTTCGGCAGCTCAGGCGAATGGGCGCTGGAAACTCACCACGGCGGATACGCCGCGCAAGTGTCACGCGGTTTGAAACATATCCCGCGCCGACCAGGTCATCGAACCTCAACAATCTCTGCATAACGCCTCACAACGATTCACGATGCGAGACGACTAGTTAGTGAAGGAAATCCGGTCCGAGAAGGAGCCGTTGGCTATGTCATCGATGACTTGGCCAGCTATTTTGAGGTCGCGATAATGCGCCGAAGTCGGGATTTTGATGGCAGTTTCTTCGCGGTCTTGTTTGCTTTGATGATCCGATCAGCGACTTCCGAATCGGAGAGTTTTCGTTTCGATTGAGCGCGAATATGTCGCGCTTGACGCATTAGCTTTGTGTCTCGCTTTTGCTCAACACGGACAGATTTTTTCTTTTTGTCGCGCCCTGCGCGAATGCGTTCCGATTCGTAAGCCATCGGCCGCTCCGATGTGACACCGGCGCGGAACATCATCATGACCGCGCCGATCCAATCGCGGAAAAAAATTGCGACGCGAGCATCCCAAAAATTCTCTATAGCGCTTTCATAGGTCATGTTCCGCAGATTTGCAGAGTTCTCACGTTTGTTTCTCGACCAGCGTTCAGGCTGTCGTTCGGCGAATTTTGGCAGCCATGGCGCATTGTTGCGTTCGCGATTGACTTTGCTCGCCTCGACGTCGAGTTCATGAATTGCCCATTGAGCCTGTTCAAATTCATGCGAATTCGTTGCGCCGGTCCAATGGGCGGATTGGAAAAGCCATTGTCGGATATCGTCGAGATAAGCGCGTTGATCGTTGAGACGATTATTGACCCCGAGGAAGAAGTCTTTCTCCGGGTGCGGAGGCCAATGTCGATTCCACGGGGGTGTTTCTGGTTTCTGGTGGAGTAGTTTGGCGGGGTCTAGGCTGTACTTGCGCGTCTTGCCGGTCATGCGCGCCTTGCTTTGTGAAGTGGGACCACGTTTGGCGGTGTGCCGGTCTGGTCGGGCAGGTTTGCAAGGTGATGGGCCCACGCTTCAAGAGCTTGCCGCCGTTCGGCCAGATAGGGATGACGTTGATAGACGCCCGCAATGCCGCTTCTAAATCCGCTTGAATGGTTCAACACGGTCTCAATGACGTGCGGCAAAATTCCGAGCCTGCCCATGCCGGTTGCGCAGCTGCGCCGAAGGTCGTGCATCGTCCAGGCGGGCAGCGGCTTCACCCTTTCGGGATCTTTGCCCGCGACCTTCGCGAGGTGCTTTCGCGCGATCATAATCTCTAGGTCTACCCGTTCCTTTGCGTTTGAGAACCCAGACACGCCGGTCTTGCCGTTGGTCGTAAAGACGGGTCGGGCACGCTGGTCCTCTTCCGCTTCGTCGTCGCGCCCGAATCGAGGCGCGTCGGCCAAGATGACCAGCACGGGTGCGGCGAGCGGCACGATGTGTTCCTTACCGTTCTTGGTGCGCGCGCCGGGAATGACCCATTGAAGTGTCTTTTCGTCCAGCTCCGCGCGGGTCATGCCCGCAATCTCGTTGCGGCGTTGGCCGGTCAACATCGCCATGCGGATGAAAGGACCGAATGGCCAATCCATCCGTCCCGTTGCGAGCCACACCTCACGCAACTCCTCATCGCTGAGATTGCGCGAGCGGCTTTCTTCCTTGGAGGGTTTTCGGACCACGGCGGCAGGATTGTTGGCGATCAAATGCCGCTCCACGCACCAGCGGAAGAATCGTCGAAGCACGCTGTAGGTGCGATTTGCAGAGACGGGCGCGCCCGAGTCCACGATCTCGTCCAAAAGGTCGATGATTTCTTTGGGACCGATTTGAGAGACGGGCAGGGTGCCCCAGCGCGTAATGAGTTTGCGCAAAGGACGGATGATTCCCAGCTGCGTGCTCGGGCGACGGTGCTTTTCGACTTCGCGCTTGATGTAGGTTTCGACCGCGCCTTCGAAACTGTCTTTGCGTTGGCCGGACGCGGTCACCGGAGCAGGGCGGTTTTGGCGCGGATCAACGCCGCGCGTCACGTCTTTGAGCAAGTCCTGGGCGCGTTCGCGCGCGTCGATAAGGGCGAGCGCCGGATATTGGCCGAGCGTGAGCATCGCTTGGCGGCCATTCATGCGCCGCTGCACGATGAAGCTCTTTGCGCCTTTTTCCGTGACGCGAAGACCGAGCGAAGGCACGACTGCGTCCCAGAGCGTGTAGCGGTTTTTGCCTTGGGCGGGTTTGGCGTTCGCGATCTGCTTGTCCGTCAGCACGTGGCGCGCGGGCATGGTCAAACGCTCCCTGACATGGGCGGGTGTTTCAGCCGGAGGTCCGCTTCTCGCTTGCGATCATGCGCCGACCAAATCTCGCTGCGGGCGAAGAGGCGGCCCATCGGCTTGCGTTCGTCCCAGATCAATCCGGCGGCGATCGCTGCTTGTTGGAGGGACGGCCAATCGCTTGTGCGTTCCAACGCCCACATCCGCCATTTGGGGACGTTGAGGGACCACCATAGCCAAGCGGCCACAAACGGTATCGTCGTGGCGAGGATGACAGCCACGATAGGCACGGCGGGCGATTGCGTGTCTCGGAATGCGGCCAGCGCAGCTGCTGTGAGTCCCAATCCCGCCCAGCCTCCAAAGATCAGCACCATGACCGGGACATTGATCCACGCCGTTCCGATCAAGATGGCGCGCCCGTTGGAGACGGGTGTTGGCCCGGTGCTTTCGGCGGCCATGTGTGCCCCTGTTAGCCCGGATTTTGAGACCCTCTGTCTCAATTCCTTGGACCCTTTGTCTGCGCATCGGTCATTTCGGGCTAACATGGGCTAACAGAACTGGCTGTGCTTCAGCGTTATCCCGAGTGCACTCACGTTATACAAGAGGCGCTTAAAAGCCAATAGAATCAGGGACAAATGAGCAGGAGATGTTCTGTCTTGTGTTCTCGTATTGTCTCGATTGGAAAGTCTGGGGGACAAGGGGTCGTGGGTTCAAATCCCGCCGCTCCGACCAACCAAATTTCTTCTACAGGCCGATGGCGCGCTGAAACGCCGGGCGTTCGCTCAGGCGCCGGTAATAGGCTTCCGTGTTCGGCTTGAAGCCGGGACGCAGGCCGAGCGTTTCGGCGAGAAAGAGTGCAAAGCCCACCGCGATATCGGCGATGGTGAAGCGGCCTGCGCAGAGATATTCGCGGTCCGCCGTTGCCTGTTCGACGCTGCGCAGGCGCGCAAAGAACCATTGGGTGTAATCGTCGGCGGCCTGTTTGAGGCGGCGTTCTTCCGGTTCGAGCTGCGTGTAACGCAACACGATGGTTTGCGGGAAGGTCAGCGTGGCATCGCTGCGGTGCAGCCAATTCAGGTAAGAGCCGTAATCCTTGTCGGCGGGCATGAGACCGAGATCGGTCGGGCCATAACGATCCACGAGATATTGGCAGATGCCGGCGGACTCCGTCATCGTCACGTCACCGTCGGTGAAAGTGGGCACGGTGCCGAGCGGGTTGATGTTCAGATAGCCTTCGCGGAATGCGCGCGGCGGGAAGCGCATCGTCTCCAGCTCATAGGGAATACCCATCTCCTCCAGCGTCCAGAGCGGGCGCAGCGAACGGGCGCCTTTGCAGTGATAGAGCTTCAGCGTCATTCGGGTTCTCAGCGGAAAGGGAATTTGGGTGTGCGTTTTTCCATGAAGGCAGCCCGGCCTTCTTTGAAATCGGCCTGCTCGACGGCATCGAGGAATTTGCCGGTAGTCTCACGCGTTTCCACCGCCGCCATGATGAAACGGATCATCTCCTTGGTTCCGCGCACGGACCATTGGGAGTTGTTGGCGATCAAAGAGCATTTCGCGGCGACGGCGTTTTCCAGTTCGCCGGTGGCATGAACCTCGTCCACCAAGCCGATAGATAGCGCTTCGGCGGCATCCATGATGCGGCCGGTGAAGATGATGTCCTTGGCTTTCGACGGGCCGACGGCATCGACAAGGCGCTTGGTGTCGCCGAAGGCATAGACGATGCCAAGCTTGGCGGGAGTGATGCCGCATTTGGCGGTGGTGGAGGCAAGGCGCAGGTCGCAGGCCAACGCGATGGCCATGCCGCCACCGACGCAGGAGCCTTCGATCATGGCAATGACGGGCTTCGCTGCCTGCGCGATGGCGCTGACGCCGTTTGCCACGATGCGTGAATATTCCGCGCCGCGCTCGCGCGAGGCATAGACGACCGCGAATTCCGAAATATCCGCGCCCGCTGCAAAATGACCGCCCACGCCACGGATGACGATGATCTTGGCCTCCGGCATCGCATCGGCACGCTTCACGGCCTCGGCCAAACCGGCCCACATCGCTTCGTTGAGCGCGTTGCGCTTGTCCGGGCGGTTGAGGGTGATTGTCGCTACGTCATCGGCGCAGGCGAACAGAACTTCGGCGGTCATGGCGATTCCCGGAAAATGGCGTGTTGGCGATATGCTATGAGGCGGAAGCGGCACTGAGCAACCCGCGCGGGGAGACGAGCGTGAAACTGGACGGCATCAAGGTTCTGGACCTTTCGCAATTCCTGCCCGGTCCGCATCTCACCATGACCATGGCTGATCACGGCGCAAGCGTGATCATGGTCGAGCCGAAGAATGGCGTGGGCGAACCTGTGCGCGCGATGGGTGCGCGCATGCCGGATGGCACCGCGGTCTGGTTCCGTAACATCGCCCGCGGCAAGCAAAGTATTGTGCTCGATCTGAAGGATGGGGGCGATAAAGCGGCGTTTCTTGAACTTGCGGCTGGGGCTGACGTGATCGTGGAGGCGTTTCGGCCCGGTGTCGTGAAGCGCCTGGGCGTTGGCTATGACGCCGTTGCCGCCATCAATCCGCGCATCGTCTATTGCTCGATCAGCGCATTCGGCCAGGAGGGGCCGCTGCGCGACAAGCCTTCGCACGATCTTGGCGTGCAGGCGCTGGCGGGCACCCTGGATCTGTCGCGTGGGCTTTCCGACGACAAGCCGAACATGCCCAATCTCGTTGCGGCGGACCTCGCGTCCTCGCTCACTGCATTGTCTGCGATTCTGATGGCGCTGCTGGCGCGCGAAAAGACGGGGAAAGGCGACTACATCGATATCGCGATGTATGACAGCCTGCTCGCCTGGACGCCCAACATCACCGGCACGGTGTTCGCCGAACATCGCGCGCCGGTTCCCCATGCGATGCGCAATTATGGCGGTCAGGCGATGAACCGCATTTATGAGACGAAAGACGGCCAAACCATCGTGCTAGCCGGATCGGAAGCGAAGTTCTGCGAGAATTTGCTGCGCGCGTTGGGCCGTCCCGATTTTCTCGATCTTGCGAAAGGCGAGCCCGGCCCGTCGCAGGCGCCGCTGATCGCCTATTTCACGGAAACCTTCCGGTCGAAGACACGCGCCGAGTGGGAGGCGTTTCTCGCACCCCTCGACCTATGCTGGGCGCCGGTGCGCAATCTGAAGGACGCGTTCGACGATCCCCACACGCAGGCGCGCGGCATGTTGCTGAAGGACGGTGCGGGCAACAGCCATATTGGACCCGCGATCAAATTTCGCAACGAACCGGCCAAACCGGATTTGAACCTGCCACCCTATAATGCGGGCAACGCGAAGGCCCGCTTTCGCTCTTAATGCCCTTTGCCAGGACGCGAACGGGTGGCTTTGGCGCCTCCATTGGACAAGGTGGCGATTGTATTGCCGGCGATTTCCGCGCGCATGCGCGGCAGTGCGTAAGGGTGTTCTTCCTGCAGGAAGGCCAGCATCTTTTCGCGGATCTCCGATTGCAGATTGGAAGATAGCGACGCGTTGCGGGCGCTGAGCAGAACACGCACCTGAATGGTGCGCTCGGTCGAGTCCGTCACCTGCATGTTTACGACATCGCCGTTCCAGTTCGGCGATTCCTTGGCGAATTCCTCCAGCTTGGCGCGCAGCACGGCGATGGGCGCGCTGTAATCCAGATGGAAGAATACCGTGCCCAGAATGGCGGCGGATGTGCGCGTCCAGTTCTGGAAAGGATTTTCCAGGAAATAGCCCAGCGGCACGATCATGCGCCGCCAGTCCCACAGCTTCACGACGACATAGGTCGAGGTGAACTCCTCGATGCGGCCGAACTCGCCATTGATGATCACCGCGTCGTCAATCCGGATAGGCTGGGTAATGGCGATCTGCACACCGGCGATGAGATTGCCGAGCAGCGGCTTGGCGGCGAGGCCGAGCGCAATGCCGGCCACGCCCGCGGACGCGAATATGCTGACGCCATATTCGCGCACGGCGTCGAAGGTCATCAGCGCGAAGCCGAGCGTTAGAAAGCCGATCACGACGCTGGCGGTGCGCTTGAGAACATGCATCTGGGTGACGGCTTTGCGCGCGAGAAGGTTGTCGTCCGCATCGAGACGGAAACGGCGCATATAGCGGTCCGCCGCGAGGTTGCTTGCCTCGATGGCAATCCAGCCCAGCAGGATCACGAACGATGCGATCAGGATGCGGTGCAGGGTTTCCGACGTGTTCGTGCCGAAGGGCAGCGCGGGCACGATCAAAGTCACGGCCAGCAGCACAACCGCAAAGCGTAGCAACGACTCTGCGCGCTGCATGAGGGTGTGGAGGATTGGATGGCGCGCTTCCAGAAATCGGCGCAGCATTGTGCGCACCAATTGGAACACCGCCAGCGCAAGCGCGGCGGTTGTGAACAGCAGAACGATGCCGATCAGCCAGTCGGGAATATAGCCGGCGAACTTACCGAGGTCGTGGAGGATCATCAAACACCTTTTATCCCCCCGGTTTGTTGGAAAGCGCGTTCAGGAACGTGTTGCAATACGATCTTGCCGTCAATCGCAATACGCTCTCGAACAAACGCGCGTGGCGCAGCCTGCGTTCCTGCAACGGCATGGTGAACGCCGTGTGCATCGCTTCGGCGATTTCGTCCGGATCGTTCGGATTGACGATCAGCGCATCCTGCAAATAACTGGCAGCGCCCGCGAAACGCGAAAGCACCAGCACACCCGGATCTTCCGGGTTCTGCGCGGCGACATATTCATGGGCGACGAGGTTCATGCCGTCGCGCAGCGGCGTCACCAGGCCCACGCGCGAGACGCGGTGAAATCCCGCCAGCGTGCTGCGCGATACGCCTTGGCTCATATAGCGCAGCGGCACCCAGTCGAATGTGCCATGACGGCCGTTGATGTCGCCGGCCATGCGGTTGAGGATCGGCCGCAGCTGCGCGTATTCGGTGACTTCCTCGCGCGACGGCACCGCGACCTGAAGATAGCTGACATGCTGGCTGTGCTCGGGAAAGCGCGTGAGCAGGCGATTGAACGCCTCAAAGCGATTGGGCAGCCCTTTGGAATAATCCAGGCGGTCCACGCCGATCATCAGATGACGATGGTTGAGGCTGTCCATCAGCCGCTTGTTGTTCTTGCTCCTGGCCGCGCGCTCGGCCTGCCGCCCGAAGGCGAGGCCGTCGATGCCAACCGGCGCGACGATGGTTTGCACCGGGCGGCCGGGCACATGGATCACACCGTCGCCGGTGATGTCATGACCGAGAGTCTGACGCACCGTGTCCAGAAAATCGGCGCGATGTTCTTCAGTTTGAAACCCAACGACGTCGTATTCGCACATGTCCTGCAGCAGGCGGTCGCCTTGCGGCAATGCGCTGAAGACGCTGTGCGGAACGAAGGGAATATGGAGATAGAAACCGACGCGATTGCGCACGCCCAGACGGCGCAATTGCCCGCCCATCGGGATGAGATGGTAGTCGTGGACCCAGATGAGATCGTCCGGCTGCAAGAGCGGTTGCAGGGATTTCGAATAGAGCTGGTTGACGGCGCGGTAGCCTTCCAGATCCTCGCGGCGGAATTCGAGCAGGCCCTGGCGGAAGTGCAGCAGCGGCCAGAGCGAGCTGTTGGCATAGCCGATATAGAATTTCTGATATTCGTCTTCGGACAGATCAATGGTGGCGTATTCTGTGTTGCGATGGGTGACCGTCTGCACCGTATTGCCGCCTTCCGGCGTGGTGTTGCCGCTCCAGCCGAACCACAGCCCGACAGAATCCATCACGTCCTGCAGGACGATGGCCAAACCGCCCGCGCGCTGGCCCTGGCCGGGCAGCGGAACACGGTTCGATACGACTACGAGGCGTGCCATAGCCCCTGTTCCCATGTGCGGCTGAGCCGGTAAGCGGACAGGATGAGGCCGACCAGCGAATAGGCTTGCGGGAAGTTGCCCCACAATTCGCCGGTCTGCGGATGCAGGTCTTCGGAGAGGAGCCCCGCAGCGTTGCGGCGCGACAGAAGGTTCTCGTAAAGCGCGCGCGCTTCTTCGACGCGGCCGACGGCGGCGAGGGAGTCGATGTACCAGAAAGTGCAGATGATGAAGGAGGTTTCGGGCAAGCCGAAATCATCCGGCTCATCATAACGCAGCAGAAAGCCATTGCGCAGCAAACGCTTCTCGACCACTTCGAGCGTTTTCAGGAAGCGCTCGTCCTTGGCATCCAGTAATCCGAGCTGCGGCAGCAGGAGCGAGGATGCGTCCACCATCTCCTCGCCAAATGCACCGGAGATCCAGCCGTCCTTGGTGACGGATTTCTCGAGAATGGTGTCGCGCAACGTAACGGCCTTCGCTTTCCAGTCGGCAGCGTCTTTGTCCTCACCGACGCGCTGGGCGATGAGGCCCATGCGATGCGCGGCCGCCCAGCACATGGCGACGGAATAGGTGTGAACCCGCGTGCGGCCGCGGAATTCCCACACGCCGGAATCCGGCTCCAGCGCGACAGCGAGCGCCGCCTCGCCCACGGGCTTGAGGCGCTTGTAGAGATCGAGACCGCCCGTGAGGTTGACGCGCTCGTCCCAGAAAAGCTGCGCGGCCGACAGGATGACGGAGCCGAACACATCGGTCTGTTTCTGCGTTGCCGCCCCATTGCCCACGCGCACCGGCCCCATGCCGCGAAATCCGGCAAGCGCCGTAGCAGTCACCTCGGTCAGATCGGTGCTGGTGACGATGGGATAGAGCGGGTTGAGATCGGCTGCCTTCTCGTTCAGCACCGTGTTCACCAGGAAGCGCACGAAATGCTCCATGGTGCGCGTGACGCCCAGCTGGTTGAGCGTGTTCACGGTGAAATAGGCATCGCGCATCCAGCAATAGCGATAGTCCCAGTTGCGCGCGGTGTTCGGCGCTTCCGGGATGGAGGTCGTGAGCGCCGCAACGATGGCGCCGGTTTCCTCGTAGCTGCAAAGCTTGAGCGTGATGGCGGCGCGGATCACCGCCTTCTGCCATTCGAACGGAATGGCGAGCTTGCGCGACCATTCCTGCCAGTAATTCGTCGTCTCATGCAGGAATTTCTGGGCGAGGCTGTCCGGGTTCTGCGACAGGCTCTCGTCCGTGCCCACGAAAAGATTCACCGGCTTGTCGAGAAGGAAAGCCGCTTCGTCCTGGATAAAGCTCGGGCCAAGGTCCGAGGTCACGCGCAGGATGCGGTCATCGCCGATGAAGCGCAGATGGTTGCTGCCGATGCTGACGTGCGGCTTTGTCTTGCCGTAATCGAAGGTCGGGCGGATGCGCACCTTGATGCGCGGCTGGCCGACGATGGGCTCGATGCGGCGCACGATTTCCGGCGGGCGGAAATTGCGTTCGAACAAGAGGAAGCGTGGCGCGAAATCGAGCACGCGCAGTGTCTCGCCCGATTTCGTCTCGTAGATGGTTTCGAGGATGGCGGTATTGCGGATGTAGGACTGGTTCGTCGTTGCCAGGTTCTCGACAAGAATGTCCATGAAACCGGCTTCCGGATTGTCACCGTTGACCAACGCATTGAACACCGGATCGCCGTCCAGCCGCGGGAAGCAGAACCATTTGTGGACGCCATGGGTGTCGATGAGACTCGACACGGCGCAGTTTCCTATCGGGGAGAGATCCAGTTGTGCCATGATCAACCCGTTTCGTCGCGGAAGCGTTCAAGCCATTCGCGCACGGCGGCCGGCTGGCCGTCGAATGCAACGCCGACATCGAGCGCGATGCCGCCTTTTTCCTCGGCGGCACGAAAGCCGTCATGGTCGGTCACATCGTCGCCGACGAAAACGGGGATACGGCCCTTGAACGGCGCGTGCCGCATCAGGCTGCGCACGACAACAGCCTTGGTGAGCGCGCGATTGCGGATCTCAAATGCCATGCGCGCAGGCAGGGCTTCAAAATTGTCCTGATCCTGCGCTGCAAGACGCGTGACCAACTCCTCGACATCTTCCTTGTGTTCGGGGACCGTTCGGTAATGAACTGCCACGCAATGATGTTTGTCTTCCACCACCACGCCGGGCCACATCTGGACGGCGTTGTTCAGCAGTGTCCGCCAAGCGCCGGGTACCGCAAGCGCATCGCTGGCTTCTTCCATCGTTCCGTTTGGCATGCGGATACAGGCGCCATGCGCGGCCCCGCCTGGCAGTCGCAACGGCGAAAACAGTCTGTCGATTTGCCGGAAAGGCCGCCCGCTCACCACAGCCAATGCGCCGCCCAGCCACGTGCTCGCCTGCAGCAGGCTGTGCGTGAGCGTGTCCGGCACGCGCACGGCATCCGGCGTGGCGGCGATATCCAGCAATGTTCCGTCTATGTCGAGGAACAGCGCCCAGCGAGGATCCGGCGCCGGAGCGCGATCGGCACGCTGGGGTGAGGTGATAAACGCCATAAACTGCATGACCACGCGACAGGCACGCCGTCAACCCTTGATATCTTCTCTATCAATACGGCAACCGGCGCAGGCGCGTTCCAACCTGTTGTTCCTTTAACGAACACGCGAAATTTGCGGAGGCGGGGAACCGATTTTGAGTTTGCGCGTTTGTCCGCTCACCCGCTCGCGTTGCGTGCCGCCAGAGACATCGCGATCAGCGACGATCCACCGAACAACATATCCACGCCTACGATGATTCCAATCGCCCATGCCGCGGAAGCGGGCAGGCCGATGAAAATGAGCGCGGCGAGGAAAAGATCGATCACGCCGTTCACCATCAGCCACATCCAGCGGCCATGCAGTGCGCGGCGATATTCGAGCGAGAGCATGATGGTGAGGATTCCGTCCGCGGCGAGGAAGCCGGTGAGGATCACCGTAAGCGACAGCGCGCCGCCGGCGGGCCATCCGAACAAAAGGACGCCGGCTACGATGGCAACGAGCGAAGACAATATCGACCACCAGAAGCCCGGCGCATGACGGCCGGCCAGCGTAGTTATGAGACCGACAACACCGCCTGCGAACAACACCCAGCCGAAGAGAATGGCGACCGCGATGCTGGCCAGCGGGGGAAGAATAAGCGCGATGATACCCAGCACGACGAGCACCACGCCTTCGAAGAAAAACATGCGCCAATGCGCTTCGAAGGTGTGCTCGGCTTTCAGAGGCAATCCGGTATCGGTCATAGAGGCTCTCCCGCGCGCGACTCCGCTGCGGAAAGATCATAGGCGCTTGTTGGCGATGCGAAAACAGCGTCACGAATCTGATAGAAACGGGGCAGACATCGGGGAGGGGCCGGAGCGCGCATGCGCTATCCGGCCGATCAGGCTTGGACGATATCTACGCCGGAGCAGAAAGCGCGGAAGAACGCGAACTGGCCTATAAAGGCTTCGTGTGGGCGAACCTGCGCCGCAATTTTGCCGGGCATTTCACCCATGGCACGCTGGGGCTGACGGGCTTTCGGCTGGTCAACGCGCCGACCTTTGTGCCGGCCTATCTTCATTTGCTGTCCGGTTCGGACGTTCTGACCGGCCTTGGCCTCGCGCTTCAGCAATTGGGCGGCACGATTTCACCCATCGCGGGCGCCACCGCGATCGAGCATCGCAAATACGTCCTGCCCGTCACCATGGTGCTGGGCGCGCTGATGCGCGTGCAGATTCTGGGCATGGCGCTTGCCGGATGGTTTCTGAGCGGGCAGCCGCTGCTTATCGTCGTGATGGCGTTCCTGTTTCTGCTCGGATTGTTCTCCGGCTGGCAGGGCGTGGCGTTTCAATATCTGCTGGCGAAGGTCATTCCCATCGCGCGGCGCGGCCGCCTGCAAGGCTGGCGCAACATGGTTGGCGGCTTGATTGCCGCGCTGCTGTCCTATTTCGCGGGCCGCTATTTCATCGGACCCAATCTGTGGGGCAACGGCTATGGCGTGACGTTTCTCACAGCCTTTGTGCTGACGAGCCTCGGCCTCACTGCGATCCGCATATTGATGAAGGAGCCGGAACTGCCGACCTTGCGGCCGCGCATGCGGATGAAGGATCGCTTGCGCGAATTTCCCGATCTGCTGCGCAACGACAAGGGCTTCCGTGAATTCATGATCGCGCGCACGTTCGCGATTTCCGGGCGCATGGCGTCGCCGTTCTACATCATCTACGCGGCGCACACCGTTTCGATGAACGGGCAGACAATCGGTCTATTGTCTTTCGCCTATCTTATTGCCGACACCGTCACCAATCTGGCGTGGGGCCATCTGGCGGATCGGTCCGGCTTCCGCTCGTCTTTCGTCGGTGCGCTTGGCATCTGGATCGTGGCCATCGGGCTCCTGATGAGCGTTCACACATTGCCGCTCTTCTTCGTCGCTTTCTTTGGATTGGGAGCCGCCAATTCCGGCTACCAGATGAGCGCACAGAACATCGTGTTCGAGTTCGGTCATCGCGACGATATGGCGATGCGTCTGGCGCTTTCCAATTCGGCAGAAAGCGCGATGGCGGCGTTGGGACCGCTGGTCGGCGGATTGATCGCCGCCGGGTTCGGCTATGAAGCGGTGTTCGGCGTCGCGATGGTATTTCTGATGCTCGCGCTCGTCCTCATGCTCACGCGGGTGGAAGAGCCGCGAAAACGCAAGGCGGTCTAGGCGAGCAAATCGTTCTGTTCGGGATGGCGCTTGAACCAGGCGACGGCGTAAGGACAGGTGGGCCTTATCTTGTAATGCTGCGCACGCGCGATGGCGGCCAGACCATCCATCAGCCGTCCGGCCGCGCCTTTTCCGCGCAACGCTATCGCCGCCTCGACATGCGGAATGGTGAAAACATCGCCGTTGCGGCGGTAAGTGGCGAAAGCAAGTTCACCATTCTCTTCCAGCTCGAAACGGCTTTTGACTTCGTTGTCGGTGACGCTCACAGTTTCACCATCAGCTTGCCCTTGTTCTTGCCCGCGAACATGCCCGCGAGCGCCGAGGGCATCTTCTCGAAACCTTCAACGACATCGACAGGCGCTTTCAGTTTTCCCTGTTCCAGCAGACGCGCCAGCGCCGCTTCGGCTTGTGCTTTGCGATTGTAGAAATCCATCACCACGAAACCTTCCATGCGGATGCGCTTGGTGACGAGGAATCCCGGCACGCCGGCAGGGCCGGGCGAAGGCGTGGCCGTGTTGTATTGCGAGACGGCGCCACAGCAGACCACACGGCCGAACAGATTCATGCGGCGCAGCGCGGCGATGAGCACATCGCCGCCAGTGTTGTCGAAATAGACGTCGATGCCGTTTGGGCATTGCGCTTTCAACGCCTTGTCGAGATTGTCGGCGGTGTAATCGATGCAGGCATCGAAGCCGAGATCGTCCACCACCCATTTTACCTTGTCGCCGCGCGTGGTGCCGACAACGCGGCAGCCCGCGATCTTGGCAAGCTGGCCGACGATGGAGCCGACCGCGCCCGCCGCGCCGGACACCAACACCGTTTCGCCGGCGCGCGGATGGCCGACATCGAGCAATCCGAAATAGGCGGTGAGGCCGGTGATGCCCAGCACACCCAGAATATGTTCAGGCTTGTGCGCCTTGTCGTGTTTGGTCAGCGCACGCGTCGGGGACGCGGAATATTCCTGCCAGCCAAATTCCCCACTGACGAGATCGCCCGGCACAAACTTGTCGGAGTTGGACTTCACCACTTCACCCAATCCCCAACCGGCCATTACATCGCCCGGATTGAGCGCGGAGCGATAGGTCGCGCCCTGCATCCATGCGCGGCTGGCCGGATCGAGCGACAGATAAGTGGACCGCACCAGCACCTCATCCGCGCCGGGTTGCGGCATGGGCACGTCGCGCAGGTCGAAATTCTCCGGGCCGACTTCGGCATTGGGCTTTCTGGCGTAAATCCATTGGCGGTTGGCCATGACAATTCCTCCATGCTCCGCGTGCAGATTGACTTTATTTCGGGGGGATTTCTAATCCTGTTTCAGCCGGGGAGGGCGAAATATGAGTCTGGTTCAGCGCGCGTTTGGCGCGGCAATTCTTCTTTTTTCGGGCATTTTCGCGCTCCCGGCATCGGCGGCGGACCGCACGGTTGTGGTCGTGCTATTCGACGGCTTTTCGCCCGCGATGATGGACGCCGCGAAGATCACACCGCATTTCGACGAAATCAAACGCGAAGGCGTGTGGTCGCGCCATCTGGTGCCGGTGTTTCCATCCCTGTCGCTCGCCAACCACACAAGCTTCGCAACCGGATGCTGGCCGGAACACCACGGCGTGGTGTCCAACACCTTTTACGATCCGAAGCTTGGCCGGTTCGGTCACAACTCGACTCCGGATGAAAGCGATGCCGACTGGCACACCGGATGCCAGTCCATGTGGGAGGCCGCAAAGCAGCAGGGCGTGAGCGCGGCGGTTTATAATTGGGCAGGCCGCTGGTCCGGCAAGAAGGGGATGCTCGCGGCATTCGCCAATCCCATCGTGCCTTACACGATGCGTCCCTCCGACGATTGGGTGATCGCGCAGGGCATCAAGGAATTGCAGGACACCAGTGCGAACCATCCGCATCTGATCGCGCTCTATATGGAAGGGCCGGACGAGCACGCGCACTATCATGGCGTGACGTCGCCCGAGACGATCGCAGCGGTGCGCCAATCGGACGCCTATGTCGGCAAGCTGATGGATGCGATCCGTAAATTGCCACCGGGCCGTGAAGCCACGCTCGTCATCGGTACCGATCACGGCATGATCGATGTCGGGCCGATGGTGAACATGACCCGGCTGATGAACATGTATGACATCAAAGGCCATGTCGCTGCCGATGGCGCGACGGCATTCCTTTATCTCGACAAGGGGGAAAGCGCGGATCGCGTCGCGAAGGCGCTGGGCGCTTACAAATATGCCTTCGATGTTTACAAGACGGGGCACTATCCGTCCTTCGCGCATCTGGGCACGGGGCCACGGCTCGGCGATCTGATGGTGCTGGCGCATCCGCCCTATTGGGTGGTGGACGACACCGTGTTCCCCAGCTGGGCCCTCGCGCTGGGCGTCAATCACATCTGGCCGCCAATATTTACGCCGTTCACCGGCGGGCTGAAGGCAACGCATGGCTTTGACCCACGCATTGTGCAGATGCACGGCATCTTCTACGCGTGGGGCGCGGGCATTGCGAAGGGCCATGAAGTGAAGCGGCTGGATATGGTGGATATCGAACCCACGGTCATGTCACTGATTGGCCTGAAGCCGGGACAGCCCATGGATGGAAAGGTCGTCACTGACGCATTGTCAGAGAAATAATCGCGATCACGGGATTTTGCCTGTAACGAAACGCCTTTGCGGGGCGTAGTACCCGCGAACACGCGCTTGGGGAGTGGTTGCTCCCGGCGCGAGTGCGGTCCTTCGCACTTGCGGTAAGCGCATCCTCGGAGGATTCCATGTCTCGCATTCTTATTGTTACGGCGGCCGCAGCGATGCTGATGGGCGGCCAGGCTTTCGCGCAGGGCAATTCGATGTCCAGCGGCAATTCCATGTCGAGCGGCAACGCCATGAGCAGCCACAACGCCATGAGCACGACGCACAACTGCACCAAGGCCGCGGCGAATACGATGTCGGGCAACACGATGTCCGGCAACAGCATGTCGTCCGGCAATTCCATGTCGAGCGGCAACGCGATGGCTGCCAAGCCGAAGAATTGCGACAAGCCGGCTGCGACGAACAACATGAGTAGCCCGAACAACAGCATGGGCCACTAAGCTCTTTCAAACTCCTGGCGAGTGGCCTCGGTGCGCGAAAGCCGCCGGGGCTACTTTGCTTTGGTAGGCTCGCGATTCATCCAGGGCAGCATCAGGCCGATGGGAATGATCCAGATCGTCCCGGCGATGGCGTAATAGAGAAAGGATACCAGCCCGTTCGCATGCGGCAATATCTTGAGCGCAAAGATCATGGCGACCAGCGCATAGACCGGAATCCAGACCAACATGACAATCGCGCCGATGAATTTCTTGGAACGGGGGGACATAGTTTCCTTCCGGGGCCGGGCCACGAAGATGCGACGGGCAGGGGAATGAGACAAGCCGCCAAATGCCGCCGCTGCGCCGCATGGATTTTGTGGGGCGGGCAGACTAAACGGGGCAGATGAACCTTGCCTCTTTCGAAAGCCGCCGCGCGGTCGGCATCTGGCTCCTCGCCGTGGCCGCGATTATCGCGTGCATGGTGGTGGTTGGCGGGCTGACGCGGCTGACAGGCTCCGGGCTTTCCATCACGCAATGGGATCCCATCATGGGTGCGATCCCGCCGCTCAATCACGCGGACTGGACCGATGCCTTCCACAAATACCAGCAGATCCCGCAATACACGCGCGAGAACGCGGGCATGACGCTGGAAGGCTTCAAGGGAATCTTCTGGTGGGAATGGTCGCACCGTTTGCTGGGGCGATTGCTCGGCGTGGTGTTCTTCCTGCCGTTTGTCTGGTTCGCATGGCGCGGTGCAATCACGCGGAAGGAAATTCCGCGCATGATCGTCCTGTTCCTGCTCGGCGGGCTTCAGGGCTTCATCGGATGGTGGATGGTGGAGAGCGGGCTTGAAGTCCGTGTCTCGGTTTCGCAATACCGTTTGGCGATTCATCTCGGCACGGCGCTGATCCTATTCGGCGCGATCCTGTGGACGGCGTTCGAATATCTGCGCCCGAAGATCGTGAATGCGGCCGCGCCCTTCGCGAAATGGGCGCTGGCGTTTGTGGGGCTTGTCTATTTCCAGATGCTGCTCGGCGCCATCGTGGCGGGGCTGCATGCCGGTCTCGTCTACAATACCTGGCCGAGCATGGATGGGCGCTTTGCGCCCGAAGGCGCGTTTTTCTTCAAGCCATGGTGGATCAACTTCACGGAGAACGCCGGCCTCGCACAATTCGATCACCGCATGGTGGCCTATCTCGTTGCGATCAGCGCTTTCGCATTATGGCTGCGTGGCAGACGCGCGAAGCTGGCAGGCATGGCGCGCACCAGCGGCGATCTGGTGCTTGGCGTCACCGGGCTGCAGATCGTGCTCGGTATCCTGACGCTGCTGCACCAGGTGCCGGAAGCACTCGCAGCGGCGCACCAGTTCACCGCCGTCGCGTTGCTCGCGTCGGCGTTATGGCATGCCTATGAGCTGCGCAATCAGGTGGCGTTCATCGCCTGATCGAGATCCTTGATGATGTCCTCGGCATTCTCGATGCCGATGGACAGGCGGATCACGTCGTTGCCCGCGCCTGCCTTTGCGCGGTCTTCGTCGTTCAACTGCCGATGCGTGGTGGATGCCGGGTGGATGATCAGGCTGCGCGTGTCGCCGATATTCGCCAGATGGCTGATGATCCGGACATTGTTCACAATATTGACGCCCGCTTCGAAGCCGCCTTTCACGCCGAAGGTGAACACGGCGCCCGCACCCTTGGGGCAATAGGTGCGGTGCAGATTGTAGCAGTCATTGTCTTCGAGACCGGCGTAGTTCACCCAGGCGACGTTCGGATTCTGCTTCAGCCAGCGCGCGATCTGCAACGCATTGTCGCAATGTTTCTGCATGCGCAGCGGCAGGGTTTCGATGCCGTTGATGATCATGAAGGCATTGAACGGCGACAGTGCGGGGCCAAGGTCGCGCAGGCCCAGCACGCGGCAGGCCGTGGCATAGGCGAGATCGCCGAACGTCTCCCACAATCGCATGCCGTGATAGGACGGGCAGGGCTCCGAGAGTGTCGGATATTTGCCGCTGCCCCAATCGAACTTGCCGCTGTCCACGATCAGGCCGCACATGGAATTGCCGTGGCCGCCAAGGAATTTCGTGCCGGAATGCAGCACGATATCGGCGCCCCATTCGATCGGCTGGATGAGGTAGGGCGAGGCCAGGGTGTTGTCGACGATCAGCGGCACGCCCGCCTCATGCGCGATGGCCGCGATGGCCTCGATGTCCGTGATGATGCCGCCGGGATTGGCGATGCTCTCGATGAAAACAGCCTTCGTCCGCTCGTTGATCGCTTTCTTGAAAGTGTCCGGATCGCGGGCGTCGGCGAAATTGGTGTGCCAGTCGAACTTCGCGAAGCCCTGCGTGAGCTGGTTGATCGAGCCGCCATAGAGCTGGCGCGCGGCAACGATGTTGTCGCCCGGACTCATCAGCGTGTGGAACGCAATCAGCTGCGCGGCGTGTCCCGAAGCCACGGCAAGGCCCGTGCGGCCGTTCTCCAGCGCGGCGATGCGCTCTTCCAACACCGCGTTGGTGGGATTCATGATGCGGGAATAGATGTTGCCGAAGACCTGCAGATTGAACAGCGCCGCCGCATGATCCGCGTTCTCGAACGCAAACGCCGTGGTCTGGTAGATCGGCGTAGCGCGCGCGCCGGTGGCGGGATCCGGCTGGGCGCCCGCGTGAACGGCCAGCGTGTTGAAACCGTATTCGTTCATGTCCGATCCTTGTGAGCAGTAGCCAACATCGGCGGCTTATGTAACATTTCTCTTGCGGCGGTGCAGGATGTTTTCCGCGCCATATTACATCCGATAGCGGGGGAAATTTGACGATGTCGGCCGCCGCCATGTCTGCGCAGCGTTTGAACGTCGTTGTGGGTATTCCGGATGATCGTGCCGGTCGCGTGGCGGTCGATCCTGTGTCGAACCTGCTCCGGGTCACCACGGATGGCACAGCGAATATATCGTCCTATTTCCCCAAACAGGGTTTCGCCGCGAAAATCGTCAACATAGATCCCGCGCCGTCGGTGCCGGTGCGGTTCGAGCCTGGGCCCATTCTGAACCAGATTGCCGATCCGGATCGCTGTGGACGTTCGCTGGAAAAATTGGCCGCGGCGGTCGCGGAAAGCGGGCGCGCCTGTTTCAATCATCCGCGCGCTATCCTGGCAACGGACCGGCTCTCCGTTGCCCAAAAACTGTCCGGCATCGACGGCTTGCATGTGCCGCAGACGCTGCGCCTTACACTGGACGATACCGCGGCGTTGCATGAAGAAATCGCGGCAGCGGGATTGCAGTACCCGGTCCTGGCTCGTGTTGCCGGCGATCACGGGGGCGTCAGTCTTCTCAAGATCGATTCGCGCGAGGAATTGCCGACGCTGTGTAAACTCAACGCGCATGGCAAAGCGATCTATCTGACGGCTTTTCATGACTTCGTCAGCGCCGACGGGCGCTATCGGCAGTTTCGCATCGTGGTCGTCGGAGATCGTTTTTTTCTGCGGCACCTGCTCGTGGGCGATAGCTGGTTGCTTCATTCCAAGCGGCGCGGCGCAGGCACGGAAGAGGAAGAAGCGCAGATGCTGGAAGGTTTCGACAGCACGCTGGGGCCGCGCGTGGCGCCTATCGTCAAGGAAATAACCCGGCGTCTCGATCTGGATTATTACGGCATCGACTGCCATGTTCCCGAAGATGGAGAGATGACGTTGTTCGAGGCCAATGCCTGCATGAACATCCTCTTCAATAACGACCCTTCCAATATGTGGCACCGGCCAAATGAAAGGATCAAAGACGCGTTATTCTCGTTGCTGAAGCGCCCGGGCGCGTGGCGGGATCGGACTGGGCGTGATCAAATCGCGTGATGGCTATTTTGCTGCTGGTGATCGCGCTGCCACTGATCGTGCCGCGCTCTTTCTTCCTGCTCTTTTTTCACAGCCATGTGGTGTCCGATCGCGCAGCCGGCCACGGCGCCAAGAATGGCGTGATGGTGCATGTAATGTCCGGCCACGCCGCCGACGACGGCGCCTTTCAGACAGCCCCCGGCTTCGGCGGCCGGGATGCTGCTCAGCGCAAAGCACGCGGCCACGGCGGCGATAATCGTATGTTTCATGACGAAGGCTCCCACATGTCTAAAGGACAGTTGGGAAGACGGTGAACCGATTTCAACCGCGTTTGAGCGCGCCGCCTTTGGAAAACAATGCCGGCTTGCGGTTGTCGATGGTGCGGCGGTTCACGCCGAGCCAGCTGATCTCGCCGGAGAGGCGGCCATATTCGATCTTCGGGCAACGATCCATCACGACGTTCAGCCCGGCTTCCTGCGCCATGGCGGCGGCTTCTTCGCTGATGACGCCAAGTTGCATCCAGATGGTCTTGAGTCCGAAGCGGTCTTTCTCCGCCAGCGCCTCCTTCACGATGCCGGGCGCGGCATCGGAGGCGCGGAAGATGTCCACGATGTCCACCGGCGCGGGCACGTCTTTCAACGCGCCGTAAGCGGTCTGTCCGAGGATCGTCTTGCCGATCATGGTGGGATTGACCGGGATGACCTTAAAGCCCTTGTCGAGCAGATACTTCATCGCGAAGTAGCTCGGCCGCATCTCATTGCCGCTGGCGCCGACCATGGCGATGACCTTGGACGAGCGCAGAATGGATTTGATGTAATCGTCGGAATAGGTGGGCATCATTCAGGCCATTTCGGATCGCGTTTTTCGACAAAGGCGCCGATGCCTTCATTCGCTTCGGCGTGAAGCATGTTTTCGGTCATCACCTTCGACGCGTAGTCGTAGGCATGGGAAAGTCCCATCTCGAGCTGATTGTAAAAAGCTTCCTTGCCGATCTTCACCGTGGCGCGGGGCTTGGCGGCGATCTGCTGCGCCAGCTTCATCGTATCGGCTTCGAGCGCGTCCGGGCGCGCAATACGATTGACGAGGCCGAACCGATGCGCCTCTTCGGCGGAGATCATGTCGCCCGTCAGGAGCATCTCCATCGCCTGCTTGCGCGAAACATTACGCGACAGCGCCACCATGGGCGTGGAGCAGAACAGGCCTATGTTTACGCCCGGCGTAGCGAATTTCGCGTCCGCGGAGGCGACCGCCAGATCGCAGCTTGCGACCAACTGGCAACCCGCGGCCGTCGCAATGCCCTGCACCTGAGCGATCACGGGTTTGGGGTGGCGCACGATGGTCTGCATCAGTTTGGAACATTGCGCGAAGACGCCGGCGAAGGCGGCGCGGCCTTTGTCCGCCTGCAACCGTTGCGCCGTCATCTCTTTCAGATCGTGGCCGGAGGAGAAGGCCGGGCCGTTCGCCGCCAGAATGATGACGCGAACGTCAGCGGCTTTGGCCGCATCGTCGAGCGCGAATTGCAGCGCGCCCATCAATCCGGTGCTGAGCGCATTGCGCGCATTCGCGCGGTTGAGCGTGAGTTTCAACACATGGTTGTCGCGTGAAGCGAGAACAAGCGGTTCGGAAGTCGGTGCGTTCATTGTTCCCTTATACGGAATTTCTTTTGAGCATGAAACTGGAACGAAGCCGATGGCCGCTCCGTTAAGTCCCTGAATTCACACAGGAGAGCGCAATGACAACTTCGACCGGTCACACAAGGGCGATTCTGGCCTCGAAAGTAAAAGGCACAAACGTCTACAACACCAAGGGTGACAAGATCGGCCATGTGGAGGACGTGGTCCTCGACAAGCAGTCAGACAGCATCATGTTCGCGGCCCTGGGCTTCGGCGGGTTGCTTGGCATCGGCGAGAAATACGCGCCGGTTCCTTGGTCGATGCTCGACTATTCGCCGGACAAGGGCGGCTATGTCGTCCCGATGTCCGAAGACATGATCAAGAAGGCGCCGGCCTACGACCTTTCCGATCTGACCAAGAGCGATGGCGCCTTCGGCGACATCCGCGAGAAGTCCTACGACTATTACAATGTGAAGCGCGACTGGTAGGCGTTTCCCAACAATCATACGCGTAAGGCGCGGCCCGATGAAACGGGTTGCGCCTTCGTGCGTTTACACCCGCCATGCCGATCAATTCCGAGTCAGCCACCGTTGAAAAAAAGCTTCACAGCGGCAGATCCGTTTGGGCGGATTCGGCGAAGGCGCACGCGCATCTCCTCAAAGACTCGATCCGCGCCGATGTGGTGATCGTCGGCGCTGGCGTCAGTGGGGCATTCATGGCGCATGCGCTGGCGAAACGGTTCGACAATGTCGTGGTGGTGGACCGGCGTGCACCGGCGCATGGAAGCACCATGGCGTCGACCGCAATGCTGCAATTTGAAATCGACACGCCGCTGACCGAACTCTCCGAGAAAATCGGCCCGTCCAAAGCGGCGCGTGCTTGGCGGCGGTCATGGCGCGCGACGCAATCCATTGTGAAGCTTGTAGAAGGTGAGGGTGTCCGCTGCGGCCTGCGGCGCGCGGATTCACTCTATCTTGCCGGCGACAGCACGGGTTCGCGCGGGCTGGAGAAAGAGATGAAGGCGCGGCATCGCGCGGGTCTGCCGGGCGAATATCTCGATGCGAAACGTTTGCGCGAAGTTTTCGACATCGATCGCACCGGGGCGATCTTCAGTCCCGGTGTTGCATCCGCCAATCCGGTTGCCCTGACGCAAGGCTTGTTGCGGCGCGCAATCCGCGATGGTGTTTCGCTCTATTCGCCGGTGGAGATCACCGACGTCCTCGCCACGCCGCATGGCGTGATCCT
>JANWJQ010000101.1 GCA_025451875.1 Rhizomicrobium sp.
CCGGTAAGGTGAAGTCGATCAACAAGTACCTTGGCTCCGGCTACAAGGTGCTGGCGAGCTTCGGCCATATCCGCGACCTGCCCCCCAAGGACGGGTCCGTGAAGCCGGACGACAACTTCTCCATGACTTGGGAAGTGGACGCCAAGGCCCAGAAGCGCATCAAGGACATCGTCGATGCCGTCAAAGGCGCCGACAAGCTGATCCTCGCCACCGACCCGGACCGCGAAGGCGAAGCCATTTCCTGGCACGTGCTGGAAGTGCTCAAGCAGAAGAAGGCGCTGAGCAAGGACATCAAGATCGAACGCGTGGCGTTCAACGCCATCACCAAAGCCGCCGTGCTGGAAGCCATTCAGCATCCCCGCGAGATCAACGCCGAGCTTGTGGACGCCTACCTCGCCCGCCGCGCGCTGGACTATCTCGTCGGCTTCACGCTCTCTCCAGTTCTGTGGCGCAAGCTGCCAGGCTCGCGGTCAGCCGGCCGCGTGCAGTCGGTCGCGCTACGCCTTGTCGTGGAACGCGAGCAGGAAATCGAAGCCTTCAATCCGGTCGAATACTGGTCCATTGACGCGAACGTCCGCGCGCCGGGCGGCACATTCGGCGCCCACCTCACCTATCTGGACGGCAAGAAAGTCGAAAAGCTCGGCATCAACAACGAAGCCGATGCCAGGCGCGCCGTCGATCTGATCAACGCGCAGAAATTCTCCATCGGTTCGGTGGAGAGCAAGCCGGTCAAGCGCAATCCTTCACCGCCCTTCATCACCTCGTCATTGCAGATGGAGGCTTCGCGCAAGCTGGGCTTCAACGCCAAGCACACCATGCGCATCGCGCAAGGCCTGTACGAAGGCGTGGATATCGGCGGCGAGACGGTCGGCCTCATCACTTACATGCGTACCGACGGCATCAGTATGGCGCCGGAAGGCATCGCCGAAGCCCGCCAGACCATCGGCGCGAAATACGGCACCCGCTATGTGCCGCAAGCGCCGCGCACCTATACCAGCAAGGCCAAGAACGCGCAGGAAGCGCACGAAGCCATTCGCCCCACGAGCTTCGACCGCACACCGGAGAAGATCGCCAGCGCGCTCGAGGAAGATGCCCGCAAGCTCTACGACCTGATCTGGAAGCGCGCGATCGCCAGCCAGATGGAAAGCGCCGAGCTGGAGCGCACCACGGTCGATGTCGTGTCCAACGACAAGCAGATCACCCTGCGCGCAACCGGTTCGGTCACCGTGTTCGACGGCTTCCTCGCCGTCTATCAGGAAAGCCGCGACGACGCGCCCGCCAAGGGCGCGGATGCCGCTGAAGATGATGACGGCGCACGCCTGCCGAAAGTTGCTGTCGGCGAGAAGGCCGATATCGAACAGGTGAAGCCGGAACAGCATTTCACCGAGCCGCCGCCACGGTATTCCGAAGCCAGCCTCGTGCGCAAATTGGAAGAACTCGGAATTGGCCGCCCGTCCACCTACGCATCCATCCTCTCGACCTTGCGCGATCGTGGCTATGTGAAGCTGGACCGCAACCGCTTCTATCCGGACGACAAGGGGCGGATCGTCACCACATTCCTGATGAACTATTTCCGCCGCTATGTGGAATATGGCTTCACCGCCGATCTGGAAGAGAAACTGGACGAAGTCTCCGCCGGCGAACTGGACTGGAAGAAGCTGCTGACCGACTTCTGGAAAGACTTCTCCGCCGCCATCGGCGAGACAAAAGATCTGCGTATCACGCATGTGATCGATCACCTCAACGAGGTGATGGGTCCGCACATCTTCCCGCCCAATGCCGACGGCAGCGATCCACACAAATGCCCTACCTGCGGCAGCGGCGATCTCAGCCTCAAGCTGGGCCGCTTTGGCGCGTTCGTGGGCTGCTCGAATTATCCGGAATGCCGCTACACACGCCGTCTCGGTCAGAGTGCGGCGGAAGCTGCGGCCGCACAGCCGCGCGTGCTGGGCCACGATCCGGAAACCGGCGAAGATATCGAACTGAAGAGCGGCCGCTTTGGGCCTTATATCCAGCGTGGCTCGGGCGACGACATCAAGCGCGCCGGCATCCCCAAGGGTACCGAACTCGCAGATGTGAATATCGAACTGGCGCTGAAGCTGCTCGCCCTGCCGCGTGAAATCGGCAAGCATCCTGAAGATGGTCAATCGATCACGACCAACTTCGGCCGTTTCGGGCCTTACGTGGCGCATAATGGCGCTTACGCTTCGCTCGATAATCCGGACGAAGTGTTCACGCTCGGCATCAACCGCGCCGTCACGCTCCTCGCCGAAAAGAAAGCCAAGGCGCGTCCGCGTGGTGCGCCGGAAGCACTGAAAGAGCTTGGCAAAAGCACCGACGGCGAATCCGTCATCAAGGTGATGAAGGGTCGTTACGGGCCTTACGTCACCGATGGCTCGACCAATGCCACCATCCCGAAGGATCAAGACCCGAACAGCGTCACACTAGAGCACGCGCAGGCATTGATCGCGGACCGCGAAGCCAATGGCGGCGGCAAGAAGAAAAAGAAGGTTCCGAAGAAAACTGCGCCCGCGAAGAAGGCCAAAGCCGAAAAGCCGGTGGCTGATACAAAGGCGAAGGCGAAGGCCAAACCGAAGGCGAAAAAAGCGGCGGCGAAAAAGCCGGAACCGGAAGAAGTTGAAGGCTGAGTTGAAGAAGAAAAAGCATCCCGACCGTTCCGAATTCCAGCTCGATAAAGCGCGCGTTCTCGAAGCCCTCGCCAAGAATCCCCAATCCACCAAACGCGACATTGCCCACACGCTCGGCGTGAAAGGGAACGCACGCATACATTTGAAGAAGATATTGAAAGAACTTGAATCCGAGGGCGCGCTGAAGCGCGGCCCCCATCGTACCTTTGAAAAGCCCGGCAGCTTGCCAGACATCACCGTCCTTGAAATCACCGGCCAGGATGCCGACGGCGAATTGCTCGCCCGTCCACAGCGCTGGGAAAGCGACAAGCCCCCGCCGAAGATCATTGTCGTTCCCGGCAAGGACGACGAACGCGGCGGCGTCCTCGGCGCGGGCGAACGTATCCTCGCCCGCCTTTCCGAAATCCGCGACGGCTATGAAGCGACGATCATCAAGCGCCTCGGCGCCAGCGCCCACAAGGTGCTGGGCGTCTATCGCGAAGGCGAGCGCGGCGGCCGTGTCGTGCCGGTCGACCGGAAGACCCGTAACGAATTCATCATCGATCCGCGCGACCGCGGCGGCGCCAAGCCCAACGAGCTTGTGCTCTGCGAACCGCTTACGGGCCGCGCCACCGGCACCCTGCGCGCCAAGGTGCTCGAACGCCTCGGCAACATGGACGATCCCAAGTCCATCAGCCTGATCGCCATCCACGCGCACGGCATTCCGACAGAGTTTCCAAAGGAGGCCCTGGACGAAGCCGAACGCGCCCAGCCCACCGATCCGCATGGCCGCACGGACCTGCGCAAATTTTCGCTTCTCACCATCGATCCGGAAGACGCGCGCGATCATGATGACGCGGTCTGGGCCAGTCCCGATGAAGATCCGAGCAACAAGGGCGGCCACATCGTCATCGTCGCCATCGCGGACGTTGCGCAGTATGTGACGCCCAGCTCCGCGCTGGATCGCGAAGCTTTCAAGCGCGGCAACTCCGCCTACTTCCCGGACCGCGTCGTGCCGATGCTACCGGAACGGCTTTCCGCCGATCTGTGCTCGCTGATGGAGAACGAGGATCGCCCTTGCTTGGCCGTCCGCATGATCTTCGATCAACACGGCAACAAAAAGCGCCACGAATTCCTGCGCGCTATCATGCGCTCCGCCGCCAGCCTGACCTACAAGCAGGCGCAGGATGCCTTCGACGGCAAGGACACCTCGCCGCTAGCACAGAATGTGCTGAAACCGCTATGGAATGCCTATCTCGCCTTGGCACAAGCCCGTGACAAGCGCGACCCGCTCAATCTCGATCTGCCCGAGCGGCGCATCAAGATCGGCACGGACGGCAAGATTGAATCCATCGCCTATCGCGAGCGGCTGGAATCCATGCGCCTCATCGAAGAGATGATGATCATGGCCAATGTCTGTGCCGCCGAAAGCCTGGAGAAGGCCCACACACCGCTGATCTACCGCATCCACGAAGCGCCTTCGAAGGAGAAGCTGTTCTCCTTCTCCGATTACCTGCGCACCATCGGCATGAATTTCGCCAAGGGCCAGGTGATCAAGCCCGGCGTGTTCAACCGCGTGCTGGCACAGGCTAAGGATGGCCCCAATGTCGAAGTGATGAATGACATCGTTCTGCGCACCCAGATGCAGGCCATCTATTCGCCCGAGAACAAGGGGCATTTCGGCCTGCACCTGTCGCACTATGCGCACTTCACCTCGCCGATCCGCCGTTATGCGGACCTTATCGTGCATCGCGCGCTGCTGCGCGGACTGCGCCTGGGTGGCGGCGGCCTGAACGACAAGGAAATGAGCCGTCTCGGCGAAATCGCTGACCACATCTCCGTCACCGAGCGCCGTGCCATGGCAGCGGAACGCGATAGCACCGACCGCTATGTCGCCGCTTATATGGAAGATCGTGTCGGAGCCACCTTCACCGCGCGCGTCACCGGCGTCACGCGATTCGGTCTTTTTGTGCGCATTCCCGACAGCGGCGCGGAAGGCTTGATCCCCGCCCGCTCGCTCGGCTTCGAATATTTCCGGCACGACGAGCGCAAGCATGCGCTCGTCGGCGAGCGCAGCGGTACCACTTACAAGATGGGTGACAATCTCACCGTCCGCCTGATGGAAGCAGCCCCGCTGACCGGCGGTCTGCGATTCGAGATCGCGGAAGCTAACGCGGCGCCCCGGCGCGTTTCCGGCAACAAACCCAAGTTCAACTTGCGGAAGACGCGCAAGCGCCGCTAAGACAAATCATGCCTACGCCGCCGCCCGCCTTCGACAAAGACGAAGTCATCATCAAGAACCGCCTCCGTCCCAAGGACGCGGCGACGCTTGTTCTGGTGAAGCGCGAGAAAGACGGCCCGCGCATCCTTATGGGCCAGCGCCACGGCAATATGGCGTTCATGGCCAACAAATATGTATTTCCTGGCGGCCGCGTCGATCCCGGTGATCAGCGCATTGCGCTCGGCGGCGACCTGCGCCCGCATGTCGCCGAACGTCTGACCAAAGGTGCCAGCGCCAGCCGCGCGCGTGGTCTTGCACTGGCTGCAATTCGTGAGACCTTCGAGGAAGCCGGCATATTGCTGGGTGAACGGGCGGAGAAATTGCCGCGCACGCGCGCGCCTGCCTGGCAGAAGTTTTTCGAACACGGCGTTGCGCCGCGCCTCGATACGATGGAATTCATCGCCCGCGCGATCACGCCGCCCAACCGCACGCGCCGCTTCGACGCCCGCTTCTTCATGGCGGACGCCTCCGCTATCGCGCATACGCTGGATACTGCCGAGAACGACGAGCTGCTGACGCCGCACTGGCTGACCTTGAGGGAAGCGCGCGAACTGGATCTCCCTTCCATCACCCGCACGGTGCTCGACGAAGCCGAAGGACGGCTCTCGGACGGTCCGGACGGTTCGCGCCCTGTCCCGTTCTTTCGCTTCCATCGCGGAAAATCGGAAATGGATTTTCTCTAGGCTCGGAGTTTGGCGCGGACTTTCCAGAAACGGATGGCGCGTTGCGCTGCCTCGAGCGGCACGCTGTTGTAAAGTTCGCCGAACTCTTTCACCCGCCCCATTGGTGCGTCCTTGCCCACTATGAGCATGGCCAAGGTGACGAACAGCGCGCGATCGAAGCCTGCGGCACGGCACAACATGGCCAGTGCGTCCAGATCGGTCGTGGCGACAAGCTTATCGACGAGCTCGTAATTCATGTCCGTCAGCTTGGCGAAAGCTAGGACGAATGCCGTGCGCCGATGCGGCCCCTGCCGCAGGATCGTGACAAGCACCGGCGGCGTCAGTTTCTCCTCTCGCGCGAGGCTGTCGATCTCGCGCCGCACCGCATCGAAATTCTCCGGCAATGCACCATACGCTCTGGAGACACGCGTGCGGCTGCGCTCAAATGCGGCTTCGAGATCGGCGGCCGGGACGCCTTCATATTGCTTCAGGATTTCCCGACGCAGATCCGTTTCCACCTTCAGATAGATGTCGCTCAGAAGATGCAGCGGTACGCCCGCGCGGCGCACGAGCGGTGCCTGCAGGGCCGCGCTGGTTTCCGCGCGCTCGGCCACGCGCTCATAGGTCTGCTCGCTGATCTTTGCCGTGCGATTTTCCAGCAGCGACACAACCACCCGGTCTTCGCCACGTTCGACCAGCGCGCTCGATACCGTCTCGCCGATATCATCGCGGCGCGTCACCGCCATCATATGATCCGAGGATTTTTGCGCGATCACATCCAGAAGGTCGGTCTGGCTCAAAGCCCGCGAACGCTCCAACACCGGCCGTGCGATCTCGATGTCGTCCATCGCCAGCTTGCGCGCCGTGCGGGTAAACGGAATGGGCGCCGCGGAAATCTTGCGCGACAGCTCGGCGCGCACTTCCGCGGACAAATCGGACGCCACGCTCTGTACAACCTCATCGAGCGTCGCAATATCCGATTGCGACATGGTGCGGCCTTCGGCGAGGAACACCTCCGTCGCCTGCCGCAACAAATCCCGGCGCTTGTCGCTGGAGGTCTCCTCTGCGAAGTCCTTCAGCAGCGCGAAGTTTGAAGAAACCCCCACGGCCCGGCCGCCCAATACGCTGAATATCTCCGTCTTTATTTCTAGAGCGGCGTCTTTTAAGAAAGTCACGTCGCAATACTTCAAGTTGCAACTATCTGGGACCTGGCGATGGATTGGCGGAGGAAAGAAGCCAATTCTCGTGATAATCCAAGGGCTTCAGGGCAGACCTTGGGGCCTTGACTTGGGGCTGCCGATGGCTAGGTTACCGGCCCTTCGACGTATCGATTCAAGGAAACTGTCATGGCGAAGCCCACTACTGCGAAAATCCGTCTCAACAGCTCGAGCGGCAGCGGCTTCTTTTATGTCACGAAGAAGAACACCCGCACCATGACCGAGAAGTTCAAGATCAAGAAATACGATCCGGTCCTGCGCAAGCACGTCGAATTCAACGAAGGCAAGATCAAGTAATCTGTCTGTCGTTCGCGAAATTCGAACCCCGCCCGGCTTCGCCGCGGCGGGGTTTTCGTTTCAGGCCGCTTGCTTCGCCCTGCCCGCTTCGACGCGCTGAATAAACGGCACAATGAGATCGCGCAGGATCGGAATGACTTCCAGCGGAAGATCGTGACCCCAGCCTTCGATCTCATGATGCTCAGCCCCGGGAATACACTGTGCCGTGTGGCGTCCCGCTGCCGGGGGGATCAGTGTGTCAGACGAACCGTGCAAGATCAGCGACGGCATCTTCAGCGATTTCAGCCGGTCGGTTCGTGGTGGGCTTGCCATGATGGCCGCCATGTGGCGCAGCGTGCCTTCTGGATAAAACGACCGGTCGTAGGAACGTCCGATCAATTCTGCCAACCGCTGCTCGTCGAACGGCCACTTAGTCGAGGCATAAGCGCGGCGGCCCTTCAGCGAATGGGCGATGACCGTGTCACGTTCGTTGTTCTGTGGCCGCGCCGTCAGCGCCATTTGTGCCTCCGGCGAAGAGCGCGGCAGCGACGGATCGCCGGTGGTGGAGAAGATCGAGACCAACGAACGCGCTTTCTTCGGATGATCCAGCGCCACCAGCTGTGCGATCATCCCACCCATGCTGGCGCCCGCGATATGCGCGCTCTCGATGCCCAGTTCATCCAAGAGCGCGGCGGCATCGCTTGCCATATCCGCAAGCGTGTAAGGCACGTCCGGCTTACGGCCCGCCTTCAGCGCCTCGATGATATCGCCCGTCTTGGGAAAAATGCCGGTCCATTTCTGCGTGAGTCCCACATCGCGATTGTCAAAACGGATCACGCGCAAACTGGCATCCGCCAGCACACTGAAGAACTCTTCAGGCCAGCTTGTCATCTGCGAACCAAAGCCCTGGATCATCAGAAGCGGCGTGCCATCCTTCGGGCCGGCTTCGTCATATTCAATCTCGATTCCGTTGGCGCGGATTTTCATGCGGCCTTCGCTTTCTCGGCGCCCTCTACGAAGTCACCGATATGCTTGAGATAAATCGGAAGCAGCGCCTGCGTGAAATCATGCGCCATGCCGGGAACGAGGATCAGCTTGGCGCCCGGAATAGAGGCAGCCGTATCTTTCCCACCTTCCACCGGCACCAACGGATCGGCCTCGCCATGGATCACCTGCGCCGGTGCTTTCACGTTTTTGAGGATATCGTTGCGCGGCGGTGAGGCCACGATGGCGAGAAGCTGGCGGCCAACGCCGGCCGGATCGTAGGGCACGCGATCGACGGCGGCTTCCACGGCCGCACGCAGTTCCTCGTCCGTCGCCGGGAAGCCAGGGCTGCCGATGATGCGCCAGGTCTTCATACCCTGCGCGATGCGGTCATTGCGGCTGTCGCTGGCGGGCGGTGTGGTCAAAGCCGCCATCGCTTCCGGCTTGGCCTGTGGAAGATCACGCTTGCCGGTGGTGGACATGATGGACGTGAGGCTGATCGTATGTTCGGGATATTTCGCGGCGACGATCTGCGCAATCATCCCGCCCATAGACGCGCCGACGATATGGGCGCGTTTGATGCCCAGCGCATCGAGCAGGCCCACGGCGTCTTTCGCCATGTCGTCCAGAAGGTAAGGCGCTTCCACCGGCTGGCCGCTCATCAGCTTCATCATCGCCTCGCCGACATTCGGCGCCCCGAGCTGCGAAAGATGCGTAGATTTTCCGATGTCGCGATTATCGAAGCGAACGACTTGGAAGCCTTTTGACGCGAGGCCTTCGCAGAGGGAAACAGGCCACATGGTCAGTTGGGCGGAAAAGCCCATGATCAGCAAAATCACCGGATCGCTCTCGCGCCCAAAGCTCTCATATTCGATGGTGATTCCGTTCGCCCTGGCCTGCGGCATTGCCGTCCCCTTCATTTTGTTGTCTGTCCAAGGCAAGCTTAGCAGAGCTTCCGTCACGTCCAACAAGTCCCATGCGCCGCGATCCGACACGCCTTTCCAATGAGGTTTTCGACCTGCTCGTCATCGGTGGCGGGGTCACGGGTGCCTGCGTGGCGCGCGACGCCAGCCTGCGGGGGCTGAAAGTGGCGCTGATCGAGAAGAACGATTTCGCCCATGCTACCAGTGCCCACAATTCCAAGCTGATCCATGGCGGCCTGCGCTACCTGCGAAATTTCGAGCTGGGGCTCGTGCGGGAGTCTCTGCGCGAGCGCCGCATCTGGCAGCGCACAGCACCGCATCTGGTGCAGCCGCTGCCCTTTCTCATTCCTCTCTACAACGCCGGTTTCAAGGGCCGCGCAACATTGGCGGCGGGTCTGACGCTCTACGACGTACTGTCTTATGATCGCGGCTGGCTCACCGATCCCGACCAGCGCCTACCGGGCCATTCGTTCCTCAATGCGAAAGATGCCGTTGCCCGTGAACCGTCTTTGGCCGGTTCGGGCTTTGAAGGTTCGTTCCTCTATTACGACGCGCAAATGTACGCGCCTGAGCGGCTGGCGTTCGAATGTATTCTCGACGCTGTAGCGCATGGCGCGGTCGCGGTGAACCATGTGGCGTCCGACGGCCTTCTGATCCGCGATGGCGTGGTCGAAGGTGCAAAAGCGCATGATCTCATCAGCGATTCGCATTTCGATATTCGTGCGAAGGCAACTCTGCTCGCGGCAGGCCCGTGGGCGGATATCTTCATCTCGCAGGCACTCGGCAAACCGGCGACACACAAACTCCTTCGCGCCAAAGGTATCCACCTGCTGGTTCCGTCGATGACAAAGCACGACGCGCTGACCGTTGCGGCGGGAGGCGGGCACTTCTTCGTGCTACCGTGGCGCGGCCATTCGCTGCTCGGCACCACAGACACCGCGTTCCGCAGCGTGCCAGACGATGTGGGCGTCACTGAATCCGACATCGACGATTTCCTCGCCTTCATCAACGCCAACCTGCCCTCCGCGCACCTGTCGCGCGCGGATGTGCAACATTGGTATGCGGGCTTGCGACCGCTGGTGGACGATGGCTCCGGCGACACCTATGACGCCAGCCGCAGCGCCGAACTCGTCGATCACGCCAAGGATGATGGCCTAAGCGGCCTGTTCTCTGCCATCGGCGGCAAGTGGACGACCTCGCGCGATCTGGCACAGAAGACGGTCGATACACTCGTGGAGAAATTGGGCGTCAGCGTGAAGCCCTGCTCCACGCAAACGTCGCCAACGCCCGGCGGGAATATTCCGCGCTTCGCGGCGTTTAAGGCACAGATGGAAGCCGAGCACGATCCGGTGCCGAACATCGACCATCTCGCACGGCTTTACGGAACGCGAGTGCGCGAGGTTCTCGCTATGGGCGGCAACCGCCCAGATTTGCGCGAATCCCTCTCAGAATCCGGTGATATCGGCGCACAGGTGCTGTTTGCCATTCGCGAAGAAGCAGCGCTGACGATGGACGACGTGGTGATGCGGCGGACCGGCATCGGCCAGCTGGGCAATCCCGGTACGGATCGCCTGCAACGTGTGGCCGATCTCATGGCATCCGAACTGGGGTGGGACGACGCTCGCAAAGCCAAAGAACTCGGCGCTGTGCAGCGTAACTTCGTCCTCACCACGGTGCCGCAATGAGCGCCTTTATCGTCGTCAATCCCCGATCGGGCAACGGCCGCACACGCCGCGAATGGCCTTCCATCGAGCGTGCTCTGCGCGAAGCATATCCGAACATGTCCGTCGTGATGACGCACAGGCGCGGCGAAGCGACAGCTCTGGTACGTGAGGCCCTGCTTGAAGGCTGCTCGGAAATCGTCGCAGTCGGCGGCGACGGCACGATCAACGAAGCGGTCAACGGTTTCTTCGTCGAAAGCGGTCCGATCTCGCCCGACGCCGTGTTCGCCTTCGTGACCAGCGGCACCGGCGGTGATTTCCGAAAGACCTTCGGCATCGCACCCGGCCACGACGCAGCCATTGCCCGATTGAAGAATGCCAAGACACGCTTAATCGATGTCGGCCGAGTGTCCTGTCTGTCGCGCAAGGGCGAGCCGGTGGTGCGATATTTCATCAACATCGCGTCCTTCGGTATGTCAGGCCTGATCGTGGATTCGGTGAACCGCGCCCGCATCGCAAAATTGTTCGGTGGGCAATTCGCATTTGCCTTTCACAGCCTGTTCGGTTTGCTGCGCTATCGCGACCGCGCCGTGCGCATCCGGGTGGACGGATCGTTCGATGAGATCACCCGTATCTCCACTGTCGCGGTCGCAAATGGCCTTTATTTCGGCGGCGGCATGAAAGTCGCACCCAACGCCAGGCCGGATGACGGTGTGTTCGACGTCATCGTGATGGGCGGTAGCCCCAAAAGCCGGGTGGCAGCCGACATGAAACTCATCTACACCGGCGAGCACCTGAACAATCCGGCGGTGCGGGCGTTGCGCGGCAACCGCGTGGTAGCCGTGCCGGTGGCGGAGACGGGCGGACACCCGGTTCTGATCGAAGTGGACGGCGAAAGCGTTGGCCGTTTACCAGCAACCTTCGAAATCCTGCCCCGCGCCCTCAATTTGCGATGCTGATCTGCTAGCGTGATTCCATGAGCACCGATCGTACGAAAATCAGCTGGAACGGCTGGGGCTGGACCGCCCACAAGGACGAAGTTGCGGGGAACGAAGCCGCCTGGTCCTGGCTGGCGGGTGAACTCGGCATGCCGAGCCTGCTCGCCACACCCGCCCGCGCGCTGGAAGACATTGCGCTGGCCCCTTCGCGGCTCAATCCTTCCGAGCGCGCACATTTTGCGCAGGTGTTGGGCGAAGACCGTGTGCGCGACGGCCACTTCGAGCGCGCCTTCCACGCACGCGGCCGCTCCTACCATGACCTTCTGCATCTGCGCGCCGGCAACCTCGCGGCAGCGCCGGACGCGGTGCTTTACCCGCGCGGCACGGATGAAGTGCTCTCGACTCTGTCTTTCGCATCCGACAACGGCATCGCTGTCGTGCCATTCGGCGGTGGAACGAGTGTCGTTGGAAGCGTCACAGCGGATCCAGGCGCACTCAAAGCCGTCATCTCGCTCGACATGTCCGGCATGGATCGGCTGATCGGGATCGATACAACCTCGTTCACGGCAACGGCGGAAGCGGGTGTCTATGGACCTGCGCTCGACAAAGCCTTGCGCGCACAAAACGTCGTACTTGGCCATTATCCGCAAAGCTTCGAGTTCTCCACGCTCGGCGGCTGGATCGCCCATCGCGGCGCCGGCCAGCAATCGAGCCGCTACGGCCGCGCGAATGACTGGCTGGTGTCGGCCAAGCTCGCGACGCCTCGCGGACTTCTGACCACTGAAGATTTTCCCGCATCATCAGCGGGACCGCGCATCACCGATCTTGTGCTCGGCTCGGAAGGCGCGTTCGGCGTTATCACCGAAGCGACGGTGCACATTCAGCCCGCACCGAAGACAAGCCTATATACCGGCTTCCTCTTCCACGACTTTACGAGCGGCGCCGCAGCAATTCGGCTTGCGGTGCAAGAGAAACTGCCAGTTTCGATGCTGCGCCTCTCGGACGCCGAGGAAACGCGATTTTATCGCGCCTATGGAGCAGCAGGAAAGAAGAAGGGTTTCGGCAGTCGTCTTGCCGACGCCTATTTGAGCTATCGAAAATTTGGCCCTGATGCCGCGGCGATGATCGCCGGCTTTGAGGGCGATCCAGTATCCGTCGAACGCTCACACAAGCGCTTTGGCGAAATCGCAAAGCAGTTCGGCGCCATGAAGATCGGCGACAGCGCTGGCAGGCGCTGGCATCAGGGCCGCTTCCACGGACCGTATCTGCGCGAGCCGATGATGGATCGCGGCCTCGGTGTGGACACGCTGGAAACCGCGACAAGCTGGTCGAAGATCAACGCGCTCTATTCTGCCGTGAAAAAGACGCTGGAAGACACCATTCGCGAAACCACACCGCGCCCCGGTGCTCGAGGCATCGTCGCCTGCCATATCAGCCATTCCTATCCGGATGGCGCGAGCCTCTACTTCACCTATATCTTTCCACGCGCACTCGATGGCGATGTCGCACAGTGGCTGGCGATAAAACGCGCGGCGACGGATGCTATCGTAGCGCATGGCGGAACGATCAGCCATCATCACGGCGTGGGCGAAGATCATCTGCCCTGGATGGTTCAGGAAAAAGGCACGCTCGGCGTGGATGTGTTGCGCGCGATCAAGGGCGCGCTCGATCCCAAGGGTGTGCTCAATCCGGGAAAGCTCATCCCTAGGTAAGTGCGGCTTTCAAAGCCTTCGCCGCCGTGTTCAGCGCTTCGGCCGCCTGTGGCAGCACCGCCTGCAGATAGATGAAGTCATGCACCATGTCCGGGTAATCGGCGACCGCTACGGATACGCCGGCTGCGCGCAGCTTCCCGGCATATTGCAACCCTTCATCATGCAGTGGGTCGAAACCGGCGAGCATGAAATAGGCAGGCGGCAAACCAGATAGATCATTCGCGGCCAGCGGAGAAATGCGCGGGTCTGTCTTGTCGGCGTCAGCCGGAAGATAATGCGCGTAGAACCAGTCGAGTGTCCTGCGTTCCAGGAAATAGCCTTCCGCATATTCGCGCAAAGACGTGGTTTCGCCGCCGATCTGCGTCACAGGAAAGAGCAATAACTGGAAGGCGATTTTCGGCGCCCCTTTTCCTTTCGCGATCTGGGCAACCACGGCAGCGAGCGCTCCACCCGCGGAATCGCCACCCACCGCCAAGCGGTTCGCGTCCACGCCCAGCTCCGCGGCGTTCTTCTCAATCCATTCGACGGCCGTTATGGCGTCCTCGACCGGCCCGGGAAATTTGCTTTCGGGCGACGGGCGATACTCCACGGAGATTACCCTGCAGCTCGAGCTGTTTGCGATCATGCGGCAAAGTCCGTCATGCGTGTCGATGCTGCCGATCACCCAGCCGCCGCCGTGGAAGAACACCAACGTTGGCAGCGGCTCGCTGCTCGCGGCAACGGGCGCATAGCTGCGCGCGGCGATTTCTGTTTGCGCGACGGGAATGGCGATGTTGGTGACCTTCCCGATCGGGATGTCTTTGGGGCCAGCAAGCTGCATCAGTCCCGCAAACGCTTCGCGCGCTTCATCGGGCTGCATGTCCCAGGTCTTTGGGCCGCCCATGGTGGCGACCTGATCGAGAAAGGCTTTCAGAACGGGATCGAGAGGCATCGGCTGTCCGCAAGGAGTACGGACAAGTTTGCGCAGGCAATCGGCCCGCGCGCAAGAAGCCGAAAATCAGTGAATAACGACAGGACGATCCGGATCGACGCGCTGGGCGACGATGTCGTCCAGCAAGATCGACAGCGCAAACCAGAATTGTGCGCGCTCGCCCTCGCCTTCGCACTCCAGCGTGACTACGGCGCGGCGCGCATAGTCGACCGCGTCCGCGCCATGTTCATTGGCAAGTTCGGCGGCAAGCTGGCACAGGTCACCCGTTCTCATGGCACCAGCCTACACAGCCTAAGGTAAGCAAGGCCTTAAGGCGGGCTTCAGCGGACGTTAAGCCTCGCGCGCCAGGAAGCCTTCTTCTTCCGGTGTAGAGACACGTCCCAGCGCCTTGTTACGACTGGGAAAACGCCCAAAGTGCGCGATCTGATCGCGGTGCTTCACGACGTAAGGGTACGTGTAGTGATCTAGCCCCAAGCGCTCTCCAAACAACTTCACCGACCGATCCTGGTCGCCAAGATTCTCCGAATGCTCGAAGGGTGTATAGAAAAATTGCCGTAGCGGCGGCTCGATCTTGAGATCAAAACCATGGTTCACCGCACGGTCGGCGACGCCGCGCGCCTGCACGTCGCTCGCGAACGCATCCGCATGATCGCGAAACATGTTGCGCGGGAATTGATCGAGGACGATGAGCAGCGCCAGCGCGCCCTCCGGCGTGCCCTCCCAATCAGCATGCTTGCCGGCACGCGCGTCGTGCCACACCGCGCGATAATCCTGACGGATAAGCTCGTCGAGAGCGGGCTGGTCCGCATACCAGCGTTCCTCTCCAACGACATTCTCCCAGAAGTCGATGATATCGCGCGGCGTGACGGCCATGCTCAGGGAATCTCGATGACCTCGGGCGGCGGCGGGTTCTGATAAAGCTTTGCTACCAGATCGGCGCGCCGCTCCATCGTCGCGCGCTGGTTCACATAGCCCTTGTCGGTGATCTCATGGCCATCTACCGAAGGTGGCTCCGTCATCAGGATCACACGCCTGATGCGACCTGACGAGCCGCCGCAATTCTTGTTGTGCGCGGCGAAGTGCCTTTGCACGAACTCGCGCACCTTCGGCGCAGCAACGATAGCGTCGGGACCGGAGAGCGACGGATCACCGGCAATCTCTTTCGCCATTGAAATGATCGGCCATGCGAGAAGTCCGACGAAAGCCTTGTCCTGTCCGCACACCACACAATCTTGAATCAACGGCGATGCGGCACTGACAGCTTGCGCACGCAACGTGCCGACGGAAACCCAGGTGCCGCTGTCGAGCTTGAAATCCTCCGTCACGCGGCCGTCGAAGACGAGGCCTTGCGCAGGATCGTTTTCGTCCAAAAATTTCGCGGCGTCGCCGAGACTATAATAGCCTTCCTCGTCGAATACCTTCGCCGTGAGATCGGGGCGGTTGTGATAGCCCGGCGTCACTGTCGGGCCTTTCACGCGCACTTCGAACTTCTGACCATTCGGCACCAGTTTTAGCGTGATACCCGGCAGTGGCAGGCCGATAAGGCCAACCCGCTCTGTCAGCCAATGCACCACGGTCACGCCCTGCGTCTCCGTCGCGCCATACATGGTGGTGAGCGGAATACGTTGGCCGGTGGAAGCGATCGAAAGCGCCTGGATGCGTTCGTAGATGTCCTGCGAAAGCGTAGCGCCGCCATAGCCGACATAACGCATCTTCTTGAAGAAGTTGTCGCGCAGCACGGTGTCCCGCTCCATCGCCTCGGCCAGCCAACCGAACGCGATCGGTGCCGACCCGAACACCAACGGCGAGATTTCGCGCAGATTGCGGATTGTCTCGTCGAACATGCCGGGAATCGGCTTGCCCATATCGAGATGCACGGTGCCACCGGCATTGATGTTGCCGTTGAAGCCGATGTTGCCGGCGGAGATGTGGTTCCACGGCATCCATTCGAGACTCTGCGGAACCTCGTTCGGATCCGGGTCTTCGACGCGGAGGCCTTCGCTGGCCGCGATGGTGGCGCACATCATGCCATGCGTCTGGATCACGCCCTTGGGCATTCCCGTGGAGCCGGAGGTGAAAAGATATTTCGCCACCGTGTCGTGGTTCACTTTGCCTACAGACGCGGCGACATCGTTCGAGACGTTCGTCTTTATGAGATCGTCATACGCCGTCGTCGCGCGATCCGGGATCGGTACCACCGTCACGACGTCCACGCCTTCCAGCGGCAGCGCGGAAAGCGCGCGGGCATACATCGGCCCCTGCTCCGCGAAAATCATCTTGGGTTTTGTGGTCTCAAACACATGCTTGAGTTTGGAATGGTCGCCGCTCATCAATGAATAAGCGACACTCACCGGTGCAATTGGCACCTGCGCCTTCATCGCGCCCAGCATCATGATCGCGTGTGGAATGGAATTGCCGGACAGCACCATCAACGGCGCATCCGGACCAAGCCCGCGGTTGAGCAACGCCTGCGCTATCGCGTTCGCGCGCGCATTGGCTTCGCCATAGGAGATGTATTTCCAATCACCGGTCTTACCGTCCGGCAGCATCTGGCGCTGGCCGATGAAGTTGCGGTCTGGATGCGCCGCTGCCTTTTCCTCAAAAAGATGTGCGATGGAGCGTGGCATCTGGCCCAGCGGATGACGGGAGCGGACGTACACTGTGCCGTCAGGTTTCCGCTCAATCTCGATATCCGGCGCCTTCTGCGGAAGGGGCTTGAAAGGTGGAAGATCGGATTTTACTTGTATATTCATGGTGTTGGCTCCCCGGCGCGAATATCTACACTTCGCACTCGTTATTCGTTATAAACTCCCCCTCGTCACGGGATTTTCCTGGCAAAGGGTTGGGCCATGCGCGGCAATAGTGTTCTTCTCATCATCGGCGGCGGCATCGCGGCCTACAAGAGCCTTGAGTTGATCCGCCGCCTTCGCGAGCGCGGAATCTCGGCGCGCGCGATCCTCACAAAGGCAGGCGAACGCTTCGTCACCCCGCTTTCCGTGGCGTCGCTGACCGGCGAAAAAGTTTTCCAGGATCTATTCAGCCTCACCGACGAGTCCGAGATGGGGCACATCGAACTGTCTCGTTCCGCCGACCTCGTCGTCGTAGCGCCTGCTACCGCAGACCTGATGGCGAAGGTCGCCAATGGTCTCGCCAACGATCTGGCCTCCACCGCCCTTCTCGCCACCGACAAGCGCGTGCTGATGGCCCCGGCGATGAACGTGCGTATGTGGAATCATCCGGCGACGCAGCGCAATCTCGCGACGCTGAAGAAAGATGGCGTGCTGTTCGTCGGTCCGAATGACGGTGAGATGGCTTGCGGCGAATTCGGCCCCGGCCGCATGGCCGAGCCGAACGCGATCGCCGACGCGATAGAGGCTGCGCTTGCGCAGAGTGCAACCGGCCCTTTAGCCGGGCTTAAAGCGCTGGTGACAGCGGGCCCCACACAGGAACCGCTCGACCCGGTTCGCTTCATCGCCAACCGCTCTTCCGGCAAACAGGGTTATGCAATCGCGGACGCGTTGGCGAAAGCCGGTGCGGAAACCACGCTGGTTTCCGGTCCCGTCGAACTCATCGCGCCTCATCATGTGAAGCTGGTGAAAGTGACGACCGCGCGCGAAATGCTCGCGGCATGCGAAAGCGCATTGCCGGCCGATATCGGCGTATTCACGGCTGCCGTCGCCGACTGGCGGCCGGAAGTCGTTGCCAATAACAAGATGAAGAAACGCGAAGGCGGCAGCGTTCCGGACATCAAGCTGGCCCAGAATCCCGACATCCTCGCAACCATCGCGCAGAGCGCCAAGCGCCCACGTCTCGTCATCGGCTTTGCCGCCGAGACGGATGATGTCGTTTCCAGCGCCAAATCCAAGCTCACAAAGAAGAATGCGGACTGGATCGTCGCCAACAATGTGTCGCCGCACACCGGCATCATGGGCGGCGACAAAAACAGCGTTCACCTCGTCAGCAAGAGCGGCGTGGAAGACTGGCCCGAAATGAAGAAAAGCGAAGTCGGCGCGCGTCTGGCTGTCCGTATCGCGGAAGCACTGAAAGGCAAAGCAGCGTGAAAATCGAAATTCTTCGCCTTGCTCACGCCAAAGACCTGCCTCTTCCTGCCTATGCGACGGAAGGCTCCGCGGGGCTCGATCTGCTCGCCGCCATCGACACAGACATGGAACTTGCGCCTGGTTCGCGTGCGGCAGTCCCGACGGGCATCGCACTCGCTGTGCCGCACGGCTTCGAAGCACAGGTGCGTCCGCGCTCCGGCCTCGCACTCAATCACGGCATCACCTGTCTGAATTCACCCGGGACGATCGACAGCGATTACCGGGGCGAGATCAAGGCAATTCTCATCAACCATGGCGACAAGCCCTTCCCCATCAAGCGCGGAACCAAAATCGCGCAGATGGTGATCGCTCGCCACGAACACGCGCAATTCGTCGAAGTCAGCGCGCTAGGCGACACCGCCCGCGGTGCAGGCGGCTTCGGCTCCACCGGAATCCACATCAAGCAGAACTGAAGAAACCCATGCTGAAACTTTCCAGAAAAACAATGCTGGCCCTCGAAGCCGTTATCGACATCGCCTTCAACGCACGTCCCGAACCCGTGCAAGCCAAGGAAATCACCGCGCGTCAAGGTGTACCGCAACGCTACCTCGAACAGGTGATGCAGCAGCTTGTGCGTGCAGGTGTGCTCAAAGGCGTGCGCGGCCCACGCGGCGGTTATCGCCTCGCCCGCGAGCGCCGTCGTATCTCCATCGGCGATGTCGTGCGCGTCGCCGAAGCCATCGACGACGGCGAAGCGGAAAATCCAGAACCGCGTTCCGAGCTGGGCACCCGCGTGGTGACGCCGCTGATCGCCCGTCTTCAGGACGAAGTGATGAAACAGCTCGATGCGATTTCCATCGAGGACCTTTGCTCGCAGGCGCGCGCCGCGGGTGTCGATTGCGGCGGACGCGTGACCGCCGATTTCACGATCTAACAGGAGCTCAGCATGTCAGAACGCAAACCCGGTCGCGGGCGGATTTACAATTCCATCACTGATACGATTGGCGACACGCCGCTGGTGCGCCTGCATCGCCTCACGAAGGAAGCCGGAGTCAAAGCCGATGTTCTGCTCAAGCTGGAATTCTTCAACCCCATCTCCAGCGTGAAAGACCGCATCGGCGTCGCCATGATCGAAGCGCTGGAAGCGCAAAAGATCATCACACCGGGAAAATCCACACTCGTTGAGCCCACCAGCGGCAACACCGGCATCGCGCTCGCCTTCGCCGCTGCCGCGAAAGGCTACAAGCTCGTCGTGGTCATGCCGGAATCCGTGTCGGTCGAGCGCCGCAAGATGATCGCACTCTTGGGCGCTGAAGTCGTTCTCACCGAAGCGCCGAAGGGCATGCGTGGGGCCATCGCAAAAGCGCAGGAGATCGTGGCGGCCACGCCGGGCGCTGTCATCCCGCAGCAATTCGAGAACCCCGCGAACCCAGACATCCATCGCCGCACCACGGCGGAAGAGATCTGGAACGACACCGACGGCAAGGTTGATGTCGTCATTTCCGGCGTTGGCACCGGCGGCACCATCACCGGCGTCGGTCAGGTGCTGAAACAGAAGAAACCGAGCGTGAAGATTATCGCGCTGGAGCCGGAAGACTCTCCGGTGCTTTCCGGTGGCCAGCCAGGTCCACACCCGATTCAAGGCATTGGCGCTGGCTTTGTGCCTTCCATTCTGGATCGCAAGGTGATCGACGAAGTGATCACCATCGGCAATGAGACGGCGTTCGACATGGCCCGCCGCGTGGCGCGTGAAGAAGGCATCCCGGTCGGCATCTCATCCGGCGCGGCGATTGCCGGCGCGCTGGAAGTCGGCGCGCGCCCCGGCATGGAAGGCAAGACGATCGTGGCGATCATCCCGTCCTTCGCCGAACGTTATCTCTCGACAGCGCTGTTTGAAGGGATCGGCTAGGCGTTTGCGCCGGTATCGGACTCATCCAGACTGCCGGCTTTGCGTCCAACGCGCTTGAGAAAGAAGGACGCGGTGAGTCCGACCGCCAGCAGAACGCAGCCGAGCAGCCATCCGCCCTCACCCGCGAAGACCGCGCTGCCGGACGCACCGATCTCCACCTGTATGAAGGTGATCGGCAACATGCCGAGGAACGATCCAATCAGGTAATCCCGCCAGGATAACTCCGTGAGCGCGAGCAGTGTATTGATGGCGCTATGCGGCGGTCCGGGGATCAGGCGAAGAATAGCGACCGCGCGCCAACCGCCTTCTTCGGCGCGCTGGATCATGCGGCCGATACGCGGCGAATGATCGAGAACTCCCTCGCCGCCCATCCAGCGCGCAAAGCCAAACCCTGCGGCAGCGCCCAAGGTCGCGCCAACGATCGCCCAGACAAGCCCCCAAACAATTCCGAACAGCAATCCGGCTGCGAGGCCCAGAACGGTACGCGGCACCCACAGAAGGCTCGCAGCGATCTGAAATCCGATAAAGATCACCGGCGCCCAAGGGTTTCCCGCAATCATGTTGCGGATCGCCAGCGGATGGATGTCAGCGCGATAGATGATGCCCAGAACGATGCCTGCTAAAATCACCAGCAGAGCCGCGCCGCGCGCGATGGTCTTCGTCACGTTGCTGTCGAGCCTCAAATCGCGGAGCGAACCTAGCCGAACCAGGAGCCTTTGGCCTTGCCAATTTTGTTAATACCCAAGGCCGGTTCCCGCATCGGGAGAGCCGTTTTCGGCGCCCTTTGATGACATTTCGAAGAAAATTGCAATCCAGCCCTTGAGACCACGGTGGTGTTTCCCGCCAGACTGGGCAACATCAGTACGCAATCGGGGCGGAGAGACCTATGGAAGCGGAACCGATCAAACCGGCGCGCATCGGGCCATGGACAGCTATTGGGCTGATGATCGCGGCATTCGCGATTCTCGAGCTTGTGCTGCCCATGTTGCGCGCGGCGATTGTCCCGCACTTTTCCAACGTAACACCGCACGACAAGGTCGTCGTCACCGCCATAAACAGTATCGTGCTGGTCTGGGCGCTTTTTGGTGCAACCTACGTTCTGCTGCGCCTGCGCGGGCAGACACTGCAGACAATCGGCTGGAACGTGTCATCATCGATCTGGGGCTGGCTGCTCGGCTTTGTTTTTGGTGTTCTCTATGCCGGGTTCACGGTGATGGGCATGATCCATGCGGGCGCGCCGGTTCTCACCGACTGGTCGCTCTTCCGCATTGCCGTTGCGCTCGGTATCGGCGTTTCCGCCGGCATCTGCGAAGAAGCTGTATTCCGCGGCTTTGTCATAACGCAAGCCAATGACGGCGGAGCGCATTGGACCGTGCAGATACTTCTCTCCGCTGTCCTTTTTGGATTGGCCCATAGGGGATGGGGCGGCCTCGGCAGTCACGTCCAGATGACGCAGATGATCGGCGCGATGGCGGCGACCGGCATTCTCGGCCTCATGCTGGCGATTACCTATCTCGCCAGCGGGCGCAGCCTGACACCGACGATCATCGCCCACGCGACAATCGACATCGTCATAGAACCGTGGCTGCTGCTTTACGCCGTCACTGGCGGGCATTTCTAGTCACCCTGCCGCGATCAGGGAAAACAGAACCGGATTGCGCGCCGGCGCGTTAGCCTCTCATATGGTGTCTCGCCATTCAGGGAGGAATTTCATGAAGCTGTATTATTCGCCGGGCGCCTGCTCACTGTCGCCGCACATCGTCGCCAATGAAGCCGGTATTCCGCTCGAACTGGTGAAGGTCGATTTGAAGGCGCACAAGCTCGAAGACGGCAGCGATTACTACAAGGTCAATCCGAAAGGCTACGTCCCGGCGTTGCAACTCGACGACGGCAACATGCTCACCGAAGGCCCGGCCATCGTTCAGTATCTCGGCGACCTGAAGCCGGACTCCGGCCTCATGCCCCAAAAAGGCTTCGCGCGCTATAAGGTCGCCGAATGGCTCACCTTCATCAACGGCGAGATTCACAAGAATTTCGGCCCGCTCTTCGGCACCGCATCAGACGATGTAAAGGCCGACGCGAAGGCAAAGATTGTAAAGCGCTTCGATTATGTGAACGGCGAACTCTCTGGTAAGAAGTTTCTTACCGGCGATGCCTTCACCGTCGCGGATGCCTATCTCTTCGTAATGGCGACATGGGCGCATCATATGAAGATCGATCTTCCCGAAAACCTGCGCAAATTCTTCCAGCATGTTTCGCAACGTCCTGCTGTACACAAGGCGATGCAGGAAGAAGGATTGGTCAAGTAAGGGTTTATTCATCCTGTTCGTGCGTTGGGAAAGCGTATAGCGCGAACTTACATGCGATTTACGCGAGAGCTTTAGATTTTCGATGCGTCCCAACCAGAATGGAGAACAGGATGCAGATCTCAAGCATGGGCAGTACGCCTCAAATGATGCAGATGGCCAAAGCTTCGGAGGCCACCGAAGGCCCTGGTCCGGATCATGACGGCGATGCCGACGACAGCACGGTGACAGGCTCGACCTTGTCAGCCACCGCGCCTGGCGTCGGAAGCGCCGTCGACATCAGCGCCTGAGCGGGGGATGCCCGTCCGCCAAACGCGCGCGGGCATCCTTCTCAGGTCAAATCCGTGTACGGATTATAAGCCACTTCCCACAGATGCCCGTCGGGATCGGCGAAGTAGCCGGAATAGCCGCCCCAGAAAACATCCCGCGGTGTCTTGATCGCCGTCGCGCCAGCGGCAAGCGCTTGGGCGAACACGCGGTCCACATCTTTCTTGGAAGGTTCGTTATGCGCGAGCGTGATGCCACGGAATCCGCTGCCCATTTCGGGCACGGTCGCATCCTTCGCCAGTTCTTCGCGTGAAAAGAGCGATAGCCATGTCCCTTCGAGTTTGAAGAACACCACGCCTTGGGCCTCGTCGTAGTTGTGCGTGGGAAATCCAAGCCCGTCGCGATAGAACGCCAGCGACCGTTTCAGGTCAGCCACACCCAGCGTGATCAATCCGATCTTCGGTTTCATGCGGCTCTCCTGCTTTCCGGCAGGCTACACCGCGCTGCAGCCTATCGCCCTTTCAGCCAAAAGGCGTATTGCGGCGGCAGGAGGGTGTGCGGCTCCTTCACACCCAACGCCTTGGCGGCATGATAGGGGAAATGCGGATCGTCCAGCTCCTTGTGCGCGAGCATGACGAGATGCGCCTGCCCCTTGGCGATGATGTCTTCGGCCTGCTGCGGATCGTTGATAAACCAGCCAACGGCGGTGAAAATCGCCGCTTCTTTTTTTATGCGTTCGGCGATCGGCGCCATAAAGCCTGGTCCCCAAGGCACACCGGAGATGTCCGGTGTGTTGAAACCGAGGCTCACGTCAATCAGATCAAGACCGTGATACTTGAGTTTCTTCACCAGCTGGATGGATTCCTCCAGTGGCTGACTATCCTTGGTGAAGTCGCTGACGCCCAGCCGAATTGTCAGTGGAAGATTCTCCGGCCAGATCGCCCGCACAGCCTTCAGCGTGTCGATCAGGAAGCGCGCGCGGTTGTCAAAGCTGCCGCCATATTCATCGGTGCGCTTATTGGCGATGGGCGAAAAGAAGCTCTGCGCGAGATAGCCGTGCGCGAAATGCAGTTCCAGCCATTCGAAGCCTACCGCCAGAGCGCGCTTCGCAGCCGCGACGAAATCGCTCTGTACACGGATGATTTCGTCCTTTGTCATTTCATGCGGCGTGCGCGGCAGGTTCGCGCCGAAAGCCACCGGCGATGGCCCCAACGGATCCCACGACCGCGGATCGCTTGCCGGAATGTGATCGTCGCCTTCCCAAGGTTTGTTCGCAGATGCCTTGCGCCCGGCATGTGCGATCTGGATTCCGGGCACAGCACCCTGTTTTTTTATAAACTTCACGATGGGAGACCAGGCTTCCGCTTGCCTGTCGTTCCACAGGCCGGTGCAGCCCGGCGTGATGCGTCCCTCCGGCGATACCGCCGTGGCTTCCGCGATCACCAGAGCCGCGCCGCCGATGGCTCGCGCGCCCAGATGCACCATATGCCATTCGTTCGGTACGCCATCGACGGCCGAGTACTGGCACATCGGCGAAACAACGATGCGGTTGCGAAGGGCCACGCCCTTGAGGTGGAATTCGGAGAAGAGTTGGGACATGGGGAGACCTCATAGCGCATTCCCCAATCCTTACGCGAAAATTTCAGAATGTCTCCTCGAACATCTGCCGCATAACCGCCCATGATCGCGCGTCTGTCGCGCCATCGAAATTGAAATTCGGGATGCCAAACGCATCCACGCTTTTGTCGGTAAAGCTGTGGCCGGCGCGGCCATAGATCAGGAACTGCCAGTCCGCGCCGGCCGCTTTCATCTGCGCGATCAGACGGTCGCGCCCTTCCGCCGGGATCAGCGGATCCTTTTCGCCCGCGCAGATCACGATCTTGCCGTGAACCGGCCGTTCGTCTTTTTCGGGAACGGCTTGCAAGCCGGGATGAAACGAGACCACACAGCGAAGATCTGAGGTGATGCGCGACAACTCCAGAACACTCGCGCCACCGAAGCAGAAGCCGATGGCGCCGAGGCGCGCCGTATCGACTTCCGGCTGTGCCTTGAGTTGCGCGATCCCCGCCAGCATTCGCGCGTGCC
>JANWJQ010000102.1 GCA_025451875.1 Rhizomicrobium sp.
CGGCCAGTTCTTCCGGCGTCGGCTCGCGGCCGATTTCGTGCAGCATCTGGCGGCTGGTGCGCACCAGCTTGTTGATCGTCTCGATCATGTGCACCGGGATACGGATGGTGCGCGCCTGATCGGCGATCGAGCGGGTGATGGCCTGCCTGATCCACCACGTCGCATAGGTCGAGAATTTGTAGCCGCGGCGGTATTCGAACTTATCGACCGCCTTCATCAAACCGATATTGCCTTCCTGGATGAGGTCCAGGAACTGCAGGCCGCGGTTGGTGTACTTCTTGGCGATGGAGATCACGAGACGAAGGTTCGCCTCGATCATTTCCTTCTTCGCCTGACCTGACTCGCGCTCGCCCTTCTGCACGGTGTGAACGATGCGGCGGTATTCGACGATGGACTGGCGCGTTTCCTGCGCCAGCGACTGGATTTCGTCGCGCAGGCCCGCGATCTTGTCGCGCTCGTCCTGGACGAAATCCTTCCAGCCGTGACGCGACAGGCGGCCGACGCGGCGCGCCCATTGCGGGTCGAGCTCGTTGCCGAAATGCTCTTTGAGAAAGTCCGCGCGGTCCACGCCATGCGCTTCGGCAAGGCGCAAGAGGCGGCCTTCGAGCGAGACGAGACGGCGGTTGATGCCGTACATCTGATCGACAAGCGCTTCGATGCGGTTGTTGTTGAGCTTGAGGCCCTTCACCAGATCGACGGTGTCGTTGCGCAGCTTCTTGAAGCGGCGTTCCTGCGACGTCGAAAGATCTTCTGCGCTGCCGAGCGCGGCTTCGACGCTCGCATCCTGCAGCTTGCCCAGCTTCTTGTAGAGGTTGGCGATGTTGTCGAGCGTTTCCAGAACCTGCGGCTTCAGCGCAGCTTCCATCGCGCTGAGCGGAAGATTGCCCTCATCTTCTTCGTCGTCACCCGCGTCTGCGGCAGCGGCGGCTTCCGCCGGATCGACTTCCTCGCCTTCCGCGGCAGGCGGCTTGGGCGGCGGCGGGGGCTTGGGCACGAAGGCCGGCCGCGGCGCGGGCGCGGCCGTTTGGCCAGTCACCGGATTGTTCAGCGGCTGACCATCGGGGCCAACCGGCGGCGGCACGGCGGCGGGCTGACCATCGGGACCGGCGCCATACATGGCTTCCAGATCGATGATGTCGCGCAGCAGAACCTTGCCTTCGTTCAACTCGTCGCGCCAAACCGTGATGGCTTCGAAGGTGAGCGGGGATTCGCACAGCGCGCCGATCATCAATTCGCGGCCGGCTTCGATGCGCTTGGCGATGGCGATTTCGCCTTCGCGGCTGAGAAGTTCAACCGAGCCCATCTCGCGCAGATACATGCGCACCGGATCGTCGGTGCGGTCGTAAGTCTCTTTGCCCGTCGCGGTGGTGGCGACGGCGGTGCCGGTTGTGGTGGCGGGAAGACCGGCCTCGCCGCCTTCGCCTTCTTCCTGCTCTTCGGATTCGATGACGTTGATGCCCATCTCGTTGAGCATCGACATCGTGTCTTCGATCTGTTCGGAGGACACTTTCTCCGACGGCAGAACCTTGTTCAGTTCGTCATAGGTGACGTAGCCGCGCGTCTTGGCCTTCGCGATCATCTTGCGAACGCCGACGTCGGACATGTCCAGCAGCGGACTGTCCGCATCGCCCGGCGGCTCGGCCTCGCCCGGCTTCAAACCTTTCACGGGAACGGGCTTGCCGTTCTTCATGATGACGTCCGGCTTCTTCACCAGGCCGACGGCGGCGGCAGCGGCTTTCGCGGCCTTGAGATCGAGCTTCGGATCGGCGGCCTTCTTGCTGGCCTTCGGATCGACTTTGACGGCGGCCTTGGCGGCAGGCTTCGCGGCGGCTTTGGCAGCCGGCTTCGCGGGCGTGGCCTTCTTCACGGCGGCGGATTTGGAGGCCGCGGCTTTTGCCGCAGGCTTCGCCGGCCTGGATTTGGATGCCGCTTTCGCGGAGGAGGCGGCCTTTGCCTGTGCCTTGGCCGGCTTCTTCTTGATGTCTTTCTTCGTTGCCAACTGAGAACTTCCGTTTTGCTGAACCCTCTACCCTATGTGCAGAGAATCCGGTTTTTGCGTCCTACCGTGAACAGAACGCGAATACCGCGCTAATCGTCATGCCGTGGGAGGAAATTTGCGGCGTCGCGCCAACTCTCCTCCGTGCCTTCGGACTTGAAACGCTCGAAGGCACGGGCCCGTTCGGGACCGGTTTCGGCCATATCCCGAAGTTGGGACGCAGCTCTGAGCCAGCGGGCTTCGATATCTTCGGCATTCCCCTGCACTTCTTCCGCCGGGACAATCTCTCCGCTCGCCAGCGCCCGCGCGTTCAGGCGCTCGACGAGATCGGACATGCCGTGACGGACCAGATGGGCCTCCAACCCTTGATTTTCAAGCCTGGAGCCAGAGGCCGCGAGGTTTAGGAGTTCGTGCCGGAACCTGTCAAGGATGCGGTCCTGCAGCGAAAGTTCCGCCACAAGCTCCGAATGGCGGACCGCCAGATCGGGGTGGCTAAAGAGAAGGACGCAGAGCTCCATCTCCTTGACGCTCCGGGCACCAGAACGGCCTGAGCGGGCAAGAAGCGAATTCTTCACCGCGGGCGACACCGCATCGCCACCGCCGGCTGTTCCGGGGCGTGGCGGCGGGCGGCGGCCATTGGCGGTGAAGCTGCGCCGGTCCTGCGGCCGCTGCTGGTAATTCTGCTGCGGCGGCGCGGCGCGGCGCTTGAAGCTGTCGAAAACTTTGGAGTCGAAATCGCGGCGGTAATAATCGGCGATCTTGCCGTCGCCGATGCGTCCGACGATTTCGGCGAGCGCACGTTCGAGCCCCGCGCGGCGTTCGGGCGTGGAGAAATCCTTGCCCTCGGTCTCCGCGCGCCACAGCACCTTGGCCAGCGGTTCGGCGGCATCGAGGATCTTGCGCATGGCCATCGGACCTTCGCGCTTGATGAGCGTATCGGGATCTTCGCCACTGGGCAGAAATGCAAACCGCAGCGAGAAGCCCGGCTTCAGATGCGGCAGCGCCAGATGCGCGGCGCGCAAACCCGCGCGCAATCCGGCTTCATCGCCGTCAAAACACAAAATGGGTTCGGGCGCGGTGCGCCACAGAAGCTGCAACTGGTCTTCGGTGAAGGCCGTGCCGAGCGGCGCAACCGCATAGTCGAAGCCGGCGCGCACCAGCGCGATCACATCCATATAGCCTTCGGCGAGGATGATGGTCTGCGCTTTCAGCGCCGCGGCGCGGGCGCTGGCGAAATTGTAGAGCAGATGGCCCTTGGAGAAGAGCGCCGTCTCGCCCGTGTTGATGTATTTGGGCTTGGCGTCGGGATCGAGCGCGCGCGCGCCGAACGCCACGATGCGCCCGCGCGCATCGGAAATCGGAAACATCACGCGGTTATAGAAGAAGTCCCGCGCGGCGCGATCGCCATCTTGCGGCCGCACGAGGCCCGCCGCGACCATGTCCTCCAGCGGAATGTTTTTCGCGTAGAGATGGTCCTTGAGCGCGGAATTGGAATCCGGCGCATAGCCCAGGCGAAACTGCCTGGCGGCATCGCCGTTCAATCCGCGCGACACCAGGTAATCCCGCGCCTCGTTGCTGTTCTTGGCGCGCAGTTGTTCCTCGAAGAACTGGCATGCCGCCTCGACCACGTCGTAGAGCGACTTCTTTTTTTCCTCGCGCGCCTCGTCTTCCGCCGACCATTTGGGAAGCTCGACGCCGGCATCGCCCGCCAGCCGCTCGACGGCTTCGGGGAAAGACAGACCTTCGGTCTCCATCATCCATTTGAAGGCATCGCCGCCCGCGCCGCAGCCGAAGCATTTGTAGGTGCGCCGCTCATTCTCGACCTTGAAGCTGGGCGACTTCTCCTTGTGGAAGGGGCAGCAGCCCCACATCACCCGGCCCTTGCGGGTGAGCTTCACGCGCTTGCCCACGAGCTGGACCAGATCGGTCCGCCGGAGGACTTCGTCGAGAAGATGAGGGCCAAAACGCATGGGCCTAATGTAGGTGCCCCGCTCGGGAATGTCTCAAAAGGCTCGTGATTCGGCTGTGGGTTTATCCGGGAAGGTCGGATTTCCGATGTTTTGGAAAGATTTTAGCGCGCCGATACAAAATTCGACAATAAAAGTCGCCGTCTGACACAATTCAACTCGTGGTTTTATTGTCTTCATAAAAGGAGACTTGTATTCCTCAAATGGGGTTGAAGTCTGGGGCCAGGCTTTTGGCGGATGAATTTCATGTCCGTGAAGATCAGGATTTTCGCCTGAAGCTTCTGGAAGCGGCAAAGGACCGGCTGGGCGTCGCCCAGTCGCTGGAAGAGATCATCGCCATCGTGCGCTCCACCGCGCGTTCGGTCTGTTCAGCGGATGGCGTGACCTTCGTGCTGCGCGACAATGGCAAATGCCACTACATCGAAGAGGATGCGATCGGACCTTTGTGGAAGGGCCAGAAATTCCCGATGGAAACCTGCATCTCCGGCTGGTGCATGATGAACAAGGCGACGGCCGCCATCGAAGACATCTTCGTGGACGACCGCATTCCGCACGACGTCTATCGCAAGACGTTTGTGAAAAGCCTGGTGATGGTGCCGGTGGGCGGCGACGCGCCGGTGGCCGCGATGGGCGCTTACTGGAACGAGAAGCGCGCTTTCAGCCAGCACGATGTGGCAGCCGTGGAAGCCCTCGGCGCCGCGGTATCAAGCGCGATGCAACGGATTGCGGCGTAGCGCTATTTCGGCGTCAGCAGGTCTTTCACCATCCCGCTCGCCTTGCCGAAATCCATCTGGCCGGCATAGCGCTCCTTGAGCGCGGCCATGATCTTGCCCATGTCCTTCATCGAGGTCGCACCGGTTTCCTTGACGATCTCGGCAATGGCGGCCTTCGCGTCCTCAACGCTCATCTGCCTGGGCATGAATTCGCGGATGATTTCGATCTCTGCGCGTTCGGCATCGGCCAATTCGGGACGGTTTCCGACCACAAAGGCGGTCATCGAATCTTCGCGCTGTTTGATCATCTTGGAGAGAAAACTCAAAATTTCATCGTCGGAGATGCCCTCGCGGCTCGTCTCGGTGCGGTTGGCGATATCCTTGTCCTTAAGGCCCGCCAGGATCATGCGCAGCGTCGACAGGCGGCGGGTGTCCTTCGCCTTCATCGCCTCTTTCATCTGCTCGTTGAACTGTTCGCGCAGGCCCATGTCATCACCGTTTTCTGAGGTGCGGAAAACTAGGTCAAAGTGGGAACAGCCGCAAATGCATGGCGGATTTGCGAAGTCCTGAGCCCTTGGCAACGGCAATTCTGATAGGCTGCGCGGATGATGCCAGCGCCCATCAAACCTGTCGTCGCCAAATCCGTGCTCGATCAGATCGATATCCGGATCGGCACCATCGAATCGGCTGCGCCTGTTCCCGGCTCCGGCAAACTCGTTTCGCTTCATGTGGATTTCGGCAATCACAAGCGGACGATCCTGAGCGGCATGCAGCAGGAACGGCCCGATCTGAGCGTTCTCGTGGGCAAGCAAGCGCTGTTCGTGGTCAATCTGGAACCGCGGAAAATGGCGGGGATCCTCAGCGAAGGCATGCTGTTCGACATCGGCTATGAGGACGGCATCATGCCTGCGCTCGCCATGCCGGAACACCCGGTTCCGAATGGCAGCCGCGCGGGCTAGCGCGGCTTCGCGACGCGCTTGACCCCGCCAGGGCACATTCCTATTTTCCGGCAAATCGGAGTCCCCATGAGCGACACATCTTCCGCAACCGCCGAACGTCCGGCGGCAGCCGTTTCACGCGCGACAGGACTTCTGGTTCTGGCGGACGGCACGGTATTCGAGGGACAAGGTTTTGGCGCCGCCACCGCCGCGGTCGGCGAAGTCTGCTTCAACACCGCGATGACGGGCTATCAGGAGATCCTCACCGATCCTTCTTATGCCGGGCAGATCGTCGCCTTCACCTTCCCGCATATCGGCATCGTCGGCACCAACAGCGAAGACATCGAGGCGACGACGCCGGTGGTGCGCGCAATGGTGGTGCGTTCCGATGCAAGCCAGCCGTCGAACTACCGCGCGCTCTCGCCGCTGGACCGCTGGCTGAAGCTGCACAACATTCCGGGCATCGCGGGCATCGACACGCGCGCACTCACCAACCGCATCCGTGAGCTGGGGATGCCGCATGGCGTCGTCGCGGTGTCGCCAGAAGGCAAATTCGATCGTGACGCGCTGGTGAAACAGGCGCGCGAATTTCCGGGGCTGGTCGGCCTTGACCTCGCCAAGGATGTGTCGTGCCGGCAGATGTATGCCTGGAATGAAACGCCGTGGATGTGGGGCGAAGGCTATAGCGTCGAAAAGAATCCGACATGGCGCGCGGTGGTTCTGGATTACGGCGTGAAGCGCAACATCCTGCGCCAGCTTGCAGGGCATGGCGCGGAGATCATCGTGCTGCCGGCATCCGCCACGTATGAAGATGTGATGCGCCATTCGCCGAATGGCGTGCTGCTGTCCAACGGTCCCGGCGATCCGGCGGCGACGGGCGCTTATGCGATCCCGACGATCAAGGGCATTCTCGAAACGCGCGTGCCGGTGTTCGGCATCTGCCTCGGCCATCAGATGCTGGGCCTGGCGCTCGGTGGCGAGACGAAAAAGATGGCGCAAGGCCATCATGGCGCGAACCATCCGGTGAAGGATCTGGAGACCGGCAAGGTGGAGATCGTATCGATGAACCACGGCTTCACCGTGGATGCCGATACGCTGCCCAAGGGCGTGAAGCAGACGCATATCTCGCTCTTCGACGGCACCAATTGCGGATTGCGCGTGGCGGACAAGGATATCTTCAGCGTGCAGTATCATCCCGAGGCTTCGCCCGGCCCGATGGACTCGCATTACCTGTTCGAGCGTTTCGCGAAGGCGGCGAAGGCACGCGTCTAGCCGGCGAGTGACACAAATCCGTCACCGGATCTTACTAGCGTCGCCAATCTCTTGAGGGACAGCTTCATGGGCATCGAGCAGACGATGTTTGCGGGCCGTTTCGGCCAATATGTGCGCGACCGGCACGAGACGCGCGCGGCGCAGGATTCCGCCGAAATCCCCTATCCGCTGCCGCAGGAAACGCGCGAGGTCATCACCCATCATCTCATTCCGCTGGGCCTGCTGGCGCGCGCCGATGGCGACATCGCCGCTGCCGAACAGAAAGCGATGATCGATCACGCCGTCGCCTTGCTGGCGAAATCCGGTCATCCGGTCAACGAGGCCGACCTGGGCAAACTCAAGGATTATATTGCCGGTTTTCGGCCGTCGCTCATGCAGCTCGATCCAGCGCTGCACCGCATCGAGCGTGAAGATGTCGGCACCAAGATCGCGTTCCTCGGTGCGGCGCACGCCGTGGCCAACGCCGACGGCAGGATCACCGACGGCGAGGCGCGGCTGCTGGATGAGCTGAAGCTGGAATTCGCGAAAGCGTGATTTTCCCGCGCCGGGCCGGGAATAAACCGGCACCCTACCCGGTCTATACTCCCTGCATGGATGACCGGCGCCGCAGATTCGAGGCGCAAGCCTTGCCGCATCTGGATGCGGCCTACAATCTTGCCAGATGGCTGACGCGCTCGCCGACCGACGCGGAAGACATCGTGCAGGACGCGATGCTGCGCGCCTTTCGCGCTTTCGACGGCTTTCGCGGCGGCGACGCCAAGCCCTGGCTTTTGGCCATCGTGCGCAATTGCTGGCGCAATGCCGGGGCCGACGCCAAGCGCCGCGCGCAGACCGCGTTGCCGCAGGATGATGATGGCGGACTTGTCAGCACCGATCCGGATCCGGAGGCCATCGCGATGGATGCGAGCCAGAGCCGCAAGCTGGACGAAGTGATCGCGCTTCTGCCCAACGAGTTTCGCGAAGTGCTGGTGCTGCGCGAGATGGAAGACATGAGCTATCGCGAAATCGCGGAAATCACCGGCGCGCCCATCGGCACGGTGATGTCGCGGCTGGCGCGGGCGCGCACCATGCTGCGCGAAAGGTGGACGGCGAGGGACCTGGTATGAACTGCCCCGAACTGCTGCGCACACAAGCCTTTCTCGACGGCGAGCTGACCGGCGACGCCGCACGCGAGGCCGAACTCCATATCGCGACCTGCGACGAATGCCGCGCCTTCAGCGCCCGTGCCGCGGAACTCAGCGACGCCATGCGCGCGAACATTACGCAGCACCGCGCGCCGCAGGCCTTGCACAACAGGATCAGCGCGCTGCTCGACAAGGAAGACGCCCCCGTGGCGTTCATCCCGCGCTGGCGCCAACGCGAATTCTGGACGGGCGCGTTCAGCGGCATCGGCGCCTCTGCGCTCGCTGCGGCGCTGACCATCTTCGTAATGCTGCCACCCTCCGCCGAGACGCTGGCGCAATCGGTGGCGGATGCGCACACCAACGCGCTGATGAGCGGCAAGGTGATCCAGGTGGCATCCAGCAGCCATCACACCGTGAAGCCGTGGTTCGCAGGCAAAGTGGAAGTGTCCCCGCCCGTTGCCGATTTTGCGCAGCAAGGATTTCCGCTCATCGGCGGCCGCGTGGACAAGGTGGCCGGATCGCGCGCCGCGGTGGTCGTTTACAATCACGGCCGCCACGAGATCGATCTGTTCGTGTGGCCGGACAAGGGCGCGCGGCTGCCCGGTGAAAGCACGCGGCATGGCTATCACGCCATCTTCTGGAAGAACGGCGATCTCAACTTCGCCGCCGTGTGCGACATGGAAGGCGCGGAGCTGCACAAATTCGTGAACCTGGTCCGCACGGAATCGGACTAGCGCGGGAATAAAGCGCGCACCTTGCCGGTATTGAGCCTCGAAAGAGAGGCTCACCATGAACGATCACTCAAGGCGCGATTCGCTGAAATGCTTAGGGGTAGGCGCCGGTACGCTGTTCACCCTGTCGTCCGGTGTTTTCGGCGCCGTCGATCTGGCGGAGGCCGCGACCACCAAGGACATCGGCACGCCGCTGTTCCTGCAGATCAGCGACACCCATATCGGCTTCAACAAGGACGCCAATCCCGACGTCATCGGCACGCTCAACCGCAGCATCGACGCGGTGAACGCGCTCAAGCACAAGCCGTCCTTCGCCATCCACACCGGCGACATCACCCATCTTTCCAAGGCCGAAGAATTCGACACGGCCGCCGAACTCATGAAGCGCATGCAGGTGAGCGACATCCATGCGGTGCCCGGCGAACATGACGTGACCGATGGGCCGGGCGCGGAGTTCTTCAACCGCTTCGGCAAAGCATCCAACAATCGCGGCTATTACAGCTTCAGCACCAATGGCGTTCACTTCATCGCGCTGGTGAATGTGATGCATTTCAAGGCCGGTGGCCTCGGCGCGCTGGGCGATGACCAGATGGCGTGGCTGAAGGACAATCTGGCCAGCGTGTCTTCCAGCCAGCCTGTCGTCGTCTTCGCGCATATGCCGCTGTGGAATATCTACGAGCCCTGGGGCTGGGGCACGGCGGAGAGCGCGGAGATCGCGCAGTTGCTGCGCCGCTTCGGCTCCGTCACCGTGCTCAACGGCCACATCCACCAGATCGTTCAGAAGGTGGAGGGCAACATCACCTTCCACACCGCGCGCTCCACCGCCTATCCGCAGCCGGCGGCGGGCAACGGGCCGGGACCGGGGCCGATGAAAGTGCCCGCCGATCAGCTGCCCAAGATGCTGGGCGTCACCAATGTCACCATCAATCGCGGGCGCAAGATTTCGCTCAGCGACCGCACGCTTGCCTGACCAACCCCTCACACAAAAGGAAACGAACATGCGCAAATCCGAAGTCTTCATGCTGACCGCGTTGTGCCTTTCGGTCGCTTCGCCCGCCTTCGCTGATGCAACGGTCACGATCAAGAATTTCGACTATTCGCCCATGATGCTGACCGTCAAAGCCGGCGACACCGTGACGTGGAAAAATCTCGACGGCGAACCGCACACCGTGGTGAGCACGGACGGCCTTTTCCGATCCAAGGCGCTGGATGAGAACGACAGCTTCGCCTTCAAGTTCGACAAGCCCGGCACCTACAAATATGTCTGCAGCATCCATCCGAAGATGGTAGCGACCGTCACCGTGCAGTGATCGAAGACTCCCCGGCCGGTTTGCACCGGCCGGGGTATCCGCATCAGCGATTGTCGAGCTGCGCGCGAACGCAATCCAGGCCCAGCCGCGAGATGCGGTAAGGCTGGCCGCCCACGCTGTAGATAAGCCCGCGCCGCTTGAGCTTTCGGAAAAGCCCCAGCGTGCAATCGGCGAGGCGATAGCCGTCGCGGTTGAAGCAATCGACTTGCGTGATGTCCTTGCCGTCGCGCGTGTGACGGATGAAGCCGCCCTGCGCGAGCACGTGCAGGACGCGTTGTTCCAGTTTGGAAATATTCACGGAAATTGTCTTTCATCGCACCGAACTCCGCGATGCCGCACGCAAGCGAATGCGCGCGAGAAATCGCGTTGCCAATGCCTGCCCGCGGGCAGGCGTCAGTGGATGGTGACAATCTCTTGCATAATCCCTCGACGAGAGGCGTGAACGGGGCGAGTTTTATCGCCCGTTCTTGAAAAATCAACGGCGCAGTTCGATGACGTCGAACGCCGATTCCTGCACCGGATAGGGAAGCTCGATGCGCGCATGGCCGGCACCGATGCCGGAGACCAGGCCGATCTCATCGTCAGGCGTCCGCGTGGCGCCGACGGACTCACCGCTGCCGGAATAGGCGTGCATCGGTTCGGTGCTCATATATTCCGCGCCGAGATAAACATATTTGCCGTTGCGCGCGGGATAGAAATAGCCGCTCGTGCGCGTGGAGCCGTTGATCTTGTTGAAGAACAGATGGCCGCCGCGATCCGATACGCGGCAGGTGAACCAGCTATAGACGCGGCTCGGCGTCATGCCGCCAAGCTTGATAAGGCGGCAGCGCCATGTGCCTTCCATGCCTTCGGCGGGCCCGCCTTCCGGATCGAGCACGCCATGGATCACACCCATGTCCGAACCGCCTTGAGCCTGCTGAAGGCCGCGCGATTTTGATTCTTCGAGGAGCGAGAGGCGCTTCTGATCGGCTTGCGTCGCCACGTCCTGCCATCCGGCCGCCAAGGCGGGCGTTGCGAACAGCGACAATGCGATAAGCGAAATGACGACGCGCATGACTATTCCCCTTCGTCCTCGCCGGTCCAGCCCTTCAGCTTGGTGGAAGGCGGCGCTCCAATGATGCTGTAACCGGCATCCACAAGATGAACTTCGCCGGTAACGCCCGCACCCATGTCGCTGAGCAGATAGAGCGCAGAGTTGCCGACATTATCGAGATCGACCGTGCGGTTCAGCGGCGATTGCGTCTTGTTCCAGCGGAAGACGACGCGGCTTTCGCCGATCACAGAACCGGCCAGCGTGCGCATCACGCCCGCGGAAATCGCGTTGACGCGGATGTTGTCGCGGCCCAGATCGGCCGCCAGATAGCGAACGCTGGATTCCAGCGCCGCTTTCGCCACGCCCATCACGTTGTAATTCGGAATGACGCGCTGCGCGCCCATATGGGTGAGCGTCACCAGCGATCCGCCGTTCGGCATCATCGCCTTGGCTCTACGCGCGACGGCGGTGAACGAATAGCAGGAGATGAGCAGCGAGCGGACGAAGTTCTCGCGGCTTGTATCGACGTAACGGCCCTTCAACTCGTCACGGTCGGAAAACGCGATGGCGTGAACGACGAAATCGAGCGTCTTCCATTCGCGCTTCAAGACATCGAAGGCGGCATCCATCTGGTTGTCGTCTTCGACATCGCAGGGAAGCAGAATCTTGGAGCCGATGCTGTCGGCCAAGGGCTTGAGACGGCGCGATTGCGCATCGCCCTGATAGGAGAACGCGATCTCCGCGCCCTGTGCGTGGAGCGTGCGCGCGATCCCCCAGGCGATGGAGTGGTCGTTCGCCACGCCCATCACCAGCCCGCGTTTGCCCTTCATCATGCCGGCCTCAGCCATGATCTATCCTTGCCTGTCTCGTTTTGAAACGCGAAGACAGGGCTCTCGCCCTGTCTCTGCAATATGCGTGCGCGGTTTAGGCGTCATGCCGCTGGAATACCAGCGTCGCGTTGGTGCCGCCGAATCCGAAAGAATTGGAAAGCGCCCGTTCGATCCTGACGTTGTCCATGCGCTTGCGGACGATAGGCGCGTCGGCCACATCCGGGTCGATCTCTTCGATATGCGCGCTTTCGCCGATGAAGCTGTTGTTCATCTGCAGGATCGAGTAGATCGCTTCCTGCGCGCCCGTCGCGCCCAGCGAATGGCCGGTCAGCGACTTGGTGGAGTTGATGTACGGCATCTTGTCGCCGAACACCTCGCGCATCGCCCTGATCTCGGTGACATCGCCAACCGGCGTCGACGTGCCGTGCGCGTTTACATAATCGATATCGCCCTTCACCGTGGCGAGCGCCTGCTGCATGCAGCGGATCGCACCTTCGCCCGACGGCGCCACCATGTCGTGGCCGTCGGAAGTCGCGCCATAGCCGACGAGTTCGGCATAAATCTTCGCGCCCCGCGCCTTGGCATGTTCCCATTCCTCGAGAACCACCACGCCGCCGCCGCCCGCGATCACGAAGCCGTCGCGGTTCTTGTCGAAGGCGCGCGAAGCTTTGGACGGTGTGTCATTGTATTTCGTCGACATGGCGCCCATCGCGTCGAACAGGCCAGACATCGCCCAGTCGAGCTCTTCCGCACCGCCGGCAAACACGATGTCCTGCTTGCCGAACTGGATCAGTTCCGCCGCGTTGCCAATGCAGTGCGCACTGGTCGCGCAGGCCGAACTGATGGAGTAGTTCACGCCCTTGATCTTGAACCATGTCGACAGCACTGCCGAGCAGGTGGACGACATGGTTTTGGGCACAGCGAAAGGCCCGATTTTACGCGGGCTTCCGTTCTTGCGGTTGATATCCGCCGCTTCGATGATGTTGCGAACAGACGGGCCGCCCGAGCCCACGATCAATCCGGTCTTCGGATTGATGATGTCTTTTTCCTCAAGGCCGGAATCGCGCAAAGCCTGATCCATCGCCACAAAGGCGAAGGCTGCGGTGTCGCCCATGAAGCGCATCGCACGGCGGTCGATCATCGAGGGAAGATCGATATCGGGCTTGCCATAAACCTGACTGCGGAAACCCATCTCCTTGTATTGCGGCGCACCGGTGATGCCGGACTTCGCTTCGCGCAAGCTGGCGACCACTTCCTGCGTATTGTTTCCGATGGGCGATACGATGCCCATGCCCGTGACGGCGACCCGCCTCATGGCAAAGCTCCTGTTTGTTCGTGAATCATATGCGAGAAATCACCCGCGCGCTGCGGCTGCCGCAGCTTGCTCGTCGGTAACAAGGCCGACCTTGAGGTCTTTGACGTCATAAATCTGCTTGCCATCGACTTCGACGATACCGTCCGCAACGCCCATGACGAGCCTGCGAAGGATCACGCGCTTCATATCTATATAATAGCTGACCTTCTTGGCCGTCGGCAGAATCATTCCACTAAACTTAACTTCTCCTACTCCCAATGCGCGACCGCGGCCCAGACCGCCGGCCCAGCCGAGGAAGAAGCCGACCAACTGCCACAACGCATCCAGTGGCAGACATCCGGGCATCACGGGATCGCCGAGAAAATGGCATTTGAAGAACCAGAGGTCCGGATTGATATCGAGTTCGGCGTGGATTTGGCCTTTGTCGGCGCTGCCGCCCTTGTCGGAGATCTTCAGGATGCGGTCCATCATCAGCATGGGCGGCATGGGCAGCTTGGCATTGCCTTCGCCGAACATGTCGCCCCGTGCGCAGGACAGCAATCCTTCAAGATCGAAGCTGGATGGGCGCAGCACCGTGTCAGTCATTTCCCTGGGAATCCCGTGTTTTCGGCCGGTTTTAAGCCCTTACTCTTGACAAAAGAGGGCTTAGAGCCGATTTCTGTTTGTTAGAAGCATTCTAACCAGTCAGGGTTAGATTGCACGGCCGCAACATGATGGTCCTGTGCCTAAGGCGCAAGGCCCGGTTCAGAGGTGTTTGTTTGTCCGTAACCCGCAAAAAGCCGGTGAAGGCGTCGGCAGAATCCACCAGCGCGAAAGTCCGCGCGGCGGGATTACGTCCAACGCGCCAGCGCATTGCGCTGGCCGGATTGCTGTTCCGCGACGAAGACAGGCATGTGACAGCCGAAGCGCTGCATGAAGAGGCGGCAAAGGCCGGCGTGCGCGTATCGCTGGCGACGATCTACAACACGTTGCACCAGTTCACGCAGGCCGGGCTGCTGAATGAGGTGGTGGTCGATTCCGGGCGTGCTTATTTCGACACCAATATCGGCGATCACCAGCATTTCTATGTGGAAGAGAATGGCGCGCTGATCGATATTCCCGGCGAGACCATCGGTATCTCCAATGTTCCCACCCCGCCCAAGGGCATGGCGGTGGATCGTGTCGATGTCGTGGTGCGCATCAAGCGCGCCTGAAGAAGTTCCAAAATCTCTTTTGAATTGTTCTAAAGTGTTGACAGCCGCCTTTGCGCGGGCGCATCTTCGCGGTGGGCCAAAACTGTTCAAGGGAGAATGACATGGCAGCTCTGAAAGACTCCAAGACCGCGCAGAATCTGAAAGACGCGTTCGCCGGCGAAAGCCAGGCCAACCGCCGCTATCTCTATTTCGCCCAGAAGGCGGATGTTGAGGGCTATAATGACGTCTCCGCCGTGTTCCGCTCCACCGCGGAAGGCGAGACAGGCCACGCGCACGGCCATCTCGAATTCCTCGAAGCCGTCGGCGATCCGGCGACCGGCGAGCCGATCGGTGGCACCGACCTGAACCTCAAAGCCGCGATCGCGGGCGAGACGCACGAATACACCGACATGTATCCGGGCATGGCCAAGACCGCGCGCTCGGAAGGCTTCGATGAAATCGCCGACTGGTTCGAAACGCTGGCGAAGGCGGAGAAGTCGCACGCCGGACGTTTCCAGAAAGCGCTCGACACTCTGGGTAAGTAAGTACGCGAATGGCGAGTGGCGAATAGCGAATAGCGCAGCCACTCGCCATTTTCTTTTTCCCCATTCGCTATTCGCCATTCGCCACTCACCATGACTTCACGCGAAGGCAGTCTCGACGCTCCCACGCGCCATCCGATCGACTGGCAGAACCCGGATTTCACCGATCCGGTGAAGCTGGATGCGGAGATGCGGCGCGTGTTCGACATCTGTCATGGTTGCCGCCGCTGCTTCAATCTGTGCGACAGCTTTCCGCGGCTGTTCGACATGATCGACGCGAGCCCGACGGAAGAACTGGACGGCGTGCCGAGCGAAAAGTTCACCGAGGTCACCGAAGCCTGCACGCTGTGCGACATGTGCTTCATGACCAAATGCCCCTATGTGCCGCCGCATCCGTTCCAGCTCGACTTCCCGCATCTGCTGCTGCGCCATCGCGTGGCCGAGGCGAAAGCCGGAAAGAAGGATTTTACCGCACGGCAACTGGCCGAAATGGATCGCAACGGCCGCATGGCCGTGCCGCTGGCGCCGCTGGTCAACTGGGGCGCGAAGACCGATAATGCGCTGACGCGTCCGGTGATGGATGCGGTTCTGCATATCGACAAGACCGCGACACTGCCGAAATTCGCCTCGCAGACATTCATGCGCGCAGACAAGGCGAAGCCGGGAATCGTGAATGCAACGGCGCCTGCTTATGGCAAGCGCAAGGCGGCGATCTTCGCGACCTGTTTTGTGAACTACAACAAGCCGGACACCGGCATGGCCGCCCGCGCCGTCCTCAACCATCTGGGCGTGGAAACCAAAGCCGCTTATCCGGGTTGTTGCGGCATGCCCTTCCTGGAACAGGCCGAAATGGAAAAGGTGGCGACACAAGCCCGCAAGGTTTCCGCCGAACTCGTGAAGCTGATTGACGAGGGCTACGACATCATCGCGCCGACCGCCTCTTGCGGCTTGATGTTGAAATTCGAGTGGGCACTCGTGGTGCCCGATGACGAGAACGTAAAGCGCGTCGCCGACGCGGTGTTCGACATCGACGAATATGTCGTCGATGTCGCGAAGAAAGAAGGCTTGCCCGAAGGGCTTAATCCGCTGCCCGAGGGCGTGACGGTGCATCTGGCCTGTCATGCGCGTGCGCAGAACATGGGGCCGAAAGCGGCGGAGATGCTGCGGCTCATTCCGGAAACGCGCGTGGATGTCATTGAGCGCTGCTCCGGCCATGGCGGCACATTTGGCGTGGTGAAGCCGACCCATGCGGTGGCAGAGAAAGTGGGACGTCCGGTGTTTCGCACCGCGGCCGGGCAGAACCACGGCCATATCGCATCCGATTGCCCGCTCGCAGCGCAGCACATCCTGCAGAACGTCAAAGTCCTGAACGACAAGGACGGCAAAGAGACGAAAGCGAAGGAGCCGGAGCATCCCATCCAGATCTTCGCCCGCGCTTTCGGTTTGGTGGAGTAACGCATATGCCCGCGACCACGCGAAAGATCACACCCGCCGACATCATCGCTTACGAGAAATATGCCGCCGAACGCGCGCAGCTCCGCAAGAACATCATCCCCGTGAAAAAGAACCGGCGCATGGAGGTCGGTCCTTTCGCGACCTTCTATTTCGAGAATTACGAGACGATGTGGATGCAGGCGCAGGAAATGCTGCACATCGAAAAGGGCGGCGCCGGGCAGATCGGTGGCGAACTCGAAGCTTACAATCCGCTGATCCCGCAAGGCAGCGAGTTGATCGCAACCCTGATGCTGGAAATCGAGAATGTGGATGTGCGCAACCGCGAGCTCTTCCGCCTCGCCGGCATCGAGGAGAGCATCTATATCGAGATGAACCAGGAGCGCATCGCCGCGACGCCGACCGAATATGACGACCGCACCACACCGGATGGGAAGACTTCATCGGTGCATTGGGTGCGCTTCAGGTTTTCGCCTGAACAGATCGCGAAATTCCGGGATGCATCGGTCAATGCGGTTCTGGGCGTGGCGCATCCCGCCTACGGCCACATGGCGGTGATCCCGCCGGATGTGCGCGCAGAGCTTTCGAAGGATTTCGCTTAAGACGCGGAGACGTAGGCGCGCAATTCTTTGCGGCTCCAGTCGCGCGTCGGCTCGTAACGGCCATAGGCCATCACAAAACGTGGTTCGCCCGTTTCGTCGGCCAGCGGCAGCAGCAGCATTTCACCGATGGTGCGGCGCTGCATGACGATGGGAAAGCGCAGCGGCTTTTTCACATCCAGTGCCAAAAGCGCCGAGTGTGTCCAGCGCCCGGTCTGTTCCTGCGATGCGCTTTCATCGTCGAAGGTCTGGCCCGTGCGCTCATCCAGTGTCTGGGTGACGATGGTGCCGACGAGACGATATTTGAATCGCGGCGGATCTTTTTCGATCTGCTCGGCCACCACCAGACGCGGAAGATAAGGTTTCAGAACGCGGACCGGAAGATCGTCGCGCGCGGGTATTTCGCGGTCGCCGCGCGCCCAGTTCCAAAGCTCGATGAGCTCATCGCATTCATGCATGACAAAGGCGCTGGCCGGATCGCAATGCTGAATCCAGTCGTTCGCTTCCGCGAGCGCGTTGAAGCGCGCTATGGCACCCGCCACGTTGTCCATAGCTTTAGGTGTAGCAACGTTCCGTCAACGCTGCGTTAATCGCGATACTGCCCCAAATTGGGTCAGACCAGCTTCATGCCGGTGAGGTTTTCCAGCTCGGCAATGGCCTGCGGACCGCTCTCGACCTTGATCGTGGCCATGCCCATGGCGCGGGCCGGCTTCAGGTTCACGCCCAGATCGTCCAGATAGATGCAGGCGTCGGGCGACACTTTCAGCGTCTCGCACATCATCTCATAGATGCGCGGATCGGGTTTGCGGATGCCGGTTTTGGCGGATTCGATGACATGATCGAACAGCGCCATCACATCCTTCGCATAGAGCGAACGGCCTTCGTTCGAGCCGGTCATGTTGGCCGGCACGTTGTTGGTGATGCAGCCGGTCTTGAATCTGGTCTTGATGCGCCGCAGCGCCTCGATCATCTCCGGGCGGAAATCGCCGGAGAGCAGACCGATGATGTCCTTGCCCGGAACGTAGTGGCCGAGCGCGAGCGCTTCATCGGCGAAGGCTTTATCGAAACTGTCCAGATTCAGCTCCGCGCGCTCGAACCGCGCCCAGGCGTTGGTGAGATGGTTCTGGCTGTTGATCCTGCGGATGAGATCGACCGGCAGATCGTTCTCCCGCTCATAGCGCGCGAAGGCCTCAAAGGGGGATGACGTGAAAACGCCGCCGAAATCAAAGATCACCGCCTCAATCATGCCGCACCGTCAATCGCATTGCCCTTGCGCAGAACAACCAGCCGCGCCCTAATCCGTCAAGGGAGAAAGCCATATGAGCGAGCGCGTGGTTCACACGCCGGCGGAATCGAAGGGCGAGGCGCCGCCGCGCGGACGCCTGGCCGGACGGCGCATCCTTGTGCTCGGCGGCGGGCAGATGGATATCGGCGAAGACGATACGCCCGTCGGCAATGGTCGGGCGATCAGTGTGCTCTGTGCACGCGAAGGCGCGGCGGTTGCCGTCGCCGATCGCGATCTTGCCAGCGCTACGGCGACCGTGTCGCTGATTGAGAAAGAGAACAATCAGGCTTTCGCCATAGAGGCCGATGCGACGAAGGAAGACGATATCGTCCGCATGATCGGCGAAGCGCATGAAGGGTTGGGATCACTGGACGGCATCGTGCTGAATGTCGGCATCGGCGCGGGCGGCGCATGGCTGGAAGGCACCAGCGCCGAAAGCTGGGACAAGGTCTTCGCCATCAATCTGCGCAGCCACATGCTGACGGTGAAACACGCTATGGCGAAGCTCGCCGATGCGTCGTCCATCGTTTTCATTTCATCGATTGCCGGGCTCACCGCCGGAAGCCGCCTGCCGGCTTATGATGCGTCGAAAGCGGGGCTGTTCGGCCTGTGCCGCCATGTTGCGTTCGAAGGCGCGCGGCGCGGCATTCGCGCCAATGTCGTCGCGCCGGGCTTGATGGACACGTCCATTGGCAGACTCGCCTCGCGCGGGCGGCCCAATCGCGCGACGACCAATGTACCGCTCGGCCGGCAAGGCACAGGTTGGGAAACCGCCTATGCGACGCTGTTCCTGCTGTCGGACGAAAGCGCTTACATCACCGGACAGACCATGGCGGTGGACGGAGGCCTGAGCGGGCTATGAGCAAGCTCGATTTTCCCAAAGCGCGTTACGAAGCGGGTGTGCAGGGCTTCGGCAACGGATCGTTCGCGTATCTGCAACCGGATGGCGGATGGGGCCTGTCCAATTCCGGGCTGGTGACGAGCGATGGGGACGCCTTTCTGATCGACACCATGTTCGACTACGCGCACACCCGTGCGATGCTGGAGAGTTTCCAGCGCACGAGCGATGCGAAGATCCGCACGCTCTTCAACACCCATCACAATGGCGATCATTGCTATGGCAACGCGCTGGTGGAAGACGCGGAGATTATCGCCACCGAAGCGGCGAAGACGGCGATGACGCATGAGACACCCGCAGGACTCGCCGGATTGATGAAAGCCGCGCCCAAACTTGGATTAACGGGCGAATATTTCCTGCATTGCTTCGCGCGCTTTGAATTCGACGGCATCGACGCGAAGCTTCCCGATCATACCTTCCATGGAAAGCTGATCCGGCAGGTCGGCAGCAAGACGATTGAGTTGATCGAAGTCGGCCCCGCGCATACGGGCGGCGACGCGATTGCCTATGTGCCGGCGGACAAAGCCGTTTTCACCGGCGACATCCTCTTCATCGAAGGCCACCCGATCCTGTGGGTCGGGCCGGTGGAGAACTGGATCGCTGCCTGCGATGCCATCGCGGCAATGGATGCCGATGTCATTGTGCCCGGTCACGGCCCGGTGACGGACAAGAAAGGCGTCGCCCGCGTGCGCGACTATCTCATCTATATCCAGCGCGAGGCGAAAAAGCGCTACGACGCCGGAATTGGTGCGCTGGAAGCTGCGCGGGATATCTCCTTCGCCGATTTCTCAAACTGGGGCGATGCGGAGCGCATCGCCGTGAACACCGCCACGCTCTATCGCGAATTCGGCGCGAAGGATGTTCCGTCCGACGCGGCCACGCTGTTCGGATGGATGGCACAGATATGGAACGACAAAAAAGGAAACCGTTCATGAGTCTCATCGTCTATGAACATCCGCTTTCGCCTTATGCGCAGAAGGTGAAAATCTCGCTCGATGAGAAAGGCGTTGGATATGAGGCGCGCATGCCCGCCGCCATCGGCAGCGGGCAGCCGGACACCAATTTCCTCAAATCCAATCCACGTGGCGAAGTGCCGTCGCTGATCGACGGCGACATCTCGATCTTCGATTCCACAATCATCCTGGAATATATCGAGGACAAATGGCCGTCGCCCGCCATGCTGCCCAAGGTGCCGGCCGATCGCGCCACGGCACGCATGATTGAAGAAGTGATGGACACCAGTTTCGAGCCGATCAACTGGGGCATGGGCGAGATCAAATGGTTTAAACGCGCCACCGGCGAACGCGCGCGCACCCTGGAAGCACGCGCCCATGCGCAGGCGCGCGGCATCTATGAATGGCTGACGCGTCATCTGGGCAAAAACGAATGGTTCAATGGCGAGACCTTCGGCTGGGCCGATCTTTCCGTCGTGCCTTATCTGAACGGTGCGCGCGGCAATGGCATCGGGCCGGACGAGGCCTCACCGCTCGGCCAATGGCTGAAGCGGGCCAACGCACGGCCATCGGTAGCCAAGGCGGCGCAGGCTGCCGCCGCCGTCGTCGCCAACATGGCGCAGGTCGATCAGGCCGTGAAAAGCGGCCTGTTCAAACGCGAATACCGCGACCACCGCCTGGAATGGATGATCCGTTCGGGCGGCATGGACGTGGTGCTCGAAGGCCTGCAGAAGAACAACATCCGATTCTCCAACGAGTTGAATTGAGCCATGACGAACGAAATCATCTTCCACCACTATCCTGCCTCCCCCTTCTCCGAGAAGGTGCGCGTGGCGTTCGGCATCAAGGGCCTTGCATGGCGCTCGGTCGAAATCCCCAACATGATGCCCAAGCCGGACCTCATTCCGCTGACCGGTGGCTATCGCAAAACGCCGGTTATGCAGATCGGCGCGGACATTTATTGCGACACCCAGATCATCCTGCGCGAGCTGGAGCGGCGCTATCCCACGCCGCCGATCTTCCCGCTGAAGAACGGCCTCGCCTACGCGCTCGGTTTCTGGAGCGACCGGATGTTCTTCATGGCATCGGTGGCGCTGGTGTTCGCGGAAGTCGGCGACATGGTGCCCGAAGCGTTCAAGCAGGACCGCAGCAAGATGTCCGGCAGCACCTTCAATACGGATGCGATGAAAGCGGCCGCGCCTTTCATGCGCGATCAATGGCGCGCACATGCCGATTTCGTGGCGGAGACGCTGGAAGACGGACGCGATTTTGTCGGCGGTGCGAAGCCGGGCGCGGCGGACCTCCATTGCTATATGAACTTCTGGTGGCTGCAGATGGCGGTGCCGCATATCGCCGACAGTTTTCTGCGCGAATTTCCGAAAGTCGGCGCCTGGGTGGCGCGCATTTCGGCGATCGGACACGGCAAGCCGACGCCGATGGATTCAAAGGACGCGCTGAAAGTCGCGAAGGCGGCGACGCCAGACTCACAAATGGCCGCCGATCCCTACGATCCACGCGAACTGACGCCCGGAACGCGCGTGACAGTGTCGGCGGATGATTACGGTCGCGATCCTGTCGCGGGCACGATACTGTTCGGCAATGCACATGAGATCGCGATTGCCCGCTCGGATGATCAGGTCGGCGACGTTGTCGTGCATTTCCCACGGGCGGGATTCATGGTGGCGAAAATTTAGGCGGCGGCGGCCACATTGCGGGCGCGTTCTTCCGCGATGATCTCTTTCCAGCTGTGCATCGCGCTATGGATGCCTGCGGCAAGAACCAGGTCGGGTTCGCCATTGTCGTTCAGCAACGGTGCTTCGAAGAACTCACCGAGCAGGAATTTCTTGTCCGTCGTGTCGGAGCGGCTGAGGAAGCGCAGCGGCACACGCGCCTCCAACACGGAGTCCAACGCCGCATACCAGCGCGGCAGGAATTGCGGCGCGATTGCTTCATCGACGAACTTGCCGGTCAGATCGCCCATCACATCGGCGAAGCGCGTTCCCATCAGACGCACGCGATAGCGCACGCCCTTCTCCGGGCAAATGACGCGCTCATAAATCGCCACATGCGGCAGGCAGGATTTGAGAACGCGTGGCGTGAAATCCGCGCGCCTGGGAATTTCGCCGGCGCCTTTCACCTGGTGCCACAACGCGCTCAACTCCAGCAGCTCGGACGAGCGAAAGGCAAGCTGGGGATCGCAGAATCCCACCCAGCCGTTTTCCTGCGCCATTTTCATGTAGCGCGCGCCAGGCCTATTGTCGGCGGTCTCGACCATGACGCATTTCTAGCGGCCATGTGTCGACATTTGGTTAATCAAAGGTTTCGAAAGTCTTTTGGGCATCATTCGTTATGGCGAAGCGCCACTTCGCGCGCCGCGCGAATGCCGGAGCGCAATCCACCTTCGATATAGCCGGCCCACTCGGTCGCCGTTTCCGTGCCCGCCCAATGGATGCGGCCGCAAGGTTCGCGCAGGGCATGTCCGAAACGCGTCATGGTGCCGGGCGGCATGTGGCCGACATAGCCATGGGTGTAAGGCTCGGTCAGCCAGTCATTGTCCTCATAGCCAATGGGATGTGCGGCTTCCGGTCCGAAGAAGCGCACCAGCGAGGCGATGACCTTCTGTTTGCGCGTCTCCTTGCCGAGCGCGCTCATTTCGATGGCATGCTGCCCTTCGGCAAAGCAGAGAAGAACCGCCGGACCACCATCCCGCGCATCGTCCATGACGATGCCGAGCGTGTCGTCATCCGTTGCCACCTGGCCGGACAAACCGGCCGCACGCCAGAACGGAGCGTTGTAAGCGACGATCATCTTGATGACAGCACCCATCGGCATGCGTTGCTGCAGGCCGTCGCGCGCGGCGGGCAGATGCGGCTCATATTGAACGCGCGATGCCGTGCCGGGCGCCGCCGCGACGATAGCAAAGCGCGCGGCGAATTCGCCCTTCGCCGTAATCGCGCGAACGCCATTTGAATCCTGCACGATCTTTTCGACCGGCGCGGCCAACACCACGCAATCGCCAAGCTCATCCGCCATGCGCTGCGGGATCTGCTGCATCCCACCTTTGAACTTCGCATCCAACGCGCCATTCTTTACGCTCATCAGATAGTCGAGACCGCCGGCGCTGCGAAGCGCATCCAGAAACCACAGATAGGAAACCTGCCGTGCTTCCGCCGCCCAGGCTCCGCATGAAACGATGCGTGCGAATTCCCGCGCCGGTTTGGCGCGGACATTGCGCACAATCCAGCTTTCCAGCGTCTCGCCATCCCAATCCTTCGCGCGCGGCGCACGCCATGGTGCGTCGGCAGGAACCGTTTTCATGTCGCGATTCCAGCGGCGTTGAAGCAGCGCCAGCTCGATCAGCGACAGGATCGGCATTTTGGGAACAGCGCCGGTGAAGCGCACCAGCTTTCCCAGAAGCTGCAGGATCGTTTGTCCTGATTCATACTGTGCGTATGTGGAAATGCCGAAACGCTTTGCTTCGCCAAGCAGAACATCGTGGCCTGCGCCGACCCATTGGCCCCCGACGTCACCGACATAGCCTGCGACCTCCACACGCTTGAGGCGTCCGCCGACACGTTCGTTTGCTTCCAGCACGATGACCGAGCGGCCTGCGGCAGCCAATTCCTGCGCCGCTTTTAATCCGGCGACACCTGCACCGACGACGATGACATCCGCTTGCCGGTTCATAGCGCGCACACCGCTTGAATCTCGATGAGGATTTCCGGCGTCAGCAATTCCTGCACGCGCACCGCCGTCGATCCCGGCGCAATGCCGGGCATCACTTCGTTGCGCGCCATGGTGATCTCCACGGCGTCTTCCATGAAGGACTTGCCCGTCGGCGCGACATACCAGGTTAGATGCACGAGATTTTCGACAGAGCCACCGGCCAGCGCGATGATCTCGCCGATATTGCGAAAGGCCTGCAGCGCTTGCGCCTTCAATCCGCCTTCCACGATCTGATGGTCCCGCGTCATACCGGTTTGTCCGGCAATGGTCAGCGTTGTGCCGTGGCGCACCGCTTCCGCCAGCCCATAAGGCTCGATCAGCGGCTTCATATGCGGACGCGTGATTCGCTCGACCCTGGACATATCCCCAACCTCCCGTTTCCGGACTCTTTACTAGACTGGATAGTCGGTTTATTAAAGTCAAGCCATTCGAATCGAGCATTCATGTCTGCGGCAGCGCCAAAAATCGCGAGCAAGGGAAACGCGCCCCGGCGTGGGGCGCGGGTGCAGCACATCCTGGGCGAGAGCCTGGAATGTTTCGCAGAGTCCGGCTTCGAACGCGTCACCTATGACGAACTAATCGCGCGTTCCAAGGTTAGCCGCGGCAGCTTCTATTGGTACTTCCCGTCGAAGGAAGCGCTCTACGAGGCGGTGCTGGATTATTGCGTGACCGGCTATGTCGCGCGGCTGGAGGAACAATTCGCGAAAACCGATGCGAAGGATCCTATCGTCAAGCGATTGATCGATACGTCGCTGGCCGATTTCAACGCCAACCGTTCGCAATACCGCCTGCTGCTGCGGCCGCCGCCGTCAGCCGATGTTGTGAAGAAACTCGCGCAATGGAATGACGATGTGCTGGCCTTCATGCGCGGCAAGCTGGAACCGGCGGTGAAAGCCGGAAGGCTGGACCGCGAAACGGCGGACACATTGCCCGACGTTCTCTCCGCTTTCATCGACGGCATCTGCGTGCGGCTCGTGCTGGAAGACGAGAATTCGGTCTCGACGCTATCGAAGAATATCGAACGCTTCCTTTGCCGGATCGTAGAGAGCTAGTTCTCCAGCATCACCTTGCACTGGTGTGATGGCTTGCGTAGTGCCTCGAAGGCGCTCGGCAGCGTGTCGAGCGTGACGACATCGGTGATCATGTGGTCCACATTCACTCGGTCGGATGCGATCATGGAAATCACATAGTCGAAATCGGCGGGGCGGTAGCCAAGCACGAATTGCAGCTCCAGCTCCTTCACGATGCCCATCAGCGGCATGATCGTGTCGGGCTGCTGACAGACGCCCGCAATCACGATGCGGCAGCCACGCGGCGCATCGATCATCGCCATATTGATCAAGCCCGGCGCGCCGACACATTCAAATATGATGTCCGGCCCCTTGCCCGCGATCTTCTCGACCTGCGGCGTCAGCGGCATGTTGGGATCGATGGCATCGGTGGCGCCGAACTTTGCGGCCATGGTTTTGCGCACATCCGCCTTCTCGCTAACGATGACGTGGCGCGCACCGAGGAATTTGGCCCAGAGCATCACAGCAAGACCCACTGGCCCGGCACCGATCACCAGAACCGTCGCGCCACGTGGCATCTTCGCCATATCGACGGCATGCAGACCTACAGCGAGCGGCTCCACCAGCGCCCCTTCACGGAAGGACACGGCGTCCGGCAAACGATAAGCGCTTGTCGCGCCGATCTTCACATAGTCGGCGTAAGCGCCATGGCTCTGACCAAGACCAATGCTGATGCCCTTGCCGCAAACGCTTTGGCCGCCACCGAAATTCTTGCATGGGCTGGAATCGCCGCAGCAGATATAGGGAAAACCCGCAACGCGATCGCCTTCCTTGAACTTGCCCGCCAGCGCGCTGCCGATGCCGACGACTTCGCCCGCAAATTCGTGGCCCATCACGCTGCCAAGCGCGAGCGGCATGATCGATGTGGGTTCGGTCATGTGCAGATCCGATCCGCAAATTCCGCAATTCCTCACCTTGAGGATCAGCTCATGCGCGGCGGGTGTGGGATCGGCCAGCGTTTCAATCGCCAGCGGCTTGGACATCTCCCGGAAAATGGCAGCACGCATCACGCTTCCCCTTTGTTCTTCTTGACCCCAATACCCAGACCTTATGTCATCCGATGGTCCGCACAAGAGAGTTCGAGATGACCGGAATTTACGCTACGGCACGACAGATGCTTTCCGATCTGGCGGCAAAAAAGATTTCCGCGCGCGAACTTCTGGATCTGCATGTCACGCGCAATGATGCCGTGCACGGAAAACTGAACGCGGTCATCGAAAAGGACCTCGATCACGCGCGCGCCGCTGCCAAATCCATCGACGATGCGCGGGCACATGGCGCGAAGCTTGGCACGCTTGCCGGATTGCCGATGACGATCAAGGATGGCTTCGATGTGTTCGGCATGCCGGCCACCTCCGGCGCTCGCGGGTTCACGGGGCGCGCCAAGGATTGCCAGGATGCCGACGTGGTGGCGGCCGCGCGCAAGGCCGAAGCGATCATCTGGGGCAAGACGAACGTGCCTTACATGCTGGGCGACATTCAGAGCTACAACGAGATCTACGGCACCACGAACAATCCCTATGACGTGACGAAGACACCGGGCGGTTCGTCCGGCGGTGCGGCGGCGGCGCTGGCTGCCGGCATCACCCCCCTGGAAATCGGATCGGATATCGGTGGCTCGCTGCGCCATCCCGCGAATTTCTGCGGCGTGGTTTCGCTGAAGCCGACCTGGGGCGTGCTGTCGCTGCGCGGCCATATTCCGCCCGCGCCGGATGAATTCATCGAAACCGATCTGGGCGTTGTCGGACCGATGGCGCGCAATGTCGATGATCTGCGCCTGTTGTGGAATGTGCTGCGCGGGAATGAGGACGCCGCGGAGAAGCCGGTGAAGGGTTCGCGCATCGCAGTGTGGGATGAAGACCCGGCCTTCCCGCTCGCCGGCGAAGTGCAAAGCGCCGTGCGCCGCGCTGCGGATGCGCTGTCCCGCCAAGGCGTCGGCATCGGCAACGCCAAGCCGCCGGTGAGTGGTGCGGATTTGATGGGGCCTTATATGCAGACGCTGGCCGCGGTACTCGGCAGTGGATTGCCGGACGACGTCTACAACGCTTTCGCGACAATGAATGCGCAGGACCGCAAGACGATCGCGGAGGGCGGGGATGGCGGCGCGGTGTTCCGCCTTTCCTCGACGGCCAGCTATCGCGACATCATGCGCGCCGGCGTCGTGCGCCAGAAGCAGAAAGACAAGCTCGATGCCTTTTTCGATGAAGGCTATGAGGCGGTGCTGATGCCGGTGACGCCGATCACCGCTTTCGCGCACAACCAGCAAGGCAGCTTCGCGGACCGCGTCATCGATGTGGACGGAAGGACCGTGCCTTATGGTGCGCTGCTGAACTGGATTTCACTCGCCACTTCGCTTCACGCCCCGGCGTTGGCCGTACAGGCCGGGCGTGCGGCGAACGGCATGCCCGTGGGCGTGCAGCTTGTCGGGCGCCGTAACGGCGAGGACCGGCTTTTCGATCTGGCCCGCGCAATAGAACGGGAGCTTGGCGGCTTCGAAGCCCCGCCGCTCTGAGTTTCTTTGACGTGGCGTCAGTGGGGACTCGCGCGCCTCCGCATGGCATAGTTCGGCCAACAAATATCGAGGGAGCGCATCGCCATGAAACTTCGCAACGGAATCTTTCTCGCGCCATTTCATCCGGTCGATGAAGACCCGACGCTGTGCATTCAGCGCGACATGGAATTGATCGAGCATCTGGATCGTCTCGGCTACGACGAAGCCTGGGTGGGCGAGCATCATTCCGCCGGCTTTGAAATCATCCCTTCGCCGGAATTGTTCATCGCGGCGGTGGCGGAACGCACCAAGCGCATTCGTCTCGGCACCGGCGTGGTGTCGCTGCCCTATCACAACCCGCTGATGGCGGCGAACCGCATGATACAGCTCGATCATCAGACGCGCGGGCGCGTAATGTTCGGCGTCGGCCCCGGACTTCTTCCTTCGGACGCGTTCTCGATGGGCATCGATCCTTCGACGCAGCGCGACCGCATGGTGGAAGCCATCGAAGTGATCCTGCGGTTGTGGAAAGGCGAACGCGTCACCCACAAGACCGACTGGTTCACCTTGCAGGACGCGACGTGCCAGCTTCTGCCGTTCAGCGATCCCTATCCGGAGATCTGCGTGGCATCGTCCGTCACGCCGTCCGGCGGCAAGCTGGCGGGCAAGCATGGCTTCGGCATGCTCTGCGTGGCGGCGACACAAGCCGGCGGTTACGATGCGCTGGCGATCAACTGGGAGATCGCCAACAAGACAGCGTCCGAGAACGGCAAGACCATGGACCCGTCGCGCCTGCGCCTCGTAGGCCCGGTGCATATCGCCGAAACGCGCGAGCAAGCCTTCGAGAACGTGAAGTTCGGCCTCGACAAATGGCAGGGCTATTTCTCCGGCATCTCCGCAGTGGCTGGCCGCGATTCGACAGAAAACCAATCAGCGCAGCAGATGGTGGAAAACGGCGTGGCGGTGATCGGCACACCAGAAGACGCCATCGCCCAGATCCAGCGCCTGCAGAAGAAGCAGGGCGATTTCGGCTGCTTCCTGCAGCTCGCGCACAATTGGGCGAATTTCGAGAACACCAAGAAGTCCTACGAATTGTGGCAGCGCCATGTGACGCCGGTGATCAATGGTGCAAACACCGCGCGCGAAACCGCGCTAAACTGGGCGAAAGACAACAAGGAGCGCTTCATCGGCGCCGCCATGAACGCCGCGATGCAGACAATTCAGAAGCATCACGAAGACGAAGCGAAGAAGGGCAAGAAAGCCGCCGAATAGCAGCTTCGCGATTTTTTGGGAGTGGCCATGCGGTTTCGTGTGGCCACTCTTTTTCTTTTCCGCGTTAGCTTGCACGCATGACGACGCACCAATTCGCCGGCGGCTGCCATTGCGGCAATCTCTCTTTTGTCTTCGAGACAACCGCGGGACTGGATGTTCTGGGGCTGCGCGCGGACATGTGCAGTTTCTGTCGCGCGCATGGTGCGCACACAACATCCGATCCGAACGGGTCGATCCGCATTTCCGTGCGCGATGCGGACAAGCTCAATCGCTACCGGTTCGGCTTGAAGACAGCGGATTTCCTGATCTGCCGCGATTGCGGCGTCTATATCGGCGCGCTGATGGAAGATGGCGGGAAAATGTGGTTCACCGTCAACGCCAACAGCTTCCGCGAGAAGCCACCGCTGGATTTTCCCGTGGTGCCGCACAATTTCGACGGCGAGGACGTGCCTGGCCGCATCGCGCGGCGCAAGGCAAAGTGGACACCGGTTTCCGAATTGAGGATCGCATGAATACGGCGCTTGTTATCATCGACCATCAGAAGGCCATGTTCTCCAATCCGGATATGCAGCCTTATGACGGCGAAGCGGTGACGGGCCGGATCGCCGCGCTGCTCGCCAATGCGCGCATAGCCGGAACGCCGGTCTTCTTCGTGCAGCACGATGGCGGGCCGGACGACGACTTCCATTCCGGCAAGCCTGGTTATCCGTTTCACGACAAGATCGCACCGCGCGCGGATGAAGATGTGACGGTGAAGACCAAATCCAGCGCCTTTCACGGCACCGATTTCGACGCCAAGCTGAAACGTGCCGGCATCGACCATCTCGTCATCACCGGCATGCAGTCGGAATATTGCGTGACTTCGGCGATCCGTGGCGCCCATGAGCGCGGCTACAAGCTCACGCTTGTTTCCGACGCCCATTCCACTTTCGACAGCAAGGTCGCCAAAGGCGCGGACATCGTCGCGATCATCAACGACACGACGCGCGGCAGCTTCGGCACGGTTATCCCGGCCGCTGAAATCGATTTCGGTTAGAGCTTTACACGGCCGGAAACGATGTCTGCGTAACGCGCACCATCGAGGTGTTCGTATTTGTAGGTCGCCGGATTCAGCCAGTAGAGCGGATCGCCGATCGTGGCGGGATCGAAGCCTTCCTTCACCAGCTCCACTTTGCGTTGCTTGAACGTGCCGGTGATTTCCATCTGCGGCAGCAGGCGCAGAAAGACGGGCCGCGCATAGGCGGGAAGGCTGCCCGCCAGTTCCTGCGACAGCGCATCGAGCTTGAAGTCGCCATCGACGACCAACGCCGCCATGCCCGCACGGCCATCCATGCCGGGCACGGAAACACCATAGATATTGGCTTCCAGAACACCGGGGATCACACCCAGCGCTTCGGAGACTTCGCTCGTCGCCACATTCTCACCTTTCCAGCGGAAGGTGTCGCCGATGCGGTCAACGAAATAGAAATAACCGAGTTCATCCTGCTTCATCAGGTCGCCGGTGCGAAACCAGCTGTCGCCCGTCTCGAACACATCGTGCAGGATCTTCTTCTGCGTGTCGGCGGCCTTGGTATATCCCTCGAAATCCTTGCCGGGTTCGTGCGTGATCTGGCCGATGGCCTCACCCGCTTCATTGGGCATGCACTCGATGCAGAAGCCTTCGGCATCGCGGACTGGCATTTCATGCTCGATATCGAAACGCACGATACGCGTGGTCAGCACGTTGCGCAGATAATGCGGGATGCGGCCGACGGCACCGACCTTGCCGTCATAATTCAGCATCGAGACATTGCCTTCGGTCGCGCCATAAAACTCCACGATCTTGGGAATCGCGAAACGTTCCTGAAAATGCGGCCAGATTTCCGGACGCAAGCCATTGCCCGTGATCGCGCGCAAATGATGCTGCCGCTCATGGCTGTTGGGTGGCGCGTTCAGCAGATAGCGGCACAGCTCGCCGATATATTGGAAGAAGGTCGGCGTGTAGCGATAGCAATCGTCCCAGAATTCATGGACGGAGAATTTGCGCCGCAGCACCAGCGACCCACCTGCGGTAAACGCCACGCCCACCGCACAGATGCCGCCGGAAGAATGATAAAGCGGCAAGACATTGTACATCCGGTCGCTGGGCTGCGCGTTCAACCCGCCGGCGAAGCCATACATCATGAAGAGCCCGCGAAGATGGCTGATGTTCGCAGCTTTCGGCAGACCCGTGGTGCCGGAGGTGAAGATGTAGAAAGCTTTGTCTTTGCAAAGCAGGCCTTCGCGCGCTTTGGGATCGAAAGGCTCGGATGACGCCGTGGCGAGCGCGATGTCGAGATTGCCGCCACCATTTTCATCGGTGATCCATAATGCCGGCGCGGGCAAAATCGGTTCTGCCGATTCACGATAGACATCGGCCAGTTCCGCGCCGACGACGATATGCTTGGCGCCTGCGATAGTGACGCAATGCGCCAAGGGCTGCCCGCGCAGATTGGTGTTGATGAGCGCGACAATCGCGCCAAGCTTGAGAAGACCGAGCCAGGCAAAAAGATATTCGGGGCGGTTCTCCATCAGAAGCGCCACGACATCGCCTTTGCCGATGCCTTGCGCCTGACCCCAGCGCGCATAGCGCGCCGCCCAACCGTCCATCTCCCGGTATGTGATGGTGCGATCCTGAAAACAGATGGCGATGTTTTCGGGATGCGTGCGCACCACCGCTTCCATCACATCGGCGATGGTCTCCGCGGAGTCCGGCTTCACATGGCGCATGCGATAGAAGGTGCGCGCCAGGCTTGATATATAGATCGTCTCACGCCTTATGGCGTTGAACATGACAGCCCTTCCGACTCGATGGGCCAAGAATAGGCCGCGCGGGAAACACGGCAAAAGGGGCCAAATGGCGCAAGAGGAAATCGACCTGAGAGGCTTGAAATGCCCTCTGCCCGCGCTGATGGCCCGCAAACATCTGCGCGATGCCGCGTTTGGCGCGGAAATCCACATCATCACCGACGATCCGATGGCGCCGATCGACGTGCCGCATATGTGCCGGCAGGAAGGCTATGACGTGGTGGCCGTGACGCGCGATGGCGATATAGCCCGCATGGTCCTCAAGCGATCCGCTTGATTGCGCGCCGGCGAGTCAACGGAATCACTTCGATGGCGGTGGCGGCGGAAGAACACGCGGGCCCAGACGTGTGAGCACATCCTGCGCATCGAGCGAACGCGGATCCGCTTTGGCCTGATCGGCCGTCAGCATGACGATCTCGGCATAGGCCTCGTAACGCGTGATCGGGCGCGTCTGGACGTCCTCATCAAAGCCCCAATTGTGCCAGTACCAGCCGAAATGGCGGTAAGGGCCATAAAGGCCCGGGAAGCCATCGAAGCTCGAGAGATAGGTGGTCTTCGCCTTGGTATCGCGATCGTCGAAGGTGAAAGCGGTGTACCCTGAGGCCAGCGTCACCTGCGCTGCGCGGAATAGCAGATAATTTTCAACGGTCGCGCGCGGCGTCACCGAATTGCCGGCAAAGGTCACGCGGAAGCGGTTTTTGGCGAGCTGCTCATCTGTGTAGCCGGTAGGGCTGCCTTCCGTGCGCGGGCTATAGGGCGTCGGCTGGATGCAGCCAGACACCAACAATGCGAGACCCAAGCTCGCGGAGAATGCATAAGCTTTTGATCTATTTGATTTCTTTCCACTCATCGACCGCTCCCGCGAATCTCGCTCTGCCCTGTCGAAGCAGCATAGCGCCACTGCAAACGCGCCGGTTGTTAAATCCGCGACGGAAACTATAACTGACTGGTTAGTTATTTACTGGATCAAATGGGCGTTTCCTCCCCCCGTTGGCGCAGACGCAAGACGGCAAGGCCGCAGGAAATCCTGGAGGCGGCTCTGGGGTGTTTTGCGGAGAAGGGCTTCGCGGCGTCGCGGATGGACGACATCGCCGAACGCGCGGGCGTCACCAAAGGCACGATCTATCTCTACTTCGAAAACAAGGACGCGGTGTTCAAAGCATTGGTGCGCGAATCCATCGGCGCGCAGATCGCCCAAGTTATAGAGAGCATCCGCGCCTATAAAGGCCCGTCGCGAGAATTGCTGCGCAACGCGGTGACGATGATCGCCCATTTCGCGGCCACCAGCGACCGGGTGGTGCTGCCCAAGATCATCGTCGCGGAGGCCGGCAATTTTCCCGAACTGGCGCGTTTCTATCGCGACGAGATCATCGACAAGGGATTGGGCGCGATGACAAGCGTGATCGCGCGCGGCGTCGAACGCGGCGAATTCCGTGACGTGAATCCGGATCATGTCGCGCGCATGATGATCGCCCCCATCCTGTTGTCGATCTTCTGGCGCACCACCTTCGCGCAATTCGACACCGAGCCTTACGATTATCTGGCGTTCCTGAAATCCCATCTCGATATTCTGCTGCGCGGCATTGCCGCCGACGGAGACGCATCATGATGAAACGCATTTCGATCTGCCTTCTGCTCCTGCTCGGCGGGTGCGGGCAAACCGATGACGGGGCATGGCTGGGTTACGGCGAAGGCGACAATGCCTTCATCTCCGCACCACAGCCGGGATGGGTTTCATCGCTCCATGTGGAACGGGGCGCGTATGTCCATCGTGGCGATCTTCTGTTCACGCTGGACGACACCGCACAGGTGGCGAGCCGCGATCAGGCCGTTGCCACGCTTACCACGGCCAAGGCATCGCTGGCGCAGGAACAGGCCAATCTCGCCTATGCCCGGATGCAATTGACACGGCAGACCGGGCTCGCGCGCGCGCATGCCGGAACGCCGACAGATCTGGATCTGGCGCGCTCCAACTATCAGCAATCGCAAGCGCGTATCGCGCAGCTGCAATCGCAGATCGCACAGATGAACGCCGCTCTTTCCGGCGCGACCTATTCGCTGACGCAGCGCAACGTTGTGTCACAGACCGAAGGCCGCGTGCAGGACATCTATTTCCGCACCGGCGAATATGTGCCGGCCTCGACGCCAGTTCTTTCGGTTCTGCCGCCAAAGAACATCTATGTGCGCTTTTTTGTGCCGGAGACGCAGTTCTCCAGGGTGCATATCGGCCAGAAAGTGCGCATCACCTGCGACGGCTGCCAGCCCATGACAGCGCAGATCAGCTTCATCGCGCAGCAGGAAGAATTCACGCCGCCTGTCATCTTCAGCCAGGACAGCCGCACCAAACTTGTCTTTAAGCTGGAAGCGCGCATGCCGGGCGGGATGAAACTCAATCCTGGCCAACCGGTGCAGGTGCGGCCGCTCTGACATGGCAGACGATCTCGCCATCGATGTTCACGGACTAACCAAGCGCTTTGGCGCCAAGGTTGCGGTCGATCATGTCGACATCGCCGTGCCGTCCGGCGAGGTGTGGGGGTTCCTGGGACCGAACGGTTCGGGCAAGACGACAACCATTCGCATGCTGTGCGGGTTGCTGCATCCCGATGACGGCAGTGGCACCTGCCTCGGGCTCGATGTCATCACGCAATCCGAGCAGATCAAGCGCGAAGTGGGTTACATGACCCAGAGGTTCAGCTTCTGGGAGGATTTGTCGATCCGCGAGAATCTCGAATTCGTGGCGCGGATTTATGGTTTGCCGGATCGCGAAGCCAAGGTTGATCACACGCTTCAGCGTCTGGGTCTGGTGAAGCGCCAGAGGCAACTCGCGGGCGAACTTTCTGGCGGCTGGAAGCAGCGCATGGCGCTGGCGGCCTGCATGCTGCACGAGCCGAAGCTGCTTCTGCTCGACGAACCGACCGCGGGCGTCGATCCCAAAGCGCGGCGCGATTTCTGGGAAGAGATCCATGCCCTGAGCGAAGAAGGTCTGACAGTTCTCGTCTCCACCCACTACATGGATGAAGCGGAGCGCTGCGACCGCATCGTTTACATCCTGAACGGCAAGCTGATCGCCAAAGGCACCGTCAACGAGGTGGTCGCACAATCGGGCCTGACCACTTTCGTGCTGGAAGGCGAATATGTGCGCCGCTTCCTGCAGAAAATTCAGGGCCAACCGGGCGTCGATTATGCGGGCTTCTTTGGCGCGGCTTTACGCGTATCCGGGCGCGACCGCGCGGCGCTCGAAAAGACGATCGCGCCTTACAGGAAGGAGGCCGGCGTCAATGTCAGCGAAACCAAGCCCAATCTGGAAGATGTGTTTATCCACCTGCAGGAGGACGCAAAATGAGCAACGCGTTTTCCTTCGCGCGCGTTTATGCGATCCTGCTGAAAGAATTTCTGCAGATGCGCCGCGACCGCATCACGCTGGCGATGATCGTCGGCGTCCCGCTGATGCAGCTTTTCCTGTTCGGCTTTGCGATCAACTACAATCCGAGGGCCTTGCCGACCGTCATCTCCGTGGACGATCCGGGCGTTTTCGCGCGTTCGGTGACCGTGGCGCTGGAGAATTCCAGCTACTTCAACATCGTGAAGGAAACCCATTCGCCGCGGGAAGCGCGCCGCTTGTTGCAGGAAGGCAAGGTTCTCTTCGCGGTGGAGATACCGGAGAACTTCACCCGCGACATCGTGCGCGGCAGCCCACCCGATCTTCTGATCGAAGTGGACGCGACTGACACGGCTGCCGGCTCCTACGCCATCGGCGCCCTCACCGGCATCGCCTCGAC